>NZ_JAPPVG010000010.1:0-256903 GCF_028680365.1 Pseudomonas sp. MIL19 | reverse complement strand
CGCCTCTCCCAATGATCAGTCACCGCAGTTCTAGGTATAGAACCGTGGTGCGGGGAGAGTCCATTACAGCATTCAAATCGCTCGCTGCGCTCACTGGGACGGGCTAAAGCCTGCCCCTTAGCTTAATCGTTAGAAGCGGTGCGGTTACAGGCTAGGTCGGGTATCGCGGCGGCGATATCTCTGGCTCAGTCTTTTCACGGCGTAGAGCACCACGAGCTGCATTAGGGAGGCGGCATGCTGAATCTAGACAACAAAATTCCACCACCGCTTATTGCCACCCTGTGCGGGGCGGCGATGTGGGGTATCGCCCTGTACACGCCAGGTATTGAGGTGGCTGGGGCATTGCGCATTATTGGGGCGGTGGCTGTTGCCTTGGCTGGCGTGTTCTTTTGTATGGCGGGGGTTGTTTCGTTTCGGCGTGCGCAGACCACTGTCAATCCATTAAAGCCTGATGCGGCGTCAGCGCTTGTCCGTTCCGGTATCTATCAAGTGTCACGTAACCCGATGTATGTCGGCTTTGCGCTGTTGCTTGTCTCATGGGCGGTGTTTTTGTCATCGCCGGTAGCGCTGCTGGGTGTGGGTGTTTTCATGCTGTACATCAACCGTTTTCAGATTGCACCTGAAGAGCGTGCACTGAGCATGCTGTTTGGCGCAGAGTTTGAGCGCTACAAAAACGCCGTGCGCAGATGGATTTAAGCCCTTTGTATTGGTAGCGGCTGCAGTAACCTCCTCAAGTAAAGTTCTATATCGGTAAAAGAGTTGCATAAGCCGATGTACGCGGCCCTGAAATGTCCCCAGGCGCCCCTAACGGCCTCAGGAAGTGCCCGCGACTTGCCCGAAAGACCATTGGCCAGCGCCTTGCCTGCGCGCGCCTCTGTTGGGCAGGCAACCTGTTATTGCTGCTTCATCGATAGCTCATACACATAGGCACACAACGACGCGGTGACGACCTCGCCACCAGGCAATGAATCCCAGCATCACGCTTGTGATCACCCAAGTGCCTCGGTAACGTGCTCGCACTTGTCAGGAGAGCCTCATGCGCATTAGCCGTACCTTAGTCGTCGCCCTGTTGCCGCTGTTTGCCGGCTGCCAGCTGTTGAGCGAACAACCGAATGACACCTCAACGCCGCCCACTCGCCTGCAGGGCGAACTCAGCCTGGCAAACGGCGACTTACTGTTTCGCCCCTGCCAGGAGCAACGCAGTTTTGTCATCGGCCATGACGGGGCAACCACCTTAAGCCGCGACGCGGCGGAGCTGTTTAGCGATGGCGCGACGCAGCTGTACGTGGATATGCGCGGCGAGTTGTCTAGCACGAGCCAACCTAAGGTGGACGGCACCTTCACCCCCAGCCAGGTGTACCGCGTCCAGGCTGAAGGCCATGGCTGCAGCGACATTAATTTCACCCGCACCCTGCTGCGCGCCAGCGGCCATGAGCCGGACTGGAGCATTGCCGTGAGCAATCAGGGCTTGGTCCTTAATCGTGCGGGTAAAGAGCCGCAAGCGCTGCCCTACTTGGAAGAGCAACTGCCCGAAGGCCGCCTGAACCTCAGCAGCGAGGCCAACGGCCAGCGCCTTGAGCTGTGGCTCGCGCCGCAGCGCTGTGTGGATGGCATGAGTGGCGCGGTGCAGCACATGAGCGCCGAGTTGCGCCTCGACGGGGAGGTATTGCGCGGCTGCGCCTACCTAGGCGGTGCGCGCAACGACTAGCAGGCCGTTGAAAACGACCTGCGTTGGCAGTACGGCGTTAAAACGGCCGCTGCATGCTCATTTACAACCCGTAAACTCCGCTTCACCGGCCGTTTTTGCCTTGCATTGCCTGCCTCGCTTACGTTTTCAAAGGCCTGCGGGCAAGCTATCAATGCGCAGAGAGCTGAGATAGATCAGCCCGCCGCTAGGCGTTTGGCCTAAGCTGCAAGGGAAGTCAGCCAAAGGGATATCGTTATGCTGCGCATTGCTATTAATGGATATGGACGTATTGGTCGTTGCCTGGTGCGCGCGTTGTTCGAGCGCAACCTGCAAGACCAGATTCACCTCACCGCAATCAATGACTTGGGTGAGCAAAGCACCCTCGCCCACCTCACCCGCTTTGATTCCACCTTCGGCCGTTTCCCTGGGCAGATCAGCCTGGACGGTAACGTATTCAGCGTAAACGGCCACGCGATCCAGCTGCTGCGCGAACGCGAAGTGGCGAATTTGCCCTGGCGCGAGTTTGAGGTCGATCTGGTGCTCGAATGCACCGGCAAACTGAAGAAGCGCGAACAGGTCGAACAGCATATCAGCGCCGGTAGCCCGCGCGTGCTGCTCTCGCATCCGCTCGACAGCGCTGACCTGACCGTGGTCTACGGGGTTAACCACCAATTACTGGGCGATCAGCAGATCGTTTCCAACGCCTCCTGCACCACCAACTGCCTGGCGCCGATGGCCAAGGTGCTGCACGAGGCCGTGGGCATTCGTCAGGGGCTGGTCAACACCATCCACTCCTACACCAATGACCAGAACCTGCTGGATAAGACCCACAGCGACCTGTATCGCGCCCGCGCCGCCGCGTTGTCGATGATCCCCACCAGCACCGGTGCAGCCAAGGCCATCGGCCTGGTGATGCCGGAACTGGTTGGCCGCCTGGATGGGTTGTCGATACGCGTACCGACGCCCAACGTGTCGCTGGTTGACCTGACCTTCACCTGCGAGCGCCCAACCAGCCGTGAGGCGATTAACGCCGCGCTGCAAGCCGGTGCCGCACAACTGCCGGCTGGGGTGATGGAATGCAACGAGCTGGCGCTGGTGTCCAGCGACTTCAATGGCTACCCGGTGTCGTGCGTGGTCGACCTCAGCCACACCCGTGTGCAGGGCGATCTGGTCAAGGTCTTGGCCTGGTATGACAACGAGTGGGCCTTCGCCAACCGCATGCTCGACGTGATGCTGGCCTGGGTGAAGCCAGACGCACGCTAAGCCTTGCGACCGCCTGAGTGCAGGCGAGCGACGCGCATGACCAATGGGCGCAGCCACTGAGCCCAGGACCGGCGATCACAGGTATAATCGCCGGTCCTAAAATGCTGCCGGGTTGCCTCCGGCCCTGATAGTGGATCGCCCCCTCATGTTACGCATCACCGAACTCAAGCTGCCGCTCGACCATCCCGAAGAGGCCCTGCGCCCCGCCATCATCCAGCGTTTAGGGATTGCCGACAGCGAGCTGCTCGACTTCAGCCTGTTCAAGCGCAGCTACGATGCGCGCAAGAAATCCAGCGAAATACACTTCATCTACACCATCGACTGCAGCCTGCAGAATGAAGCGGCGCTGTTGAGTAAATTTGCCGAGGACCGGCATATCAGCATCACCCCGGACACAGCCTACAAACCCGTCGCCCTGGCCACAGAAGGCCTGGCCGAGCGCCCGCTGGTGGTCGGCTTTGGCCCGTGCGGGATTTTTGCTGCGCTGATTCTCGCCCAGGCTGGACTCAAGCCGATTGTGCTGGAGCGCGGCACCGAAGTGCGCCAGCGCACCAAGGACACCTGGGGCCTGTGGCGCAAGAATGTGCTCAAGCCTGAGTCCAACGTGCAGTTCGGCGAAGGCGGCGCGGGGACCTTCTCCGACGGCAAGCTCTACAGCCAGATCAAAGACCCCAAGCATTACGGGCGCAAGGTGCTGCAGGAGTTCGTAAAAGCCGGCGCGCCGGAGGAAATCCTCTACGTCAGCAAACCGCATATCGGCACCTTCCGCCTGACTGGCGTGGTCGCGACCATGCGTGAGGAAATCAAAGCCCTGGGCGGTGAAGTACGCTTTGAACAACGTGTCAGTGATGTGCTGATTGAAGAGGGTCAGCTCAACGGAGTGATCCTCAACAGTGGCGAGCAGATCCGTAGCCGTCAGGTGATCCTGGCCTTGGGCCACAGCGCACGCGACACCTTCCGCATGCTGCACCAACACGGCGTGTTTATGGAGGCCAAGCCATTCTCGGTGGGCTTCCGCATCGAGCACCCGCAGGGGTTGATCGACCGCGCCCGTTTGGGCAAATACGCCGGCCATCCCAAGTTGGGCGCGGCGGATTACAAACTGGTGCACCACGCCAAGAATGGCCGCTCGGTCTACAGCTTCTGCATGTGCCCCGGTGGCACGGTGGTGGCGGCGACCTCAGAGCCGAACCGCGTAGTGACCAACGGCATGAGCCAGTACTCGCGCAACGAGCGTAATGCCAACGCCGGTATCGTCGTCGGCATCACCCCGGAGCAGGATTATCCGGGCGGCCCGTTGGCTGGGGTTGAGCTGCAGGAGCGCCTGGAATCGCAGGCCTACCTGCTCGGCGGCAGCACCTACGAAGCGCCGGGGCAACTGGTTGGCGATTTTATTGCCGGCACACCTTCAACAGCGCTGGGCAGTGTCGAGCCGTCCTACAAACCCGGCATCAAGCTGGGCGACCTGGCGCTGGCCCTGCCGGATTTCGCCATCGAGGCGATCCGCGAAGCGCTGCCGGCTTTCGGTAAGCAGATCAAAGGCTTCGACCTGCATGATGCGGTACTCACCGGCATCGAAACCCGTACTTCCTCGCCGCTGCGTATCACCCGTGGCACGGACATGCAGAGCCTCAACGTGCGCGGCCTGTACCCGGCCGGCGAAGGCGCGGGTTATGCCGGCGGTATTCTGTCGGCAGGTGTCGATGGTATTCGCGTAGCCGAAGCGCTGATCAAGGACATGCTGGGGATTGCCGAAGCCTGAAAGCAGGCGCCGCCCAAGGCGCCGTAACCCTCACAGCGCTGACAAGAGCTTTTCCAGCCCCTGTTGCTGGAATTGCTCGCGGACGAAATCGATAAACACGCGGGTCTTTTGCGGCAACAGTTTCTGCCCGACGAAGTAGATCGAAATCGCCCCCGCATCCACATACCAATCCGGTAATACCCGCTGCACTGTGCCGCGGCGCAGGTATATCTGGGCATGGCCGGTGCTGACCAAGGCAATGCCCAGCCCGCTCTCGGCTGCGACACAGGCGGCTTCCGGGTCGCTGAAGGTCATCCGGGTTTGCATCTCTGCGGATGCCAACAGGCCCTCGCGGTTGCGCAAGGCCCAAGGGCGCACACGACCGGTTTGCGGTGAGCGAATCAAGATGCCGGCGTGCTGAGGGAGATCCGCGGGTGAATCCAAGCGCGCAGCCTGCTCCAGGTACTGCGGTGCCGCCAATAATATGCGGTGGGCTGGTGCCAGCTCACGCGCCACCACACCTTGGGGAATATCAAAGCCACCGCCAATGGCGGCATCAAAGCCTTTGGCAATCAGGTCTACCTGGCGGTTATCAAAATGCCAGTCCGGCACGATGCGCGGATAACGCCGCAGAAACTCCCCCAGCAGCGGCACCATGTACTCGCGGCCGAACGACAGGCCCATGCTCACCTTCAGAACGCCTGCCGGCTGGCTGCGCAGGCTGGTGAGATTCTCCATCGCCAGTTGCAGAGTGCTCAGGCCACCCGCCGCTTCGGCCAAAAAATGCTCGCCGGCCTCGGTAAGACTCAACTTGCGCGTACTGCGCTGAAACAGTCGCACATCCAGGCTGGCCTCTAGCCGCGCCACATTCTTGCCTACCGCAGCCGGCGTCAGCCCCAGACGCCACGAGGCCTCGGCAAAGCTGCCGGACTGGGCGCTGCGAATAAAACATTCAATGCAATTAAGGGTGTCCATAGGCGATTCCCTGCGAGCATTCGATAGCATTTGGATCGAAAGCATATGCGTATTACAGGCTTATTAGAAATCAATCTGCGGCAGATACTCACTCCAACACCAAGAAGTACCGACACCCCCACTTACTTGTATGGAGATCGACATGACGCACAACACCCCTACCCTCAGCGGCAAAGTAGCTTTTATTCAAGGCGGTTCCCGTGGCATTGGCGCAGCCATCGCCAAACGTCTGGCGCGTGACGGTGCTGCGGTTGCCCTGACCTACAGCCAGAGCGCCCAGCACGCCGAAACACTGGTGCAGGAAATCCAGGCCGCCGGCGGCAAAGCCCTCGCCATTAAAGCCGACAGCGCGAGCGAAAGCGCCATTCGCGGCGCCATTCAGCAAACCCTGAGCACCTTCGGCCAACTGGATATTCTGGTGAATAACGCCGGTGTACTGGCCATCGCCCCAATCGAGGAAATGAGCATCGAAGATATCGATCGCACGCTTGCGATCAACGTGCGCAGCGTGGTGATCGCCAGTCAGGAAGCATCCAAACACCTCAACGATGGTGGCCGTATCATCAACATCGGCAGCACCAACGCCGAGCGCATGCCCTTCGCCGGTGGCTCGGTATATGCCATGAGCAAGGCCGCACTGGTGGGCTTGACCAAGGGCCTGGCCCGCGACCTGGGTGGCCGTGGCATCACAGTAAACAACCTGCAACCGGGCCCGGTGGACACCGAGATGAACCCAGAAAATGGCGAGTTTGCCGACAGCCTGAAGCAATTGATGGCCATCAACCGTTACGGTCGCGCCGAAGAAATTGCCAGCTTCGTGGCTTATCTGGCGGGCCCGGAAGCGGGCTATATCACCGGTTCCAGCCTGATGATTGATGGTGGTTTTTCCGCCTGAAAACGCATCACCGCACTGCTAAACACTCCAGTTGCGCAAGTGGCCAGAGTGTTTAGCGCGCCCAGGCGCGCAGATCGCTCATGCCTTGCTCCTTAATCCAGTACACCAGCCGGTATCACTTGCGTGCCGCGCCATTGGCTGAGCAGCACGCCGGCGAACACCAAAGCCGCAGCCAGCATCTGCATGGCATTCAGGCTTTCCCCCAACAGCAGTATGGCGAACAACAAGGTGAATACCGGGATCAGGTTGGTAAACCCCGAGGCTTGGCTCGCTGGCAGGCGGCTGACGCCGAAGTTGTACAAGCCATAAGCGCCCACCGTGACCACAATGCCCAAATAGGCGATGGCGCCCAGCCCCATAAGGCTGACAGCGGTCGGCAACGGCGCACTCAACAAAGCCATAGGCAGAAAGAACAGAGTGCCGACAAACGCCACCATGGCCGTCAGCAGAAAAGGCGAATAACGCCCCGATAGATGCTTGAGCAACAAGGTGTACCCCGCGGCACAGAGCATGGCGAGTAGCTCGTAGAAGTTGCCAAGCACGGGGTTACTGGCATGCTCATCGGCACTGCCAGCCAGGCTCAGCCAGATGGCGCCGACCAGGGCGAGGAGAAACCCGGCCAGGGTGATGCGGCTGATCCGCTCGCGCAGAAAGACCAACGCGCCGACCGCCACCAGCAGAGGCAACAAGGCTGTGACCATGCCGGCCTGGGCAGCACTGGTGTGCTGCAGTGCGAGGGCTTCGAAGAGGAAATACAGGCAGGGTTCGCAGGCCGCCAGGCCCAAGAGGTACTTCCAGTCACCGGCGCGGTAATGCATCTGTCCGCGCCAGCGCCAGGCCAGCAAAAACACCAGGCTGCCGAGGGCCATACGCCCGAAGATCACCCACAACGGCGGCAACTCGGCAAAGGCCAGTTTCAGCGCAATAAACGAACTGCCCCACAGCGCCATGGCAATCACCAGGCAGCTCACCGCCACGCCTCTTCCCTGCTCGCGCATCGACCACCTCTGCTCAAAAACCGCAGTGTAGAGCGGCCGGTGCGCCGCCGACAGATACAGTCAGCCGGGCAATGTGTGTGGCCTTATTGCTCCCAGGGCTTGCCGCGGGTTTTTGCGTCGATGTGGAGCTTCTGCTGCATGGCCGCCTTGGCCAGCATATGGGCGCTAACAGGCGCGGTGATAAACAGAAACAGGGCGATCAGTAGTTCATGCAGGCTGACGCCCTCACCATGAAAGCTGAAGTAGATCAGCGAGGCGATCACCATACCGCCCACTCCCAGGGTGGTGGACTTGGTCGGGCCGTGCAGGCGCATAAAGAAGTCCGGCAGCCGGTACAGGCCAATCGCCCCCACCAGAGCAAACATACTGCCCACCAGCAGAGACAGCGCCACCAGCGCTTCAATCCAGAAAGCCATTAGATGCTCCTCATTCGATGATGTCGCCGCGCAGCAAGTACTTGGCCACGGCCACGGTGCCAATAAAGCCCATTACCGCAATCAGCAGCGCTGCTTCAAAGTACAAATCAGACCCCAGCCACACGCCAAACAGCACGAGCATGGCGATTGCGTTGATGTACAGGGTGTCTAGCGCCAGAATGCGATCAGGCAAGTCTGGGCCGATAATCAGCCGCGCCATGGTCAGCACCAGCGCCAAGCCGATCAGCACCAGGCACAGTGGAATCACGTAGGCGAGCATGTGAACACCTCCAGCAAGGGAACTTCGTAACGCTGCTTGATTTCCGCCACCAAAGCCTCGGCATCGGGCACATCCAGGCCGTGGACCAGCAAGGTCTTGCGGTCATCACTGAGGTCGGCGGAAACCGTGCCCGGGGTCAGGGAGATAATGCTGGTGAGCATGGTCAGGGCCAGCTCGTCTTCCAACAGCAGGGGAATTTCCACGAACGCGGGCCGCAGCTTGGCGGGCGAACCGAGAATCAGCTTGGCCACCTGCAGGTTGGCCGTGACGATATCGCCGAGGATGCGCAGTAAAAACCAGCACAGCTTGAGCGGCTTATACACCCGCGGCGGGTTGATCCAGAACACCTGAGTTAGCAATGGAATAGCCCAGCCGAGCAACATACCGAGCAACCAGTGGCCCAGGCTCAGGTCGTTCATCAGCAACAGCCAGACCATCAGCAGGCATAGGCTCAACAGCGGATGGGGTAACCAGCGACGTGCTTTCATCGTGCAGCTCCCGATTCGATGATCTGGCGGTACAGCCCGAGGTCATGCAACTGGCTGGCCGTGGCCTCGACATAGCTCAACAAGGGTGCCGCACCGACGACCAGCAGCAGGCTGAGCAACAGCAAGCCCATGCAGGCCAGCAGCCGGCCATAGTCCAGCTCAGCGCTGTCCAGCTGGCTTAGCCCTACCCGCCAGAACAAGGTGCTGCCGGCACGGCTCAGGGCGATCAGGGTCAGCAAGCCGCCGCCCAGCACTACCGGCCAGAGCAACAACGCCTGCAATCCGGGCTCCAGCGAGCGCAACAGCAACAGTTTGCCGATAAATCCGGAGAGCGGCGGTAGGCCGGCCACCGCAACCGCACCAAAAAAGAACAAGCCGCCCAGCACATGAGGATTCTGCAGCGCCGGGCCCTGCACCAGTAGCCCCTGTTTTTCGCCGCGCTGGCGGGTAATCAGGTCCGCCAGGAGGAACAAGCCGCCGGCTACCCAGGTGCTGTGCACCAAGTAAAACAGCGCGCCAGCCAAGGCCTGCTCAGTACCGATGGCAATACCGGCGAGTAAGGTGCCGACCGACACCACCACCAGATACGCCAGCAAGCCTTGCAGGCTGACCGCCGCCAGCGCGCCGATCACGCCCAATGCCAGGGTCAGCAGCGCCAACGGCCAGAGCCAGTCGTTGGCCATATTGGCCAGGCTGCCCGCCTCGTCACCAAAGATCAGCGTATACACGCGGATAATCGAGTACAGCCCCACCTTGGTCATCACCGCGAACAGCGCAGCGACCGGCGCAGTGGCCGAGGCGTAGGCGTTAGGCAACCAGAAATACAAGGGTAAAAACGCAGCCTTAAGACCGAACACCACCAACAGCAGCAAACCAGCCGCGCCGAGCAGCCCCGCATCGTCAGGCCCGGCCGCCGCGACCTGGATAGCCATATCGGCCATATTCAGGGTGCCGGTGATGCCATACAGCACGCCCACGGCGAGCAGGAAGAACGCCGAGCCCACCAGGTTGAGCACCACGTAATGCAAGCCCGCCCGTACCCGTTCGACGCCACCACCATGCAGCAGCAGCGAATAGGAGGCGATCAGGAGGATTTCAAAGAACACGAACAGGTTGAACAAATCGCCCGTCAGAAAAGCGCCGTTGATGCCCATCAACTGGAACTGGAACAGCGCATGGAAGCTCTGCCCGCGCTCATCATCACCGCGTACCGCATACAGCAAGGCGAAGCTGCCGAGTACCGCAGTGACCACCAACAGCAAGGCGCTGAGGCGATCGAGCAGCAGGATGATGCCAAACGGAGCCGCCCAGTTACCGGCGGCATACACCTGCAACACACCTTGATCGGCCAGCCAGAGCAGGTAAGCGCTCAACGGCAACAGCGACAGGGTAGCCAATAGCGACACGCAACGTTTAACCCGCTGGCTAAGGCCCGCGCCCAGCAGCAACAGGCTGCCGGCAAACATCGGCAGCAGGATGGGCAGGATTAAGCCGTGGTTCATCGTGCAGGCTCCTGGCCGTCAACATGGTCGGTACGGGTTTCGCCCACACTGCGCAAGGCCAACACCACGACGAAGGCGGTCATGGCAAAGCCGATCACAATCGCGGTCAGTACCAGCGCTTGTGGCAGTGGATCAGCGTATTCAGCGCCCGCCCCGACCACCGTGACCACGCCGGTTTGTAAACGGCCCATGGCAAACAAGAACAGGTTGACCGCATAAGAAATCAGCGTCAGCCCCAGCACCACCGGGAACGTGCGGGCGCGTAGCAGCAGGTACACACCGCTGGCCGTCAGGATGCCCAAGGTCGCGGCAAATATGGCTTCCATTTCAAAGCACCTCTTGTGCAGCTTTTTCCTGGGTCAACTTGCCCAGGTTGGCGAGAATCAGCAGGGTCGCGCCGACTACCGTCAGGTACACGCCCAGGTCAAACAGCATGGCCGTGGCCAGCTCAATTTCACCGATCAGCGGGATCTGGAAATGGCCGAAGGCGGAAGTCAGGAACGGCCGGTCAAACAGCCAGCTGCCCAACCCGGTGAGGCCGGCAATCAACACGCCAAGCCCAGCCATGCCTTGGTAGTTAAGCGGGAGGCGCGACTGCGTCCACTGCACGCCACTGGCGACGTATTGCAGAATCAACGCCACCGCCGTAACCAAACCGGCGATAAAGCCACCACCCGGCAAGTTATGCCCGCGCAGGAAGATAAACACCGAAACCAGCAATGCCATCGGCAGCAAGACCCGCGACAGGGTGGCAAGCACCAAGGGGTGACGATCACGCGCCCAGTTGCGCCCCTGCGCATCCAATTCCGGCTGGAACAGGCGCAACCCGTCCAGCATGGCGAAGATGCCTACCGCGGCAATCGCCAATACAGTCACCTCGCCCATGGTATCGAAGCCACGGAAGTCGACCAGAATCACGTTGACCACGTTGGTGCCGCCACCGCCCGGCACGCTGTTCTCCAGGAAGAACGCGGAAATGCTGTCATACGGTCGCGTGAGCACGGCAAACACCAGTATCGCCACCATCACGCCCATACTGACCGCCAGGGTAAAGTCACGCAGGCCACGCAAGCTGCTGGATTCCACACGGGTGTGCGCCGGCAAAAAGAACAGCGCCAGCATCAACAGAATGATCGTGACCACTTCCACTGACAGCTGGGTCAGCGCCAGATCAGGCGCTGAATAACGGGCGAAGGCCAGCGCAACCATCAAGCCGACCACACTGAGCATCAACAGCGAGACCAAACGCTGGCGATGGAAGATCACCGTCACCAACGCGGCCAAGGCCATGATGCCCAGCCCCAACGCAGTGATGCCGTCAATCTTGGTCATCGCGAGCGGCCCACTGATCTGAGGTAACTCACTCAAGCCTTGGGTCACCACAATTAACGCGGCCGCCAGTAACAGCGCCAGGTAGCGCTGCAGCGAAGCGTTTTCCATCCACTGCGTTATGGCCGTGCAGCCCTTGATCATCAGCACAACGCCACGCTCAAAGATCAACTTGGCATCCACGCTCGGCAGCCCGGCATACCAGCGGAACAGCGGCTGGCGGAACACATAGACCAGAATCCCGCCGAACAGGGCGATAAAGCTCATCAGCAATGGCAGATTAAACCCATGCCAAATCGACAGACTGTAAGTCGGCACATCACCCGCCAGGGTGGCTGAGGCAGCCGCCGCGAGCAGTGGCGCGACGGTGTACGCCGGAACAATCCCCACCAAAAGGCAGAGGAACACCAGAATTTCCACCGGCACCTTCATATAGCGCGGCGGCTCATGCGGCGGGTAATGCGGCAGGTTGATCGGCTCGCCATTGAAGAATACGTCGTGAATAAAGCGCAGCGAATAAGCAACCGAGAACACCCCGGCCAGGGTGGCGGCTGCCGGAATTACCCAATTGAAGCTGCCCAGCAGATGCTGATTGAGCGTTTCACTGAAGAACATTTCCTTGCTCAAGAAGCCATTGAGCAACGGCACACCCGCCATCGCCGACGCTGCGACCATGGCTAACACGGCCGTGTGCGGCATGTACTTCCACATGCCGTTGATACGCCGCATATCGCGGCTACCCGTTTCGTGATCGATGATCCCCGCCGCCATAAACAGCGAGGCCTTGAACGTCGCGTGGTTAATGATGTGGAACACCGCTGCCACCGCTGCCAGCCGCGTATCCAGGCCGAACAGCAAAGTGATCAGGCCCAGGTGGCTGATGGTCGAATAAGCCAGCAGCCCCTTGAGGTCATGCTGAAACAGCGCCATCCCGGCACCGACCAGCAAGGTCACCAGGCCGGTGATGCTGACCAGGTAGAACCACCACTCCGAACCTGCCAGCGCCGGGTACAGTCGCGCCAGCAGAAACACCCCGGCCTTAACCATGGTCGCCGAGTGCAAATAGGCAGACACCGGGGTCGGTGCGGCCATCGCATGGGGTAACCAGAAATGGAACGGAAACTGCGCCGACTTGGTGAACACGCCCAGCAGCACCAGAATCAGCGCCAGCGGATACAGCTCGTGGGAACGGATCGCGTATCCGGCAGCCAGTACCTGAGACAACTCGAAACTGCCGGCGATATGGCCGATCAGCAGAATCCCGGCAAACAACGCCAAACCGCCGCCACCGGTCACCGCCAAGGCCATGCGTGCGCCTTTACGCGCATCCGAGCGCTCGCCCCAGAAGCCAATCAGCAGGAACGACGACAGGCTGGTCAGCTCCCAGAACATCAGCATCAGCAGCAGGTTTTCCGAAAGTACTACGCCCAGCATGGCGCCCATAAACAACAGGAGGAAGGCGAAGAAACGCCCCATTGGCTCCTTCTTGGACAGGTAGTAGCGCGCGTAGAGAATCACCAGCAAGCCGATGCCGAGAATCAGCAGCGCAAACAGAAAACCCAGCCCATCGAGGCGCAGGCTGAGGTTCAAACCCAGGGAGGGTAACCAGTCCAGCTTGACCTTGAGCAACTCGCCAGAGAACACCGCAGACTGCTGCGAGATCAGCAGCACCAATGCGGCTAACGGCGCCAGTGCGGTGGCTGCGGCGCACGCTGAACGTCCCAGCCGCTCGGTCAGCAGCGGCAGAAACAAGCCAAGAAATGGCAAGGCGATGATCAGCGCAAGCGTCATAGATAAACCTCTTTATACGAACCCGGCACGTACATGAACCCGGCCGACTCCCTAACTGACTGACTGACGGTAAACCACAGGGTTTGACCTGTGCCACACCCCACACACATCTGATAGGCCGTGCGGCGGCGAAAACCGATCAACAGAAAAACGTGCGCGATTATCCATAACTATCGGCCAGACGTCATGGATAGAATCATTACAAAACACTCGCTCACCAGAAACTTGCCTGGGAATCCCGTTAAACACCGATAAACGTCTGGTCTATCTAGAAAAAAGGCAATAAAAAGCCGGATCAGCCAACACTGATCCGGCCTTTGCAACACTCACTGGGTAACGCGGCTGGTGCCATTGACCGTCATGATGCGTACGCGCTCACCGACCCGAAATACCTGATTCTCTTCGACTGCCTGCACGTAGGCGCGCATGCTGCCGTCATCTTCGCGCACAGTAATTTCAACGCCCTGGGTGCGTGTCAGACCTTCTTCGGTCATCGCGCCTAACAGGCCGCCGGCCACCGCCCCAATCACTGCGGCCACCGCACTGCCACGACCACCGCCTACGCCACTGCCGGCAACGCCACCAATAACCGCACCGGCACCAGCGCCGATTGGGGTTTTCGTGCCTTCAATCTTCACCGGGCGTAGCGATTCGATAGTGCCCATGCGCACAGTTTGCACAGTGCGCGCTTCTTCACGTGAGTAGGTATCGCCAGTCAGACTGGAGGCGCAGCCACCCAATAGGGCTAACGCGGCAAAGGAGGCAGCCAACAGAAAGGGGTTACGCATGATCATTTCTCCAATTAGGCAGGCATTCATTAAAACGCCTGCGCGGTTCAACTGTCACCCGCCAATATGCGGAAAACATTATCAGCGCTGCATCGCCGGACCATAACGCGACATTGCGCCACCTGCGAGCCCACAACCAATTAGCCTAAGCTAAGACCTTGTTTGGGGGATTTATGGATTATTTTATCGTCGCCATTACCACCGTGGCAGGCCTGTACTTTCACTGGTGGCTGTATGTGCGGATCAAACGCTGGATCGATCGCGACCTGGCGCTGTCATTGGCCGGTGACTCAACAGCCAAACGCGACTATATGCTCTCGCGCCTGGCTGAAGCTCAAGCGAGTGGGATCAAACGCCGCGACCTACCCGCCTGGCTGGAGCAAGCGGCCGCGCACTACCAAGCGGATTGACGCCACTATCAGGGGGCTAGACGCTCACGCAACCAGGCGCCGTCTTGCTGGCGGAAGTTGAGCCGATCATGCAGACGGCTGGAGCGGCCCTGCCAGAACTCGACGCGCTCCGGCAGCAGGCGGTAGCCGCCCCAATGCGGCGGACAATGCGGCGCCCGGTCGAGAAAGCGCTGTTCCGTTTGCGCCAGCAAGCTTTCCAGTTCGGCGCGGTCGGCAATTACCTGGCTCTGTGGTGAGGCCCAGGCGCCCAGACGGCTGCCCAATGGACGCACCTGAAAATAGGCATCGCACTCCTCAGGCGTAACCCGCTCGACACGCCCCTCGATACGCACCTGCCGCTCCAGGCTGGGCCAGAAGAAGGTCATGGCGGCAAATGGATTGGCCTGCAGGTGTTGGCCTTTGGCGCTGTCGTAGTTGCTGAAGAAGGTGAAACCGCGCGCATCCAACCCCTTAAGCAGCAGCACACGGCAGTGCGGCCGGCCTTGCGCGTCAACAGTCGCCAGGGTCATCGCATTGGGTTCAACCGGCAGCTGTTCGGTCTTTACCGCGTCGGCAAACCATTGCTCGAACAGCGCAAACGGCTCAAGCGGTGCTTGCGCTTCACTTAAACCGTCGCGGGTGTAATCACGGCGCATGTCAGCCAGCGTTTGAGTCATCGGCAAATCCCCTTGGGCAAATAGGCTTAGCTTACCCGCGAGCGCTCAATCTGGCTTGATCTGCAGCAACGAGCCGCTGCAGCAGAGTTTTATTGGCTGCGCGCGGGTTTATCGGCCTTGGCAACCACTTTGGCGTTCTTGTCTTTAATGGATTTGGTTGCCACTACTGCCGTGGCGGGCAAAGGCTGGCTATATTTGGCAATCAGCGCATTGAGGGTGGCTTTCGAGGTCAGCATAATTTCCACGCGACGGTTCAGTGCACGGCCTTGTTGGCTATCGTTGGCCGCACGCGGCATATCCGAGCCCAGGCCTTTGACCATCAAGCGGCTTTGCTTAAGGCCACTGAGGCGGAAAATCGAGGTAAATGCGCGGGCGCGTTGCTGGCTCAAGTCACGGTTGGCATTCGCTTCACCGCTGCTGTCGGCGTGGCCAAGAATCAACACGCCGATGGTTTCATCACGCTCAAGCAATTTGGCCATGCGGCTCAGCGGCCCCAGGGTGCTCGGTAGCATCATGTGCGGACGGTCCGGGTTGAATGAGCCCTGCACCGGAGCGGTGACCACCAGCAGATTTTCACGGCGCTCAAACTCAAAGTGAGTGCCTTTGATCGCTTCACGCACCTTCGGCTCATACACATCCAACCACGCCTGAGTCACTGCCGGTGGCGGCATGGCAACCACTTTCGGCGCGGACGTTGCAGATTTATCAAACATACTGCAACCGCTGATCAGCACACAAAGGGCGACGGCGAGAGTTTTATTGGTGAGCATCGGGCATCCACACGTAATAAACAAAAGAAGCGCGCCGGGACCTGCTCAAGGAGCTGACCCCAGGTGATTGCGCAGCAGTTTAGCTGAGCTGGCTACAAACAATCAGCCAACAAACGCGCAAGTTTCTGCGCACGGGGGTCCATCAAGACGAACGGTCCTAGATTGTTGGTAACAAAGCCGAACGCCACATCCCGTTCCGGGTCAGCAAAGCCAATCGAACCGCCGGCTCCTGGGTGACCAAAGGCGCGCGGCCCCATACCATAGGTGGCGTTGGCAACTTCCGGCTGGTCGAGCATGCAGCCCAGTCCAAAGCGGGTCCGTGTCAGCAGGGTCTTGTCCTCGCCCACCGCGTGCTCGCGGGTCAACTCATCCAGCAGCTCGCTTTCGAGTAAGCGTCCATCCAGCAGGCCGCTGTAAAAACCAGCCAGGCTGCGGGCATTACCATGGCCATTCGCTGCGGGCTGCTGCATGCGCCGCCATTCGGGCTTGTTGGTGCTGGTCATGATCGATGGTGGATTGGTGAAGGCCCGCGTGCTCATGGCCGCCGGCTCACTCATCATGGTTTTGAGCAGACGCTGCGCGGCTGCATCACCGACGTTCCCCTTGCCACGGGAGATAGTCGCCACGCGGTCGAACTCCTCGTCCGCCAGGCCGACGTGGAAGTCCAGCCCCAAAGGCGTGGCCGTGCGTGCGACGATGGATTCGCCCGGCCCGCGCCCCTCGACCCGGCGCAACACCTCACCGACCAACCAGCCATAGGTGATCGGCGCATAACCATGGCCCTCACCCAATGCCCACCAGGGCTGTTCGGCGGCCAGCGCCGTGGTCATCGCCTGCCAGTCATACAGCGCCTCGGCGGGCAGCATCTGGCGCAAGGCCGGCAGCCCAGCCTGATGGCTGAGCAAATGGCGCAGGGTGATTTTATCTTTGCCGGCTGCCGCAAACTCGGGCCAATAGCGCGCGACTGGCGCATCCAGCTCAAGCTTGCCCTCAGCGACCAACTGCAAGGCCGTCACGGCAGTAAAGGTCTTGGTACAGGAGAACAGGTTAAGAATGGTGTCGCTGTGCCAGGCCTGCTGGCCATCTTTGTCAGCAACGCCAGCCCACAGGTCCACCACGGTTTCACCGCCGACCTGCACACAGAGCGCCATGCCACGCTCCTGCGGGTCATCGAATAACGCCGCGAAAGCGTCTCTCAATGCCTCGAACTTGAGGTCGAAATAGCCCTGTATCTGCACCACCCTACTCCTCTATCACTGCGCGCCAAATGATCGGCGGATTGTTTAAGCTCTGCCGCTTGCGGTGAGCCCTGCTCAAGCCTGGCATCGGCACTATCCGTTTTGCGAATAGCCCTTCAAGGGGTTTTCGTCACAGGCTCAGGCGCTGGCTGGAGTACACTTTTTGCGACAGCCAAATTGGCCTTGCGTACGGCTTTGACGAAACCAGCCCAAGGCCGATCAGTGATCGCCACCAACCCCAGATGGCCGTTCTCGCCATCTAACAGGCGACCGGTAACCGGCTGATCGAGGTACTGGAACCAATGCACGCCGACAACCTGTGGCTCCTCCAGGGCTTTGCTCAGGAAGTGCGCATAAGCCGGGCCGCGCTCCGCTTCGTTGTACACCTCGGCAACGCCGCCCCAGAACGGCCCACGATCACGCGAGCCGAAGTGGAACTCGGTGATCATCAGTGGTTTGTCCAACTGACGCAGCGCGGCGAAGTCATAGCCCTGCTGCGGCTCACGGGTATAGAAGTTGAAGCTCAGCACATCACAGAAACGCGCACAGGCGCCTACCGCTTCGGGGATGCTGCTGGCGAAACGCCCACCTAACAGCAGGTGATTTGGCGCATGCCAGTCGAGCGAGTCGGCAATGGTTTTAAAGTAGGTTTCGGCGAACAGGCGCAAGAATGCCTGCATGTCCTTTTCGATGGCGGGGAATTCTGCACTTGGCAGCGGCGCCTGAAATCCTGGGTCTTCCATTAGCTCCCAAGCCTGCAGCTCAATCCCCCAGGCGCGAGACAGGCCATTCTGGTTGCGGTATTTATCGCGCAGCTGTTTAAGGAAGGCACGCTTGGCCGGCACATCAGTGGTCAACCGCAGCGTGGCGTACGCCAGAGCATAACGACCATTGGGGTCACTCGCAGGGCCAGCCCAAGCCAGCTCGTTATCGGCGAAATAGCCGAGCAGCCAGGGATTGTCGCGGTGATCACGCGAGGCAATCGCCACAGCGCGCTCGGTGGCCATGGCAAAGCGCGGATCGAAGGGATCCGGCATTGCGCCCCACCAATCAACACCCGTGCTGATGGTGGCGTAGTCGCCACGAATCGACAGCGGAATGCTGAACGGCATACGTGAGTCGCCGCCGAACGCCGGCTCACTCCAGTTACCCAGGGTGTTGAAGCCCCAGGCCTGCAGGCGGTCCTGGCTCAGCGCGCGCCAGGCAGCAGGGTCAACCTGGCCATAACTGCGCTGCAGGTTAGCTTTGTAGAAATCGAACCAACGCCCGCTGGCAAATGCTCGACCCTGGTTGGCGCCGGTATCACTGCGGCTATCCGACGTGCCGAAATAAGCCGTCAGAGCATTACCCTCTTGCGGCAGACCGGCAAACATCGCCTCACGCCCCTCGACATAGGTCGCGCTCTGCTCGGCCGTCACGGCGTTGACGCCCAGTGAGTAGAACGGATGCCCCTCAGGCGAAACGAGCAACCAGCGCCCGTCGCGCTTCTCGGTACGGAAGAAACCACTGGCCTCAAACGGTTGTGCGCCCGTCCAGCCACCGAATTTATCCTGCGCCGGGCGCTCAGCCAGCCAGCCCTTTAACTGCGCTTGTTCCTCGGCAACCGCTTGCTGTAACTGCGCATCGCGCTGGATCTTGCCCGGCCAGTTGGCCCGGGTGAACTGCCCATAGCTGTCGACAATCTCGGCATAAGCGGCGCGCGTGAGCTGTTCGCTACTGACACCGAACTGGCTGATCAAAATATCTTGCGCCGCCTTAGGTTGCGGCACGGAGAGTGTGAGTACGCTGACCTTGCTCAGATCGAGTGCGCCACTGACCGTGTCCGCCAGCAGCAGTCGCTGGCCTTTGTGCATCCAGGGCATCGGCACACCGGCACGCATGCCTTGATCACGGGGAGAAACCGCGTGCAGAGGAATCAACAGGGTTTGCGCGGGACCGGCGGGCAAGGCGATACGGGTGCTCAAGCGCTGGCCATCCGCACTTTCGATCAACACATCGAGGGTCAGCGCCCAATCCATGGCGTTTTGCACACGCAGGCTGACCAATGCTTGCTGCGACCAATCCCAGCTACCGTTCTGCGGGGTAAGCCTTACGCTCGGCTGCTCGGCGGGCTGGAAGGTTATCCGGCGCAGCACCTCACCCTGCGGGGTTGGCTCGCCAATACGGTTGGGTAGATCGGCATCCTGCGTCGCGACCTGCACAGCATCCAGCGGCCGGACAAAGTTGAACAATTCCTGCGGCTCGATCGCCATGGCGGCGCCGCAATAAGCCAACAGCGCGGATAGCCAAACTCCTGTCTGCAGCCTGCGTTTACCCTTCACCCACCACACTCCCCATTGTTTGGCCGCCACAGGCAACACTGCCTGGGACAAAATCCAGGCCTCGGTGACGACCAAGGCCTTGTTCACGCGTGACTTGGAACCTATTTGGCGCAGCGAGTTGCCTGGCACCGACCGAAGGGCGCTAACTAATTTCCCGACGAAACGGCGGCAAGGCATTGAGAATCGACTTGCCGTAACGCTGAGTGACCACGCGCCGATCCAGCAGGGTAATAGTGCCGCGGTCCGCTTCGGTGCGCAGCAGGCGGCCACAGGCCTGCACCAGGCGCAGCGAGGCATCCGGCACGGCGATTTCCATAAAGGGGTTGCCACCGCGCGCCTCGATCCACTCGGCCAGGGCCGCTTCTACTGGGTCGTCCGGTACGGCAAAGGGGATCTTGGCAATCACCACATGCTCGCAATAGGCGCCCGGCAAATCGACACCCTCGGCGAAGCTCGCCAGGCCAAACAATACGCTTTCCTCACCGCTATCGACCCGCGCCTTGTGCTTGTTCAGGGTTTCCTGTTTGGACAAATTGCCCTGAATAAAGACCCGCTTGCGCCAGTCGCGCTCCAGCCCTTCGAAAACGTCCTGCATTTGCTTGCGCGAGGAAAACAGCACCAGCGTGCCGCGTGAGCCTTCAACCAAGCCAGGCAAGTCACGAATAATCGCGGCCGTATGCGCCACCGCATCACGCGGATCGGCATTCAGGTTGGGCACCCGCAACACACCGGCATCAGCATGATGGAAAGGGCTGGGCACCACAGCGGTCACCGCCCCTTTCGGCAAGCCGGCCCGCATGCGGTAGCGATCAAAGGTGCCCAGCGCCGTCAGCGTCGCCGAGGTTACCAACGCGCCATAGGCGACATTCCACAGGTTACGCCGCAGGGTTTCGGCGGCCAGGATCGGGCTGGCGTTGACTTCAATATCGAACAGCGCGCCGCTGTCAGCCAACGTTAACCACCGCGCCATTGGCGGGCTGGCCTCCGGGTCTTCAGCGGTAAAGGCCAGCCACAGCTCCCAACTGCCCTGAGCGCGCGCCAGCAGGCTGCCGAACAGCGGGTACCACTCTTCGGCCTGATGGCTGGCAATGCCGACAGTAGACTCGCCGTCCATAGCCTCCTTAAGTTTCTCGGCCACCCCGGTGAACAGTTCGGTCAGCTTGGAAAAACCCTTTTTCAGCTCTACGCCCAACTCAATCAAATGCGGCGGCACCAGGCCACCCACAAAGCGATGGCGCGGCCGCTCGCGGCCTTGCATGTCTTCGCCTGGCTTGAAGTCAGCCACTTGCTCGCAGGCGGCGAACATAAACTGCTGGTGGGTTTTGATTTCTCGCGCCAGCTCCGGCACCTGCTCAATCAAACGGCCCAAATCACCCGGCAGCGGATGCTGAGCGAGCAACTTGGTGAGGTTCTTGGCGGTCTGCTCCAGCCAATCTGCAGTCGAACGCAGGCGGGTGAAATGGGCGAAATGACCAATCGCCTTGTCTGGCAGATGATGCCCTTCGTCAAACACATAGAGGGTGTCACGCGGGTCCGGCAATACCGCACCGCCGCCCAGGGCCAGGTCAGCTAAAACCATGTCATGGTTGGTGACGATGACATCGACCTTGCCCATGCCCTCGCGCGCTTTGTAAAAAGCACACTGTTGAAAGTTAGGGCAATGGCGGCTGGTGCACTGGCTGTGATCGGTGGTCAGTTGCGACCAGCGCGTGTCTTCCAACTCTTCCGGCCAGCTGTCGCGGTCGCCGTCCCACTTATTACCAGCCAGTTTTTCAATCATCGCGGTAAACAGCTTTTGGCTCTGTTCATCCACGTCGATTTTGAAGCCTTCTTCCTCGAACAGCTGCGCGGTGGCGCTTTGCGCCTGGCCTTCCTGCAGCAGCATATCCAGCTTGGATAGACACAGATAACGGCCGCGCCCCTTGGCTAGGGCGAAGCTGAAATTCAGGCCACTGTTGCGCATCAGGTCCGGCAGGTCCTTGTGCACGATCTGCTCTTGCAGCGCCACGGTGGCGGTGGCGATCACCAGGCGTTTACCCGCAGCCTTGGCAGTGGGGATCGCGGCCATGCTGTAGGCCACGGTTTTACCCGTACCGGTACCAGCCTCAACCGCTACAACAGCGGGCTCACCGACACGCCGGCCCTCGTCATCCACTTCAATGGCCCCCAGCACCTTGGCGATTTCGGCAATCATCAGGCGCTGGCCATAGCGCGGCTTGAGCGACTTGGCTTCGAGAAAACGGGTATAGGCGCCCTGGATCTGGGACTTGAGTTCGGTACTGAGCATGAGGTCTTGGTGCAAAAAGGCTGGATAAATTTTCAGTGCTTGAAATCGGCGGCTATCATAGCGCGCTAATTGATCCCGCGCTGAACCGCTTAGAACCTGTTTACGTGCTCCACCGCAGACGCGGCCGGTACGACACGCCACAGCGCGTAAATAAGCGTTTAATCAACAGGAGTACCCCATGACCCCATACGCCTTCGTCTACAGCCTGCACCTGCTCGCCGCTCTTATCTGGGTGGGCGGCATGTTCTTCGCGTGGATGATCTTGCGCCCGGCAGCTGTCGCCGCGCTGGAAGCCCCATCGCGCCTTAAACTCTGGCTAGAAGTCTTCCCACGATTTTTCTACTGGGTCTGGGCTGCGGTAATTGTTTTGCCGATTACTGGCGTCGGCATGCTGCACCTGCGCTTTAGCGGCTTCGATAGCGCGCCACGCTATGTGCACGTGATGATGGGGCTGTATATCGCCATGCTGGCACTGTTTCTGCGCATTCAGGCGCTGCAACTGCCCGAGTTGCGCCGCGCCGTAACAGCAGAAGACTGGCCGACAGGCGGTGCGGTGCTGGGGCGTATTCGACGCCTGGTCGGCATCAATCTGCTACTGGGACTGCTGGTCATCGCAATCGCCGGCGCGCGCCCCTCGTTCTAACGCGGCACAACCAACCGCTGCCGTTAAGCAGCGGTTGGACGACTAGAACTGCACGACATTCACTGCACCAGCGGGGCCTGACTGACCTGCACGCCCCGCCTGCCCCGGCTTACCATCGCGAGCGCCCTCGGTACTGTATAGCCAGCAGCCCTTACTCATGCCGCCTTGACCGCCTGCACCTGGCACACCCGGCTGGCCACCACTGCCGCCATCCACCCGGACCTGTAACTGTTCAACCGGGAAACCCTGCGGCACTTCCAAACGTACTTGCGCACCGGCAGCACCCGGCTGGCCATCGCCGCCATCCAAACCATCATGGCCGCGACTGGCCTCACCCCACGTACAGCCGCCCTGCTCGCCGTCCGCACCGGAAAGACCGGCATAACCAGGCGCACCTGCACCGCCACGGGCATCCAAGATCAAACTTTCTAGAGTCACGGCCTGTAACCGCACACTCAGGTCGCGCCCCGGCAATGCGGGTTTTTCGGCGCTGCCCTGGGCGCCACGCGCACTGATTTGCGCACCACTGGCAATCTCGGCAGCCGCCACCTCAAGACGTAACGCGTGCTCACTCGGGGCAATCGCCAGGCGCGCTTCACGCCCCAAGCGCAGCTGCGCCACGCGGATTTCGGTCAAACCTGCAGGGATCAACAACGTGCCATGGTCGGCAATGTCCAAACGGTCCAAGAGCAGCACGTTGGTATTGCTTGGCAGACGCATAAACGTGTGGGAGTCGACTTCAATCACAGCCTGCGCAAGGGCAAGGGGACTAAAAAATACGGCGAGAGCGAGCAAGCTACGCATGTTCGACCTCCAACTGCAGGGTTTCCTGGGACTCTGCGTCAGCGGCAACAGCGGCTTGTTCAGCGGGCAGCCCGAGCAGCTGAAAAACCCCGAACAGCATCACTTGCACACGCTGCAGGGCCGGCTTAGGGCAGGCACTAAGGCGCGCGTTAAAAAACCACAGCTCAAGTGCATGAATCAGCAGAATAAAAGCGCCTGTGCCATTTAACAGCAGCGCAAAAGGCTGTGCGAAAGGTTGCAACAGACTTGCCAGTACTACACCCCAAAACAGTGCCGTCAGGCACTTACCCAAAACCAGAAATATTTTCACACCCGCCCCCAACACTTTGTTATTTCGCTGCACCTTATCTGCTTTAGGGGGTGTGCGGCCAGAAGACCAGTAAAAACTGCAAAGCAGGGACAGCTTCACAGCTTTTACTGGGTTTAAACCTGTCACTTCCTAACAGGCCGTTGCGAACTAACACCAAGGTTCGCAACGGCCTGTCAGCACATGACATCCGTTACGGTTGCGCTTCAACCTCTGCTTCAACGCGCCGATTGATTGCCCGCCCGGATTCGCTGTCATTGTCAGCAACCGGTCGCGACTCGCCATAGCCAACTGATGAAACCCGGCTACTGGAGATGCCGTGCTGATTGACCAGCACATCGCGCACCGCATTGGCACGGCGCTCGGACAAGCCTTGGTTATATGCCTCGCTGCCTATCGCGTCGGTATGCCCTTCAACGGTTGTGGTGGTTTGCGGGTACTGCTTCATAAAGTCAGCAAGGCTCTTGATATCCGCCTGACTGTTTTCTTTAACGTCTGATTTGTTGAAATCGAACTTCACATCCAGCTCTACCCGAACCGCTTCCATAACCTCAATGGGCTCTGGCTCGACCGGCGTACTGGCGTATTCCTTGATGGGGCAGCCGTTTGGATGCACGGACGTATTGGGCGGGGTTCCTGGGCAACGATCGCGACGATCAAACACACCGTCTTCATCTTCATCACCATCTTGGGCGTAGCAAATCAGCGTGCCAATGACCGCACCGGCCACGGCGCCACCTGCTGCCCATGTAGAACTTTCAATTGCGCCCAAACCAGCACCGGCAAGGCCGCCAATTGCACTGCACAGGGGCCAGTTCCCTTGGTTGAGCGGCGCATCTCCCGTACTGGAAGTTGTGACACAACCTGAAAGAACACTGCTGACCAAGAGAACGGGGGCGAACCCCATTATGGATCTAACTCTCATGGTACGAATCTCCTGTATTGCCGGCTATTGCCGGTAACTTAGGAGTAAAGACCTACCCTGGGAGCTGTACAAGCCAGCCCCGAGGGGGCTGGCTTGTTTTCTTCAGAAAGCCTGGAGTCAGGCGATCAAGGACGTGCTTCCACTTCAGCTTCTACGCGGCGATTGACGGCGCGACCTTCAGCACTGGCGTTGTCGGCAACCGGACGAGTTTCGCCATAGCCGACCGCATTAACGCGCTCACCGCCTACACCGTACTGGTTAACCAATACATCACGCACTGCATTGGCGCGGCGCTCGGACAGGGTCTGGTTGTAAGCATCACTGCCTACGGAGTCGGTATGGCCTTCAACCACAGTGGTGGTTTGCGGGTACTGAGTCAGGAAGTCAGCCAGATTTTTGATATCGCCATAACTTTCTGGTTTGACCTGAGCCTTATCGAAGTCGAACTTAACATCCAACTCAACACGCACAGGCTCAGCCATAACCTCCTCAACGACTACAACCTCTTCAACCATTACAACCTGCTCTTCGCTGGCGCCATGCACCCAGCAATAAGCCGCCGCCATACCAGCACCCAATACAGCACCGCCACCGGCCCATGTCGAGCTTTCAATAGCGCCCAGAGCAGCACCGCCCACACCGCCGACCGCGGCACAGGTTGGCCAATCCGTTTTCTGCAGGCCGGCGCAACCGGTTAATAAGGTACTCGCGACAATTAGGGGTAATGCTTTTCTGGTGATGCTCATATTTAAGACTCCTATTGGTAAATCGGTAAAAACCGATACTGACAAAGTAAAGACGCCAGTCAGAAAATACGCCAGAGAATACATAAACACATTAGTAGCACTATCCCCACTAGGCCGCCCTGCAGCTGCACGTTAGTCTTTGTGCACTGAGTGAGGAATTATCATGCCTGCCACACTATCGACCCGCACACCACAACACGCCCTTGCTGCCTTACTGGCGCGCTACACGCCAGCTCGCCTGCTTGTGGTCGGAAGCCACGAATTACCCGCGATTGATGCATTTATTCAAGCCCGCCCGGACTGCCACATTGTCCACGCAGAGCCAGGCGAACTGCCTGCTGAAGTCGCCGCGCAACGCTTCGATCTCGCCCTAGTCGTCGATTGCCTTGAGCACTTGCCCAAGCGCGCAGGCCTGGAATTACTGGGAGGTATTCGCAACCTGAATGCTAGCCGAATGGCCGTGCTAGTCGACCTCAACGCCTGTGACTGGCACGAGACCGACTTTTTTGCCTTGGCTCTGCAGGCCAGTGAGTGCTTCCAACGCGATGAGCAAATACTCAACCTGTTCACATACGACCTGCTCGACTACAAACAGGTGCCTGACTGGCTGAATGCCAAGTTTTGGGCCAACCCGGAAAATTTTGGCAAGCACTGGTGGTAAATCCGTGAACAGCACAATCTGCCCATGCTGCAGCGGTCAATTACTGATGCTTTGCTGCGGCCGCTATCACGCAGGCTCTCCGGCACCCAGTGCCGAAGCTTTGATGCGCTCACGCTATAGCGCCTACGCTCTGGGGCTGATCGATTATCTGGTGCGCAGCACGCTGCCGGCCCAACAAGCCAAGCTCGACCAACACGCCATACAAGCCTGGAGCCAAGGCAGCGCCTGGCTTGGGCTTGAGGTGGAGCAGACCGAGCTGATCGAGAGTGAGCCTCAGCACGCCTATGTGACCTTTACCGCCCACTGGCGTGACGAAGGTGGCGAGCACAGCCACCGCGAACGTTCAGCGTTCGTGCGTAATCACGACAACTGGTATTTCATTGATCCCACGGTCGAAACCAAGCTCGGGCGAAATGACCCGTGCCCATGTGCGAGCGGGCTGAAGTTCAAGAAATGCTGTGCAAGCTATTTTTGATACTGCTCAGCCGATCACTCGCACAAGGTGCATCGAACGCCGCAGGCTAGTCCTGTAATTTCAGATGAGAAATATCAGGGGCGGGGCCGGGCGGGGCTTTTTTCGCTTCGCCCATATCACTGCCAGGTGGCGCTAGGCTGAACTGCGACAAATCCAGTACGGGAGCCGCTGCCTGCGGCTTTTCATCCTGCACATCGTCGCCAAGCGGGGCGATGCCAAAATCGGGGGCATCCACCTCGGCAAATGCGGCCATGTATTCGTCACGCGGCGCCACCTGCAAACGCCCGGCAGGTGAGCTGGTAACGCTAGGGGCTGGCGTAGCTACCGGGTTAGCTAGCGCTGGATCTGAGGCCTCAGCTGGCGGCGCGGTGAGCACAATTTCTTCGATCTCATCGTCGATACAAACGACGTCGACCACTGCCCCTGCGCGTTCCAGAGTCGAGCGATATTTTTCAGCGCCGGCCGCATCCAAGTTGCTTTTAATCACGATACGCCGCCCGGAAAACAGCAACGCCAGACGCTGCTCATCGGCCTGAAACAGCTTGGCCACGTTGGCTTTCACCAGCGCGAGCTGAGCCCCCGGAACCAATTGCGCACTGAAGGCAATTTCGTAGCGAGCCATGGTCATACTCCTGTCCTATTCGTTGCTCAGTATGGCGCAGGTTTTTTTACCGTCACAACAGGTGGCAGCCAAGCACTTGCTTGTTACACTGATGCGTCATTCGGAGTATGCAATGTTTTCTCAGGCGCAAACGATAAGAATTCTCAGCCTATTGCTTTTTTTTGGCCTCCTTTCCGGCCTAGGCGGTTGTTCCTCTTGGTCATCAGGGGACTTTAAAGACCCCGCGGTCAGCTTGGTCAAAGTCGATGTGGTCAAAGCCAAACTGCTGGAGCAGCACTTCACGCTGCGCTTTCGCATCGACAACCCCAACAGCTTCAGCCTGCCGGTGCGCGGGCTGGACTACGTGGTGCACCTGAATCAGGTGAAACTTGCTGAGGGCGAGTCGAATGCGTCCTTCACCGTACCCGCTCATGGCCACTACATCTTCGACGTGCCGGTGCGCACCAACCTCTGGCGACACCTACGGCAAATCGTCAAGGCACTGGAAAAACCCGATAGACCCATACCCTATCGATTACAGGGTGCGGTCAAAACTGGCTGGTTATTCGGACGGAGCGTGCACATGTCGCGCAATGGCGAGATAATTCCCGGCAATTACATCCAGGAGTAACTCGCATGACCCAGCAAGAACACGTTCACGGCCCTGACTGCAATCATGACCACGATCACGCCCACAGCCATGATCACGGCCACGTACATGGTCCAGACTGCAATCATGGCCATCAGGAACCTGTGCGCAACGCGCTGAAAGACGTTGGCCGCAACGACCCTTGCCCATGCGGCAGCCAGAAAAAATTCAAGAAATGCCACGGCGCATAACCCTGCGATGAACAACCTCACTCTGCTCGCATTGATCACCAGCGCAGCGCTGATTACGGCGCTGGCACTCTACGCCCTGTATCTGTGGCGTCGCGTTTGGGCCAAGGAAAAAACGCAAACCGAGGCGCTCAATGCGCAGCGTGAGCGCATTGGTGGTGATCTACAGATTCTTGCCAGCAGTTTGCTCGACGGTCAGCTCCCGCTTATCGAGGGTGCGATTCGAATCAAGGTGCTGCTGGATAACTACGACAGCACCCTTAGTCAGAATCCGCGCTGTGAGGTTTTTCACCAGCTGTTCGTGGCAACCGCCCAAGTGCCGACCCACGCCGAGTGGAAAGCCTTGGAGAAAAGCGTGCGGCGCCAGCACGAGCAGCACTTCAGTGAATTGGAGCTGCAGCACAAAGCAGCTGCGCGCGCGGCCGCGCGCTGGCTGCTCGATGAAGCCTTGCCGGCAGGCCGCAAACACGCCTGATTTCACCCGCCACGCGCCTTGTCAGGCGCGTGGCCCCTGGCTAACGTAGTACGTCCGCACCTGCGCGCCCACGCACTTGCCGGAAGGCGCACACTCACCCGATCGTTTTCCATCCGCAAGGAGCCAGCTGCATGCTAGCGCGCGCGTTACGCCCCATGGCCCACCTCAGCCTCGCCGCCGTACTCACGGCAGTGGTCGCGCTGACTGGCTGCCAGTCACTCCTGAACAGCCGCTACAGCGACAGCGTGCCCGCGGATCAGGGAATTGTCAGGGTAAAAGGCCTGGCGCAAAGCGTGGTGATTCGTCGCAACCCTCTGGGCATGCCACTCATCGAAACCACCACCTTCCATGACGCGCTGTTCGCCCTCGGCTATGTACATGCCAGCGACCGCCTCAGCCAAATGGTCGGCCTGCGCTTGATGGCCGAAGGTCGCCTGGCTGAAATGGCCGGCCCCGGCGTGTTGGAAATGGACCGTTTCATGCGCGCGGTCAATTTGAAAAAGAGCGCTGAGGTGCTCTACAGCAGTGCATCGCCGCGGATCAAACGCTTCTTCGAGGTCTATGCTCGTGGGGTCAACGCCTACCTGTTCCGTTACCGTGACAAGCTGCCGATGGATCTGGCCGAATCCGGTTATCGCCCGGCGTACTGGAAGGCCGAAGACTCTGTATTGGTGTTCTGCCTGCTGAATTTTGGCTTGTCGGTCAACCTGCAGGAAGAAATCGCCGCCCTGGTACTCGCGCAAAAGGTCGGCAGCGAGCAGCTCGCCTGGTTGCTGCCGACCTACCCCGATGAGCCCTTACCAATTGAAGAAGCCAGCAAACTCCGCGGGCTTGACCTCAATGGACAGCTGGCCGGGCTAAGCGACGTTAGCGCGGCCGTCAGCCAATTTGCGGATACGCACATGCTCGGTGTGGCGGCATCCAACAACTGGGCGTTTACCCCTCAGCGCACGCGCAGCGGCAAAAGCTTGTTGGCCAACGACACCCACTTGCCATTGTCGATGCCATCCGTGTGGAATTTCGTGCAAATTCGCTCGCCCAAATACCAGGCCGCCGGCGTCTCGATTGCCGGCGTGCCCGCTGTGGTGGCGGGTTTTAACGGTAAGCTGGGCTGGGGCATGACCATGGTCATGGGCGACAACCAAGATTTATTCCTTGAGCAAGTCAAACGTCAGAACGGCCGCCTGCATTACCTGGCAGACGGTAAATGGTTACCCGCCCAAGAACGCCAAGAGACATTCTTCATCAAAGGGCAACGCCCCATCCGCGAAACCATTTTTGAAACCCGCCACGGCCCACTGCTGAATTCGGTGCTCAACGAGCGTAAGCACGCACTACAACCCATGCAGCTGAGCAGCGGCTATGGCCTGGCGCTGAAAACCACCCAATTCGAAGCGGATCAGACGCTCGATGCGTTTTTCGATCTGTCGCGCGCCCAGTCGGTCGAGCAGGCCTTTGAGGTCACCCGTGAAGTGCGTGCCATGCCGCTGAATATCGTCTTCGCCGATGCGCAGCATATTGGCTGGCAGGTCACCGGGCGCTTCCCCAATCGCCGCGCAGGTCTGGGTCTGATGCCCTCCCCCGGCTGGGACAGCCAGTACGACTGGGATGGGTTTGCCGACCCCATGCTGCACCCCTACGATCAAGACCCACCAAGCGGCTGGCTGGGCACCGCCAACCAGCGCACGGTACCGCGTGGCTATGGCATGCAACTGTCCAACTCCTGGTTTTACCCCGAGCGCGCCGAGCGTATCGCCGCACTGGCAGCAACGGGCAAGCATGACACCCAGAGCATGATCGCCATGCAGTACGACCAGACCTCGCCCTTCGTTGCCAAACTGCAGAATATGTTCAGCGCGCCCGGCATGGCGGAAGGCCTGAAGGCGGCTATCGACGCCCTGCCTGCAGCAGAACGCAGCAAAGCCCGTGAAGCGCACGGCCGGCTGATGAAGTTTGACGGCAAAATGGCCGCCACCTCGGCAGACGCCGCGCTGTATAGCGCCTTTCTCCACCAAAGCGCCAGGGAGACCTTCCTCGACGAGTTGGGCCCCGAAAGCAATCCAGCGTGGAAGGCTCTGGTCGAAACTGCCAACAGCTCCTACTCCGCCCAGGCCGACCACTTGCTGGGCCGGGAAGACAGCCCCTTCTGGAATGATCGCCGCACCGCACAGCAAGAAGACAAACCAACCATCCTCGCGCGCAGCCTCGCCGGCGCAGTGACGCTACTGGAAAACAAACTAGGCCGTGACCGTAGCGCCTGGCAGTGGGGCAAGTTGCACACCTACAACTGGACCACCGAGACCAGCCAACTGGCGCCCTACATGAGTGCCAGCCAGCGCAGCAGCATCAACGCCATCAAGGGCTACCTGGACCGCGGCCCCTACCCGGCCGGTGGTGATCACAGCACGCTGAATGTGGCGGCCTACAACTGGGGCGAGAACTTTGACACCTGGTTGATCCCAGCCATGCGCATCGTCGTCGACTTCGGCCGCGAAGAGCCGCTAATAGGCCTCAACAGTTCCGGCCAATCAGGCAACCCCGCCAGCAAACACTACGCCGACGGCATCGACGCCTGGCTCAAGGGCGGCTATATGAGCTTCCCGTTCCAGTCGCAAAACCTCGACAAGGTGTATGGCAGCAAGCGCCTGCTACTGATGCCGACAAACTGAAGCGCAGCAGCGACTGACCGTTCGTCGGCAACCACTGAACCAATTCAGCGGTCACCGTTCAGACAAGGCGGACTTACTCCACAGATCATCGTTTTAGGGCGCTTTTTAGCGCCCTTTCTTTTGCCTGCGATTCAGTCACCCTCCGGCATGCAGCTCTAGCGTGCACTTTGCCGCTGGTTCAACGTAAGCTTTGCACTTTGTCTTAACGCTTGATGCTGACAGCCGGGTAGTTGTGCCGCGCGACCGCATAAGCCATGTGTTCTGCTTCCCGTGAGGACTTTGAAATGAGCAACCGCCAAGCTGAAATTGCCGCTGCCCTGGATGTGATACCGCCTTTTTCTGACGAAGCCGCACTAGTCGCCGAAGTCGAACGACGCAAGACCTTTATCAAGCACTGCCTGCGCAATTCGGGCCTGAAGGTACTGGTGCTGGGCATCAGCGGCGGTGTCGACTCATTGACCGCCGGACGCCTGGCACAGCTATCAATTGAAGAGTTGCGTGAAGAAACCGGCGACTCGGCCTATCGCTTTATCGCCGTCCGCCTGCCCCATGGCACCCAGCACGACGAACATGACGCCCAAGCCTCGCTGCAATTTATCCGCGCGGATGAAGAAGACACGGTCAATATCGCAGGCAGCGTAACGGGTCTGGGCGAGCAGGTGACTCACCTGCAGAAGCTAAGCGACGCCCGCCGCGACTTTGTCATGGGTAACGTCAAGGCACGCATCCGCATGGTCGCCCAGTTCGCCATCGCTAACGCCAACAACGGCCTGGTCATCGGCACTGACCACGCCGCCGAAGCTGTGATGGGCTTCTTCACCAAATTTGGTGACGGTGCTTGCGACCTTGCCCCGCTCTCCGGCCTGGTCAAAGGCCAGGTACGTGCAATCGCCAAGCACTTGGGCGCGCCTGATAACTTAGCGTTCAAAGTGCCGACCGCCGACCTGGAAGAGCTGCGCCCCGGCAAACCGGATGAGGAAGCCCACGGCGTTAGCTATGCAGAAATAGACGCTTTCCTACACGGCCAACCGGTGCGCGAAGAAGCCTACGCCATTATCGTGCGCACCTTTGACGCCACCCGCCACAAGCGCGAACTGCCATTAGCACCATGAAAACCTAGGGGCTCACCAAGGATGGCGCCCCATAAAAATTACGGACAATAAAAAGCCGGGCATCGCCCGGCTTTTTATTGGATCAACCACTCAGGCCCTTGGCAGGGTCACGCCCAGCTGACCTTGGTACTTGCCACCCCGGTCCTTGTAGGACACTTCACAGGCCTCATCAGACTGCAGGAATAGCATTTGCGCGACGCCTTCGTTGGCGTAGATTTTCGCCGGCAAGGTGGTGGTGTTAGAGAATTCCAAGGTCACGTGGCCTTCCCATTCCGGCTCCAGCGGCGTGACGTTGACGATAATACCGCAGCGCGCATAGGTGCTTTTACCCAGGCAGATGGTCAACACATCACGAGGAATACGGAAGAATTCCACAGTGCGCGCCAGCGCAAAAGAGTTCGGTGGAATGATGCACACATCGCTTTTCACATCGACAAAGCTCTTCTCATCGAAGTTCTTAGGGTCGACAGTCGCCGAGTTGATGTTGGTGAACACCTTGAATTCATCAGCGCAACGTACGTCATAACCGTAGCTGGAAACGCCGTAAGAAATCAGTGGCTGCGCACCCTCAACACGTACCTGGCGCTCGACAAACGGCTCAATCATGCCGTGCTCTTGAGCCATGCGGCGAATCCACTTATCCGATTTGATGCTCATGGCGACTGTCCTGCTATAGCGAAGGGTGAAAAGTGCACGCATCTTACCGGGCCGCGCGACTGGGTTCAAAGGCTCTGAAAACAGCCGTAGGGCAAATCGCCAAGAGCAGCCCATCGCTAAATAACAGAAAGATGCACAGAGCATTCGCGCTTAGCGCTAAAAGCGGGTATCGTGTTCCCCACTGTGCTGCATGTGTCACCGCGAATCGCTTCATGATGCCTAGATTTCGATCCAAACATCGTCCGACTCCTAGTACTCGTTGCACTCAGTCCCGGCCTGGGCTTTTCCAGGGCTGTTAATAAAATCTTTAGGAGACATAACATGTCGAATCGTCAAAATGGCACCGTTAAGTGGTTCAACGATGAGAAAGGCTACGGCTTCATCACCCCACAGTCCGGTGACGACCTGTTCGTTCACTTCAAAGCGATCCAGAGCGATGGCTTCAAGAGCCTGAAAGAAGGCCAGGCAGTGACTTTCGTCGCTACCCGCGGCCAGAAAGGCATGCAGGCTGAGGAAGTTCAGGTTGTATAACCTGATCTAACTCGCTTGATAAAAAGCCCCGCCTAGTGCGGGGCTTTTTTATGGGCGCGCATTTATCTGCGAGCAAGATGTGGCGCACGTGCGTGCGCCACTGCCAAATCAATCTTCGCTGATCACAATGCTCGGCATCGCCTGCTGCGCGCCACCTTGAGCAATGCGTGCACCCACATTACGCGCAGTTTCCTGATAGATCATCGCGATCTGGCTTTCCGGATCAGCGATAGTGGTTGGCTTACCGCCATCAGACTGCATGCGAATGGCCATCGACAGCGGCAAGGATGCCAACAGATCGACGCCAAACTGCGCCGCCAGCTTCTCACCACCGCCTTCACCGAATAGATGCTCGGCATGACCGCAGTTCGAGCAGATATGTACGGCCATGTTTTCTACAACGCCAAGCACCGGAATGTTCACTTTACGGAACATCTCCACGCCCTTCTTAGCATCCAACAGGGCCAGATCCTGCGGCGTGGTGACGATTACCGCACCGGCCACTGGGACCTTTTGCGCCAGGGTCAGCTGGATATCACCGGTGCCCGGCGGCATGTCCACCACCAGGTAATCCAGGTCATTCCAGGCGGTCTGGGTGATCAATTGCAGCAGCGCACCGGAGACCATCGGCCCGCGCCAGACCACCGGGGTGTTTTCATCGGTGAGAAAGGCCATGGACATCACTTCCACACCATGGGCCTTGAGCGGCACAAACCACTTCTGGTCTTTCACCTCTGGCCGCGTGCCTTCGGGGATACCAAACATGATGCCCTGGCTCGGCCCATAGATATCGGCATCCAGAATGCCAACCTTGGCACCCTCACGAGCCAGCGCCAACGCCAGATTGGCGGCAGTGGTGGATTTACCCACCCCGCCTTTGCCGGATGCCACGGCAATCACGTTTTTCACATTCGCCAGCGCCGGCACCTGATCCTGCGCCTTGTGCGCCTCAATCACGCAATCGACCTGCACCAGCACACGCTCGACGCCATCGAGCGCCTCCAGTGCCATCTGCAGCATCTGCGCCCAGCCAGCCTTGAATAACCCGGCGGCATAGCCCAACTGCAGGCGCACCTTGACTTGACCACCCTGAATATCCACCTCACGCACGCAGCCGGCGCTGACCGGGTCCTGATTTAGGTGGGGGTCGGCGTATTGGGACAGCGCGGCTTCAACCGCTGCACGGGTAACGACACTCATGGAAGACTCCGAAAGACTGAGTAAAGCAGGCGGACATCCTACCCGAGCGCGCTTGCTGGCGCATGCCCATAGCCTGGCGCAGCGCTCATGGATGAAAAATATCCGCTGCACCTATATAGTTACCGGCTTCTCTGAGTTACCAGTGCAGCCAATTCCCATGAGCCAAGCCCGCAAAATTCTCGTCACCAGCGCCCTGCCCTACGCCAACGGTTCGATCCACCTCGGCCATATGCTCGAGTACATCCAGACCGACATGTGGGTGCGTTTCCAGAAGCTGCGCGGCAACCAGGCTATTTATGTGTGCGCCGACGATGCGCATGGCTCGGCAATCATGTTGCGCGCCGAGAAAGAAGGCATCACCCCAGAGCAGTTGATCGCCAATGTGCAAGCCGAGCACACCGCCGACTTCGCGGGCTTCGGGGTGAACTTCGACAACTACCACTCGACCCACTCGGATGAAAACCGCGAGCTGTCGGAGGCAATCTACTTAAAGTTGCGCGACGCTGGGCATATCGCTACGCGCTCGGTCACGCAGTACTTCGACCCTGAAAAGGGTATGTTCCTCGCTGACCGTTTTATCAAAGGCACCTGCCCGAAATGCGCGACCGAAGATCAGTACGGCGATAACTGCGAAAAGTGCGGCGCCACCTACGAGCCAACCGAGCTGAAGAACCCGCGCTCGGCGATCTCCGGCGCGATACCGGTACTGCGCGATTCCAAGCACTTTTTCTTCAAACTGCCTGATTTTGAGGCCATGCTGAAAAGCTGGACCCGCAGCGGCGCACTGCAAGACCCCGTCGCCAACAAGATTGCCGAATGGCTGGACTCCGGCCTGCAGGAATGGGACATCAGCCGTGATGCGCCGTACTTCGGTTTCGAGATCCCCGACGAGCCAGGCAAATACTTCTACGTTTGGCTGGATGCGCCAATCGGCTACATGGCCAGCTTCAAGAACCTCTGCGCGCGCACACCTGAACTGGATTTCAACGAGTTCTGGGGCAGCGATTCGACCGCCGAGCTGTACCACTTTATCGGCAAGGACATCGTCAACTTCCACACCCTGTTCTGGCCGGCCATGCTCGAAGGCGCGGGCTACCGCAAGCCTACCGCAGTCGCTGTGCACGGCTACCTGACGGTCAACGGGCAAAAAATGTCCAAATCGCGCGGCACCTTTATTAAAGCGCGCACCTACCTCGACCACCTTAACCCCGAGTACCTGCGCTACTACTACGCAGCCAAACTGGGCCGTGGCGTGGATGACCTTGACCTCAACCTCGAAGACTTTGTGCAGAAGGTCAATTCCGACCTAGTCGGCAAAGTGGTGAATATCGCCAGCCGCTGCGCCGGTTTTATCCACAAAGGCAATAACGGCCTGCTCTTGGCCGGCAACATCGCCCCCGAGCTGACCGAGGCCTTTGCCGACGCTGCGCCGTCTATCGCCGAAGCCTATGAAGTCCGTGACTTCGCCCGTGCCATGCGCGAAATCATGGCCCTGGCCGACCGCGCCAACGCCTGGATCGCCGACAAAGCCCCGTGGGCGCTGAACAAACAAGAAGGCAAGGAGGCCGAAGTACAGGCCATCTGCGCCCTGGGCGTGAACCTGTTCCGGCAGTTGGTGATTTTCTTGAAGCCGGTGCTGCCGCAACTGGCTAAAGATGCCGAAGCCTTCCTCAATGTGGCGCCACTGACCTGGGACGACCATCAGTACTGGCTGGCGGACCACCAGCTCAACCCATTCAGCGCCCTGCTAACCCGTATCGAGCCTGCGAAAATCGACGCCATGATCGAAGCCTCAAAAGAAGACCTGGCCGCCAGCGAAGCCGCTCCGGCAGCCGCTGGCAATGGCGAGCTGAGCAAAGACCCGCTGGCTGCCGAGATCGCCTTTGATGCCTTTGCCGCCGTCGACCTGCGCATTGCCCTGATCGAGAAGTGCGAGTTCGTTGAAGGGGCCGACAAATTGCTGCGCCTGACCTTGGATATCGGCGATTCCAAGCGCAACGTGTTCAGCGGCATCAAGAGCGCCTACCCGGACCCAAGCAAGCTGGAAGGCCGCCTGACCCTGTACGTGGCCAACCTGGCCGCACGCAAGATGAAGTTCGGCGTCAGCGAAGGCATGGTCCTGGCTGCTGGCCCTGGCGGTGAAGAAATCTACCTGCTCAGCCCTGACAGCGGCGCTAAGCCGGGCCAGCGGGTTAAGTAAACTCTGCGACGGATCAGCGCAGTCAGGACTCTCTGCCTGCGCTAGCCTTATGCCCACACCTCAGGAACGCTGATCCGGCTTGTATGGCCGCATCGGCTTATCGATAATAAGCGCCCTTTTCCTGCGGCCTTTGCCCGTCCATTAACGGAACCTGCAATGACCGAACTCGCCTTGATCATGGTCAGCGCCATCCTGGTTAACAACTTCGTGTTGGTCCAGTTTCTCGGCCTGTGCCCATTTATGGGGGTTTCGAAGAAAATCGAGACCGCCATCGGCCTGTCCCTGGCCACCACTTTCGTGCTGACCCTGGCTGCTATGTGCAGTTATCTGGTGCAGCAGTACGTGCTCAAGCCGCTGGATATCGAATACCTGCGCACCATCAGTTTTATTCTGGTGATTGCCGTGGTGGTGCAGTTCACCGAGATGGTGGTGAACAAGACCAGCCCCTTGCTGTACCGCGTGCTGGGCATCTTCCTGCCGCTGATCACCACCAACTGCATTGTCCTCGGCGTAGCCCTGCTCAACGCCAACAAGGCCGAATTCACCTTTATCACCGCCACCGCCAATGGCTTCGCCGCCGGCCTGGGCTTCTCCCTGGTGCTGGTGTTGTTTGCCGCCATGCGTGAGCGCATTGCCATTGCCGACGTGCCGAAGTCCTTCCAGGGCGCGGCCATCGGCATGATCACCGCCGGGCTGATGTCCCTGGCCTTTATGGGCTTTAGCGGGCTGATCAAGCTATGAGCCTGGTGCTGATCGCCGTTCTGGCATTGCTCGCCCTGTGCTTGGTGGCCGGCGCCATTCTTGGCTTCGCAGCCGTACGCTTCAAGGTCGAAGGCAACCCGATTGCCGAACAAATCAACGCCTTGCTGCCACAAACCCAGTGCGGCCAGTGCGGCTACCCCGGCTGTAAGCCCTACGCCGAGGCGATTGCCGGCGGCGACAAGATCAATAAATGCCCGCCGGGCGGCGAATCAACCATCCAAGCGCTGGCGGATCTGCTCGATGTTGAAGCCGAGCCACTGGACGCCGTGGAAGGCGAAAAACCGCAGATGGTCGCCTACATCCGCGAAGCCGAATGCATCGGCTGCACCAAGTGCATTCAGGCCTGCCCGGTGGACGCCATTGTCGGCGCGGCCAAGCAGATGCACACCGTGATCGTCAGCGAATGCACCGGCTGCGACCTGTGCGTCGAGCCCTGCCCGGTGGATTGCATCGACATGCTCGAAGTGGGCAGCAGCGTACAAAGCTGGAAATGGGAAAAACCCCTGCCCCCCGGCCAACTGATTGCCAGTGACCGGGAGCAAGCAGCATGACCGCACAACAACGTATCTGGGATATCCCCGGCGGCATTCACCCGGCCGAGCGCAAAGCGCTGTCCAACCGCACGCCGATCCAGCAAGCACCGCTGGCCAAGCGCCTAACACTGCCGCTGAACCAGCATATCGGCGCGCCGGCCGAGCCGGTTGTCGCCGTCGGTGAGCGCGTACTGAAAGGTCAGCTGATTGCCGCTGCCAATGGTTTTGTCAGTGTGCCCGTGCATGCGCCCACCTCTGGCACCGTGAGTTTTATCGGCCCGCAGCCTTACCCGCACGTATCCGGCATGCTCGCCCCGGCCATCGTGATCGACAGCGACGGCCTGGAGCAGTGGTGCGAACTGACGCCATGCCCGGACTATCGCCACCTGGAACACAGCGCCCTGGTTGAGTTGATTCGCCAGGCCGGCATCAGCGGCCTCGGTGGTGCGGGTTTTCCTACGGCCGTCAAAGTCAATGCGCGGCCAACGCAGAAAATTCACACGCTGATCATCAACGGCACCGAGTGCGAGCCCTACATCACCGCCGATGACCTGCTGATGCGCGAGCGCGCCAGCGAACTGGTCTCCGGGATCGACATTCTGGTGCAGCTGATCAACCCAGATGGGGTGGTGATCGGCATTGAGGACAACAAACCCGAAGCCATCGCCGCCATGCGCGCGGCGTTGGCCGAGCGCAGCTATCAGCTCAAGGTATTCCCGACCAAGTACCCCTCGGGCGGCGAGAAGCAGCTAATCCAGATCCTCACCGGCGTGGAAGTGCCCAGCGGCGGCCTACCGGCGGATATCGGCATGCTCTGCCAGAACGTCGGCACCTGTGTGGCGATCCACGATGCCGTGCAGCTGGGCAAACCGCTGATCTCGCGCATCACCACCCTGACTGGCGAAGCACTGGCGCGGCCGATGAACGTCGAGGTGCTGCTCGGCACCCCCGTCGGTGAACTGCTGACGTTTGCCGGGCTGGACAAAGCCAAGCTGAACCGCCTGATCATGGGCGGCCCTATGATGGGTTTTACCCTGCCCGACTTCGCCGTACCCGTGATCAAAACCACCAACTGCCTGTTGGCCTCGACCAGCGCCGAGCTGCCGCCACCGCCGCCGGCCATGCCGTGCATCCGTTGCGGCGAATGCGCCGAAGCCTGCCCGGCCAGCTTGCTGCCGCAACAGCTGCACTTCTTCGCCATCGGTCAGGAACACGAGCAGCTCAAGGCACATAACCTGTTCGACTGCATCGAATGCGGCGCTTGCGCCTATGTCTGCCCGTCGAGCATCCCCCTGGTGCAGTACTACCGCGCCGCCAAAGGCGAAATTCGCGACCTTGAGCAGAAACAGCTGAAGGCCGAACAGTCCAAGCAGCGTTTCGAACTGCGCCAAGAGCGCCTGCGCCGCGCCGAAGAGCAAAAAGAAGCCGACCGCCAGGCCCGCGCCGCTAAAGCCGCGCAAGCCAAGGCCGCCCAGGCTCAAGCCGCCCCCGCAGGAGGCAGCGATGCACCTGCCACCAAACCAGCGGGCCTGAGCGACGAACAGAAGAAACTGAAGATCGAAGCCAGCATGGCGCAGGTGGCGCTGAAGAAAGCCGAAAAGCAGCTGGCCACCCACGCCACAAGCGAATTGCAAACCCAGGTCGACGCGCTACGCAGCGCTGCCGCTGCCGCACAACTGGCACTGGATACCGCGCTGGCAGCCAATCCCCCAGCACCTGTGGCAGCCGCAGCCCCCGTAGCCGACGACAGCGCACTGAAAAAAGCCAAGATCGACGCCGCCATGCTCCGCGCCCAAGTGCGCAAGCTGGAAAAACTCGAAGCACCAAGCGGCGAGCAACAGGCCGAACTGCAACAACTGCGCAGCCAACTCGACGCCGCGCAGACATTGCTGGCTAGCCTGCAAGCCGAGGCACCAGCGCCTGCCGCGCCCGCAGCACAAGCCGCGCCCGACGATAGCGCACTGAAGAAAGCCAAGATCGACGCTGCCATGCTCCGCGCCCAGGTGCGCAAGCTGGAAAAACTCGAAGCGCCGAGCGACGAGCAACAGGCCGAACTGCAACAACTGCGCAGCCAACTCGACGCTGCGCAAACGCTGCTGGCGGGCCTTGAAGCCCAAGCCACTGCTGCCCACGCTAAAAACACAGAAGCCACAACCGTCGACCCGCTGAAAAAGGCCAAAGTCGAGTTGGCCATGAAACGCGCGGAGCTAAAGAAAGCTGAGAAAGCCGAGCGCGACGAGGCCACCCTCAACAGTTTGCGCGAAGCATTGACCCAGGCGGAGCAAGCGCTGCACGCAGCTGAAGCGGCGTCCGGCAAGCCGGCACCGGAATTAGTGCGTACCGACAAAAAGCCGATTGACGAAGCCACCCGTGCACTGAAAACCGAAGTCGCCTTTGCCCGCGCCGACCTGCGCAAACTGGAGCGTGACGACAACAGCGCAGCGGATGTGCTCGCCGCGGCCCGGCAGCGTTTGGCGGATGCCGAACAACAATTGCTGAAACAGCAAACACCATAAATTCGTAGGGTGGGTTAGCCCCAGGCGTAACCCACCAAAGGCAGCCAGGCTGCCATAACCGCTGACCACGCGGCCAGTCGGTGAGTTAGGTCGCTACACGGCTAACCCACCCTACAACAGCTTGTTCAACCGGAGCACTCATGGCCCTGCCCCGCATCACCTCGCCCCACGCTAAGGGCAACAACCGCACCCAGCAAGTGATGCTGCAGGTGCTGCTGGCTGCCGTACCGGGCATCCTGGTCATGACCTGGCTGTTTGGTATCGGCACCTTGATTAACCTGCTGTGGGCCAGCGCATGCGCCCTGGGCTTCGAGGCGGCCATCCTGGCCTTGCGCAAACGCCCAGTGGTGTTCTTCCTCAAGGACTACAGCGTACTGGTCACGGCCGTGCTGCTGGCCCTAGCGCTGCCGCCTTACTCCCCTTGGTGGCTAACCCTGGTGGCCACCGGCTTTGCGGTGATTTTAGGCAAGCAGCTGTATGGCGGCCTTGGGCAAAACCCCTTCAACCCGGCCATGCTCGGCTACGTCGTGGTACTGGTGTCTTTCCCAGTAGAAATGACCAGCTGGCCAGCCCCCCATGCAGTGGGCATGCTCGAAGGCCTGCAACAGATTCTCGGCATCGCCAATCTGCCCGATGGCTGGGCCCAAGCCACTGCGCTGGACGCCTTGAAGATCAATAAAAGTCTGACCATAGACGAGCTGTGGACGCAGAACCCGGCGTTCGGCCGATTTGGCGGCGCAGGCAGCGAAGCGGTTAACTTAGCCTTCCTCGCGGGCGGTCTGTACCTGCTGCACAAACGCCTGTTCACCTGGCATGCCCCCGTCGGCATGCTCGCTGCTCTAGCGCTGATGAGCCTGCTGTTTTGGAACGGCTCAGGCTCCGACTCGCACGGTTCCCCGCTGTTTCACCTGCTCACCGGCGCGACCATGCTCGGCGCCTTCTTTATCGTCACCGACCCCGTCAGCGGCGCCACCAGTAACCTCGGCCGCTTGATTTTCGGCATAGGTGTCGGCGTGTTGGTGTATGTGATTCGCGCCTGGGGCGGTTACCCGGACGCGATCGCCTTTGCCGTGTTGCTGATGAATTTGGCCGCCCCGACCATCGACTACTACACACGGCCGCGCACCTACGGCCACCGCAAGCCGACACGCGGCTTCAAGCTGGGAGAGTGACCATGGCCCTGCCTGAAATTAGCCGTTCGATGCTGAAAAACAGCCTGGTGCTGGGGCTTTTTGCCATTGCCACCGTGGGGCTGGTAGCGGTATTGCAGCAAGCCACTGCCGGGCGCATCGCCAACGCCGAGCGCGAAGCGCAGGTGCGCGCCCTGAGTGAAATCCTGCCCCAGGGCAGCTATGACAATCATTTGCTCGACAATAGTATCCAGCTGCACGACCCGTTGCTCGGCAGCAAGTCGCTACAAACCGCCTACATCGCCCTGAAAGACGGTAAACCCAGCGCCATCATCCTCCGCGCGACCGCGCCAGACGGCTACAGTGGCGCGATCCAATTGCTGATTGGCATTCAGGCGGATGGCCGCTTGGCTGGCGTGCGCGTGCTCAATCACCGGGAAACTCCAGGGCTTGGCGACAAAATAGAGCTGGCTAAGAGCAGCTGGATACGCAGCTTTGATGGCAGATCATTGAGCAACCCCGCAGAGGATGGCTGGGCAGTGAAGAAAGATCGCGGCGCATTCGACCAGTTTGCCGGCGCCACCATCACCCCGCGCGCCGTGGTCAAAGCCGTGCACAAAGCCCTGCAGTATTTCGATGCCAATCAGCAACAGCTGTTCGCAGCCCAGGTGAAGTCCAATGGCTAGTCCCAGCTACCGCGAAATCACCCTCAACGGCCTGTGGAAGAACAACCCGGCCCTGGTGCAACTGCTCGGCCTCTGCCCGCTGCTAGGGGTGAGCAACTCGGCGGTCAACGCCCTAGGCCTGGCACTGGCAAGCGCCCTGGTGCTGATTTGTTCAGGCACAGCGGTTTCACTGGTGCGCGGCGTGGTCAATACCGCCGTGCGTCTGCCGGCCTTTGTGATGATCATCGCGGCCCTGACCACCTGCATTGAGCTGCTGATGCAGGCCTTCACCTACGAGCTGTACCAGATACTCGGCATCTTTATTCCGCTGATCACCACCAATTGCGTGATTCTCGGGCGCGCGGATGGCTTTGCGGCGAAAAACGACCCGGCTCGCGCCGCCTATGACGGCCTGATGATGGGCCTGGGTTTTGGCATCGTATTAGTGATGATCGGCGCGCTGCGCGAGCTGTTTGGTACCGGTGCGGTATTTGCCAATATGCATTTGTTGTTCGGCCCGCTGGCCGCCAACTGGCAGCTCACCCTGATCCCCGAATACAAAGGCTTCCTCCTGGCCATCCTGCCGCCTGGCGCATTTATCGTGCTCGGTCTGCTGATTGCCTGCAAAAACCGCGTCGATGAAGTCCTGGCCGAACGGGCCAAGGCGCAACAGGTCGAAGTGCCCGTGCAGAGCCGCCGCGTACGGGTAACCGGAGTGATTGAGTGAACGCTGCCAAACGCCTGGAGATCTTCCGCCGCCTGCACGAAGACAATCCCGAGCCAAAAACCGAGCTGGCCTACAACTCACCCTTCGAGCTGCTGATTGCCGTCACGCTCTCGGCCCAAGCCACTGATGTCAGCGTCAACAAGGCCACAGCCAAGCTCTTCCCAGTGGCCAATACACCAGAAGCCATCTATGCCCTGGGCGTTGAGGGCCTGAGCGAATACATCAAGACCATCGGCCTGTACAACAGCAAAGCCAAAAACGTGATTGAAACCTGCCGCCTGCTGATTGAGCGGCACGGCAGCCAGGTGCCGGAAACTCGCGAGGAACTTGAAGCCTTGCCGGGCGTCGGCCGCAAGACCGCCAACGTGGTGCTTAACACGGCGTTTCGCCAGCTAGCCATGGCGGTGGACACGCATATTTTCCGCGTCAGCAACCGCACCGGCATCGCCCCTGGCAAGAATGTCGTGGAGGTGGAAAACAAGCTGATGAAGTTTGTACCCAAGGAATTTCTGCTCGATTCACACCACTGGCTGATCCTGCATGGCCGCTATGTGTGTCAGGCGCGCAAACCGCGTTGTGGCAGTTGCCGCATCGAAGATCTGTGCGAATACAAGCAAAAGACCTCTGACGATTGAGCAGCTATTCAGCCACTCAATGAGTCGATTGAAAAAAACTTTTTTACCCACTCCGCTTTTGCCGCTATAAGGTGCGCAAATGGCCCTTGTAGCCTGGAGTGAGACAAATGAGCACTGATAAAGAAGATCTTGAGCTCGACGAAGATTTTGTGGCCGATGATGCTGATGAAGCCGAGGCGCCGATTGAGGTGGCCAAAACTAACCTGACCAAACGCCGCATCATCGATAATCTCTTGGATGAGCGCCGCCTGAACAGGCAGCTTTCTGAATACGACTTTGATCTGTAAGTACAAATAAAAAAGCCCCGCTACGATGCGGGGCTTTTTCTTATACGCGCGTAACGATCAATCCGCGCGCGATGGCGACAGCAGTTCGATCTTGTAGCCATCCGGATCTTCAACGAAGGCTAGGATGCTGCTGCCGTGCTTCATCGGGCCAGGCTCACGGGTGATCTTGCCACCGCGGGCGCGAATGTCTTCGCAGGCCTTGTACACATCGGCCACTTCCAGGGCGATGTGGCCATAGCCGGTGCCCAACTCGTAACTGTCTACACCCCAGTTATGGGTCAGTTCGATCACGCTGTTGTGCGCCTCGTCGCCGTAACCGACAAACGCCAGGGTGAATTGCCCTTCCGGGTAGTCCTTACGCCGCAGCAGGGTCATGCCCAGTACCTCGGTGTAGAACGCGATGGATTTGTCCATATCGCCGACGCGCAGCATGGTATGCAGCAGTCTCATCAGGTGTCTCCTCATCGTAAAAATGCAAACCCCGGCTTATGGCCGGGGTCTGTTCAGGCTCAGGTGCTCAGGTTTATCAGAGCATCTTGCGCCCTTTGCCGGCAGCAATGCGCATACGCAGGGCGTTAAGCTTGATAAAGCCGGCTGCGTCCTGCTGATTATAGGCGCCACCATCTTCTTCGAAGGTGGCGATATTGGCATCAAACAGCGAATCATCGGACTTGCGACCAGTGATGATCACGTTGCCCTTGTACAGCTTCATGCGTACCACGCCGTTCACGTTGGCCTGGGAGGCGTCGATCATCTGTTGCAGCATCAGACGCTCTGGGCTCCACCAGAAACCGTTGTAGATCAGGCTGGCGTACTTGGGCATCAGCTCGTCTTTCAGGTGAGCGACTTCGCGATCCAGGGTGATCGACTCAATGGCGCGATGGCCCTTGAGCATGATGGTGCCGCCGGGGGTCTCGTAGCAGCCACGGGACTTCATACCGACGAAACGGTTCTCGACGATATCCAGACGACCGATGCCATTTGCACCGCCGATACGGTTCAGTTCGGCCAGCACGGTGGCTGGGCTCATTTCCTTGCCGTCGATGGCAACGATGTCGCCCTTGCGGTAGGTCAGCTCGATGTAGGTCGCTTGATCTGGCGCAGCCTCAGGGGAGACCGTCCACTTCCACATGTCTTCTTCGTGCTCGGTCCAGGTGTCTTCCAGCACGCCGCCTTCATAGGAGATGTGCAGCAGGTTGGCATCCATGGAGTACGGCGACTTCTTCTTGCCGTGACGCTCAATCGGGATAGCGTGCTTCTCGGCGTAGTCCATCAGCTTCTCGCGCGACAGCAGGTCCCACTCGCGCCAAGGGGCGATGACTTTCACGCCGGGCTTGAGTGCGTAGGCACCCAGTTCGAAACGCACCTGGTCGTTACCCTTGCCGGTCGCACCGTGGGAGATGGCATCAGCGCCGGTCTCGTTGGCGATCTCGATCAAGCGTTTGGCGATCAACGGACGCGCAATAGAGGTGCCCAGCAGGTACTCGCCTTCGTAGACGGTATTGGCACGGAACATCGGGTAGACGAAGTCGCGAACGAATTCTTCGCGCAAGTCATCGATGTAGATTTCCTTGACGCCCATGGCCTGAGCCTTGGCGCGGGCCGGCTCGACTTCCTCACCTTGGCCGAGGTCAGCGGTGAAAGTCACCACTTCGCAGTTATAGGTATCTTGCAGCCACTTGAGGATCACGGAAGTGTCCAGGCCACCGGAATATGCCAGGACTACCTTGTTTACGTCGGCCATGCCATCAACTCCACGGGGTTGTGCGGGAAACCCGTGATTCTACTGCCCATGCCGGCTGATTTACAGAGGCGTGACAGCTTGTGACGACCAGGCGACGGTTTATTGTTGGACAGCAGGTTAGTCGCAGGGGCTAAGAAGTCGCCGCAGGATCGGCCGGTGCAGCAGCCGGAACCGGCGGCGTAGCGGCTTCCGGGACACGGTCAAGGAAGATACTGACCCGGCGATTTTTGGCCCGGTTGACTTCCTTATTATTTGGCGCCAGCGGGTAACGCTCACCGTGGAAGCGCAGGGTGATCTGCTCGGCCGGAATACCATTGGCCTTGAGATACTCCATCACCGCCAGCGCACGACGGCGCGACAGGTCGCGATTGGTCAGGCGGTTGCCACTGTTATCGGCATGACCATCGAGCTGGATGCGATTAACGCTGGGGTCGGCCTTGAGATAGCTGAGGATGATATCCAGCTTGGCCTGTGCCAGCGGTTCAAGCTCGACACCGCCACCGGGAAAGCCCACCAGGCTTTTGCGCACTTGATCAAAGTTCACCGGCAGCAACTTAGCCGTGCAACCCAGATACTCGTTGTAGGCTTTGTTGAATTTGGCCGGCAGCAGGCGCACTTCAACCACATCACCGCCCATGGCCGCACGATGGCGCACCAAGGGGCTGCGCCCTTCAAGCAAGCCGGTGAGCAAGCGCGCGCCCTGCTCCTGAGAACTATTAAACAACACCTCAGCATTCGCCACGCTGACAGAACCGAGGTTGATGTCGCCGCGCCCTGGCTGCCAAGGCGCGGCAGCCGCCAGCAAGGTCGCATTACCACGGCCCAGCCAACGCTCGCGGGCTTTCAGGCTAAAGGTTACCTGCTCCCCCGCACGCCGCACGAACACCCCGGAGCCGAAATCGGTGATGGGTTGCGCAAGACGGCACTCAAACTGATCGCCTTCGACCTGCCACTCAACCTTCTCCAGACGGGTCTGGAAGCTGATGGCAAGAACTGGCTGGCTGGCCAGCAGGCACAGCACCGCGAGTGGGTAGGGTCGCACGACAGACTCCAGTGAATACGGCTTACCCCTTTTCTATCGGTGCCAACGCGCAAAACTTGAGCGGATCAGCATGCCGGGTGTACACGCGGCTGCGCAGTGCCGCTCGGCCGCCAGTCAGCTTTGCCCGATGAGCCCGCTTTCAACGTGCTGCCGAGGGGCTTTTCCGGTAGCATTCTCGCCACGTTTTGCCCGCCTGGAAGCTTCCATGACTGACCGCCTTACCCTGCTGCGTCCTGACGACTGGCACATCCACCTGCGTGACGGTAGCGTGCTACCGCACACCGTCGCCGATGTAGCCCGTACCTTTGGCCGTGCCATCATCATGCCTAACCTGGTGCCGCCCGTGCGCAATGCCAGCGAAGCCGATGCCTACCGCCAGCGCATTCTCAGCGCTCGCCCAGCCGGCAGTAATTTTCAACCGCTGATGGTGCTCTACCTCACCGACCTGACCCAGCCTGCTGATATCCGCAGCGCAATGGCTTCAGGCTTTGTGCATGCCGCCAAGCTCTACCCGGCCGGCGCGACCACCAACTCCGATTCCGGCGTGACCAGCATCGACACGATTTTCCCGGTGCTTGAAACCATGGCCGAAGTGGGTATGCCGCTGCTGGTGCACGGTGAAGTGACACGCAGCGAGATCGACATTTTCGACCGCGAAAAAATCTTTATCGGTGAACACCTCAGTCGCGTAGTCGAGCGTTTCCCGACGCTGAAAGTGGTGTTCGAGCACATCACCACCCGCGATGCGGTGGAGTTCGTGCAAGGTGCTTCGGCCAACGTTGGCGCCACCATCACCGCCCATCACCTGCTGTACAACCGCAATCACATGCTGGTTGGCGGTATCCGTCCGCACCTGTTTTGCCTGCCAGTCCTTAAGCGCAACAGCCATCAGGAAGCGCTGCTGGATGCGGCCACCAGTGGCAGCGCCAAGTTCTTCCTCGGTACAGATTCGGCGCCCCACGCCAAACACGCCAAGGAAGCCGCCTGCGGCTGCGCCGGGTGCTACAGCGCCTATGCGGCGATTGAGCTGTATGCCGAAGCCTTCGAGCAGCGCAATGCACTGGATAAGCTGGAAGCCTTCGCCAGCCTCAACGGCCCGGACTTCTACGGCCTGCCGCGCAACAGCGACAGCATCACCCTGGTCCGTGAAGACTGGACGGCCCCTGACAGCTTGCCCCTGGGCGAGCAAATCGTAATCCCCCTGCGCGCCGGTGAAACCCTGCGCTGGCGTTTGCTGGAGAACCACGCGTGAGTGAAGACCTGTATGACGACGAGCCCGAGAGCAACAGCCACTCAGGCCCGCGCCACCCGATGGCCGCACGCTTTCGTGGCTACCTGCCGGTAGTCGTAGATGTGGAAACCGGTGGTTTTAACTGCGCCACCGATGCCCTGCTGGAAATTGCTGCCACCACCATTGGCATGGACGAAGGCGGCTTCCTCTATCCGGAGCACACCCAGTTTTTCCGTGTTGAGCCGTTTGAAGGTGCGAACATCGAACAAGCCGCACTGGATTTCACCGGGATCAAACTTGATCATCCGCTGCGCATGGCCGTCACGGAAGAACACGCACTGACGGAAATCTTCCGCAGCCTGCGTAAATCGCTGAAAGCCAATAGCTGCAAACGGGCGATTCTGGTCGGCCATAACAGCAGCTTCGACCTGGGCTTCCTCAATGCTGCCGTGGCGCGTACCGGGATCAAGCGTAATCCGTTTCACCCGTTCTCCAGCTTCGACACCGCCACCATGGCCGGCCTGGCTTATGGCCAAACCGTGCTAGCTAAAGCGTGCCAGGCGGCAGGCATCGATTTCGATGGTAAGGAAGCCCACTCGGCTCGCTACGACACCGAGAAGACAGCCGAGCTGTACTGCGGCATCGTCAATCGTTGGAAGGAGATGGGCGGCTGGATGGATTTCGACGACTGAATTCTGCCGTTGTCACTTAACCATCAGCAATAAAAAGCCCCGCACTAGACGGGGCTTTTTATTGGGACAGGAGCAGCACAGGCAAGGCCTGCGCCGATCGCTTTTAAGCGTTTTGCGCCAAGTCCATCAACTCACGATTGGCCACGGCATACATGGCGTAATCGGTGTTGGTGGCTGCGCGCAGCTCGCCTAGCATGAGCTTCCAACGATCCACCAGACGGCGGTGCTGATCCAGCCATACGCCAACCCGCTCTTCGATATCCGCAGGGCCTTCGGCCATTTGCAGTACCGACACGGTGATAGCGCGTTGCTGCCAGTCGAGGTCATCGCGGAAAGCCTCACGGGCCAGCGCTTGCCAGTTGTTTTCCACCGGCAGGCTGGTGATCTGCTGCAGATACCAAGACAGCTCCAGCGCGCCACCGATGGCGAAGTATGCCGCCGCAACCCGAGCCGGCTCCTGCGCTGTCACATCCGACGCTTCGATGATCGGCAACAGGGTGTACAGATGACTGGTGCCCGCAACCACGCGCGCCAGCTCTTCCGGCACGCCGGCTTCGACATAGGCTTGGAAGCGCGCCAGCCACTGTTCACGGGCTGGGCCTTCAAGCAGTTCGTCCAAGCGGCCGACCAAGGCCTCGATACGCGGTGCGAAATGCGCCACATCTCGCGCCGCATCCAGGTCATTACGGCGGTTACGCAAGAACCAGCGGGTAGCGCGGCGGCCCAAGCGCATCAGCTCATCCATCAATTGCAGTTGCAACTCGGCGGGCACCTTGGAGTCCAGCGCTTCAATCTGCTGCCACCAGTGCGGCAGACGGAACAGGTCACGCACAATCACATACGCGCCAGCGACATTAGCCGCGCTCATGCCTGTGGACTCCTTCAAGCGCTGCACGAAGGTGATGCCCATATGGTTAACCAGATCGTTGGCGATCTGCGTGCTAACGATTTCGCGCTTGAGGCGATGACGACGCATCGGCTCGCCAAACTTCTCCGCCAACAAGGGCGGGAAGGCAGTTTCCATTTCCCGCGCCAGGTACTCGTCATCCGGCACCAGGGATTTGAGCAGCGACTCCTTGAGGTCGATCTTGCTGTAGGAGATCAGCACCGACAATTCTGGGCGGGTCAGACCCAACCCATTGGCGGCGCGCTCGTTGAGTTCATCATCAGAGGGCAGAAACTCCAGGGCGCGGTCCAGTTTGCCTGCAGCTTCTAGTGCCGACATCAGGCGTTTGTATTCACCCACGCGCTCACGGGCACGGCGTTCGGCCAGCGACAATGCCTGGGTCTGCTTGTAGTTGTTGCCCAACACCAGGCCACCGACGGCATCGGTCATTTCCACCATCAGCTTGTTGCGCTGCTTGCCGGTCATATCGCCCGCAGCAACGATTTCGCCGAGCAGAATCTTGATATTCACTTCGTGGTCGGAGCAGTCCACACCACCGGCGTTGTCGATAAAGTCGGTGTTGCTCTTACCGCCATTGAGACCGTATTCAACGCGACCCAGCTGGGTCATGCCGAGGTTACCGCCCTCGCCCACCACCTTGGCGCGCAGTTCGCGGCCATCTACACGCAGCAGGTCGTTGGCCTTGTCGCCGACATCGGCGTGGCTTTCTTTGCTGGATTTAACGTAGGTGCCGATACCGCCATTCCACAGCAAATCCACCGGGGCTTTGAGCAGGGCATTGAGCAGCTCGGTCGGTGCCAGCTTGTCGGCACTGATGTCGAAGCGCTCTTTCATCTGTGCACTGATCGGGATGCTCTTGGCGCTGCGCAGGAAGATCCCGCCGCCGTCCGAGATCAGCTTGGCGTCATAGTCGGTCCAGCTGGAGCGCGGCAGATCAAACAGGCGCTGACGCTCGACAAAGCTCTTGGCGGCGTCTGGGTTCGGGTCAATGAAGATATGCATATGGTTAAAGGCGGCGACCAGCTGCAGGCTTTCCGAGAGCAGCAGGCCGTTGCCGAATACGTCGCCGGCCATGTCGCCGATACCGATGACCGTGACGTGGTCTTTCTGCACATCAATGCCGCGCTCACGGAAGTGCCGCTGCACCGAGACCCACGCGCCTTTAGCGGTAATGCCCATGCCTTTGTGGTCGTAACCCGCCGAACCACCCGAGGCGAATGCATCGTCCAGCCAGAAGCCATAATCGGCAGCAATACCGTTGGCGATGTCGGAGAAGGTCGCGGTGCCTTTGTCGGCGGCCACCACCAAATAAGGATCGTCACCGTCGTGGCGCACCACATTCTGCGGCGGCACCACGACACCCTCTTTGAGGTTGTCGGTGATATCCAACAGCCCGCTGATGAAGATGCGGTAGCAGGCAATGCCCTCCGCCAACACGTCATCGCGCGAACCACCCAGCGGCAGACGGCGTGGTACAAAGCCGCCTTTGGCGCCCATCGGTACGATCACTGCGTTCTTCACCTGCTGCGCCTTGACCAGGCCCAGCACCTCGGTGCGGAAGTCTTCCTCGCGGTCCGACCAACGCAGGCCGCCACGGGCGACATCGCCAAAGCGCAGGTGCACGCCTTCAACCCGCGGCGAATAGACGAAGATTTCGAACTTCGGCGTTGGCCGTGGAATATCCGGAATCGCGCGCGGATTCAGCTTGAAGCTGAAGTAGGGCTTGTTCTGCCCGGCCGCATCGGTCTGGTAGAAGTTGGTGCGCAGGGTGGCTTTGATCAGGTCCAGGTAGCGACGCAGGATGCGGTCTTCGTTAAGCACCGCAACATCATCCAACGCGGCGAGAATCGCCTGCTCAAGCTTCTGTTGTTTGTCTTCCAGGTCTTCTGCAGTCAGCTTGCGCGCCAGATAAAAGCGCGTTTTAAACAGGCGTACCAGTTCCTTGGCGATATCCGCATGGTTGACCAAGGTGCTGGCGATGTAGCTGAGGTCAAAGCCCAGGCGAATCTGCTTGAGGTAACGCGCGTAGGCGCGCAGCAGTGCCACATCACGCCACGGCATGGCGGCCATCAGCACCAGACGGTTGAAGCCGTCGTTCTCCGCCGCGCTGCCAACGATTTTAACGAAGGCGTCTTGCAGGGTGTCGTTGAGCTGCTGGATGTCGACATCCAGGCCTTCGGCATAGGTAAAGGCAAAATCGTGAATCCAGAACTCGCGGCCATCGGCGCGGCGCAGCTTGTAAGGGAACTCACCCAAAACGCGCAGGCCGAGGTTTTCCAGGATCGGCAGCACGTCTGACAGCGGCAGCGGCGTATCGGCGTGGTAGAGCTTGCAGTGCAACTGCTGCTCGCCCTGGGTCAGCGGCTGGTAGAAGCTCATCACCAACTGACGCTCGCTGTTCAGGCTGAGCAGGTGCTGCATGTCCACCACCGCCGAATGTGGGGCGAAACGCTCACGGTAGCCCGCCGGGAAGCCATCCGGGAACTCGCTGAGCACTTCAGTGCCCTGAGCCTCGCCGAGGCTCTCGACCATCAGGCTGGTGTAATCGTCCTTCCACGAACGGCAGGCCTGGATGACTTCTTTTTCCAGGCGCACAGGGTCGATTTGCACACGGTTTTTCGGGTCGACCTTGAGAATAAACTGCACCCGCGCCAGCACCGACTCGGAGAAGAAGGTCCAGAACTCGCAATCAATCCCCTGCAGGCGATCCATCAGCACTTGCTGGATTTTTACCCGGGTCTCGGTGGAGTACACATCACGCGGTACATAGGCCAGGCAGTAGCAGAAACGACCGTAAGGATCGCGGCGCAGGAAGACGCGAATCTTGTTGCGCTCCTGAATCTGCACGATCGCCAAAGTGGTGTTGAACAGCTCATCCACCGAGGTTTGGAACAAGTCATCACGCGGCAGCACTTCCAGCACCTGAGCCAGCTCTTTGCCCAGGTGAGCGCTGCTATCAAAGCCCGAGCGCTGCTCGATGACTGCAATTTTGCGGCGGATATAGGGGATGTTCCACACGCTCTCGGCATACACCGATGAGGTGTAGAGGCCCATAAAGCGGCATTCCTTAATGACCTTGCCGGTGCTGTCCAGCTCACGAATCGACACCAAATCCGGATACGCCGGGCGGTGCACGCGGCTCGGCACCGCCGCCTTGGCAAACGACAGCAACTGCGCTTCACGCAGGTAGCAGACCGCCTCCGGCTCGATGTGCGTATCTTCGGCCGTCAGCCCGCTGCGCAGGCGTTTGGACAGTCCCAGCAGGGACTTTTCGTCATAGACAATGCTGCCGCCATCAACACTGTCGGCAACGGTGAACTCTTCATAACCGAGGAAGGTGAAGTGGTCGTCGAGCAACCAGCTCATAAACACCTTGACCTCTTCCAGCTCAGCGCCTTCAACCTTGAGCTTGGCCTTATCCAGCCAGGCGCGCAGCTCCTTGGCCTTGTCCTTCATTGGCTGGAAATCCGCCACACTCAGGCGCACATCAGCGAATACCTCGCGCAGGGCTTTTTCCAGGACTTTCAGCTCGCCGTTACTGGAGCAACGGTCAATCTCCAGGAACATCAGCGCTTCTTGCTGCACGTCCTTGCCTTGAGCACCTTTAGGCAGAATTTCCTGCAGCTCACCACTCTTGTTGCGGCGCACGCTGAACACGCTGTTCTGCAAGGTGTGGATGCTGTAACCGCGACGGTTGAGCTCCATGCGTACCGAGTCGACCAGGAAGGGAATATCGCTGTGCAGAATTTCCACCGCGGTGTGCGTGGACTGCCAGCCGTGTTTCTCATAATCGGGGTTAAAGACCCGCACCTCTGGCTTGCTCGGTGCAAAACGCTCCAGCAACCGCCAGGACGATAACGTGCAGCCGACCAGATCAGAGAGGCGACGTTGGGTCAGCTCCTCAAGGGCGATGATGCCGAAGAATTGCTCGGCGAACAGGGCTACTTGTGGCAGAGCCTGTTCGCTGACGTGCTGTGCCAGGGCCGTTTGCAGGTGGTGCTGAAAATCGGCTTTGCTGGCCGCCGTAAAGAACGCCATGGGTGTGCTCCATTTGGCTTGTTATTCGATCAGGGGCAGCCGCGAAAAGGATCTTCGCCACAACCTTGTTGTTCAACGTTAGTCTAGGAGGCCGCGATTGCATTAAAGTGGCTGCCACTTAACTCTGGCGAGACTCAAGACTCGCTGGTCACATTTGCCGGATGAGCTTAACGATGGAACACCGTGAAGCGCTTATCGCGCTGCGACATTTTCTTTCAAGCCAGATCCTCGGCCAGGAAAAACTCATCGAAAGGCTGCTGATTGCCTTGCTCGCTGATGGCCATATGCTGGTTGAGGGCGCACCTGGGCTCGCCAAAACCAAGGCGATCAAGGAACTGGCTGAAGGCATTGAAGCCGAATTCCACCGTATTCAGTTCACCCCGGACCTGCTCCCGGCCGACATCACCGGCACCGAGATCTACCGCCCGGAAACAGGCAGTTTTGTGTTCCAGCAGGGGCCAATCTTCCACAACCTGGTGCTGGCCGATGAGATCAACCGGGCGCCAGCCAAGGTGCAATCGGCACTGCTCGAGGCCATGGCCGAACGCCAGGTCAGCGTCGGACGCAGCACCTATAACCTGTCGCCGCTGTTTCTGGTGATGGCCACGCAAAATCCGATCGAGCAAGAAGGCACCTATCCACTGCCCGAAGCCCAACTCGACCGCTTTTTGATGCACGTGAAGATCGGTTTCCCCGACGCCAGCGTCGAACGCAAGATCCTCGCCCAGGCCCGTGGCGAAGCGCTCAATGGCGAAACCAAGCCCGAGCAGCTGGTCAGTCAACAGGCAATCTTTGCCGCGCGCCAGGAAATCCTCGGCCTGTATATGGCCGATGCGGTGGAAGAGTATTTGGTGCAACTGGTGATGGCCTCGCGCACCCCGGCCAAATTCGACCCGGAACTGGCTGAATGGATTGCCTACGGCGCCAGCCCGCGCGGCTCGATTGCCCTGGATCGCTGTGCTCGGGCGCACGCCTGGCTGGCCGGTCGGGATTTTGTCAGCCCGGAAGATATCCAGGCCGTGCTGTTCGACGTCTTGCGTCACCGCATCATTCTCTCGTTCGAGGCAGAAGCCGCCGGCATCGACCAGGACCGCGTGGTGCAGCGCATTCTCGACGTTGTGGCGGTCGCCTAAGCGCCATGTTTGAGCAACCCACGCAGCCCGGCATTCGCGTCAGCCTCGGTGAACTGATCGAGATGCGCCACCGTGTGCGTGAAGTGCAGCTGTTTTCCACCCCGGCGCAGCGCAGCCCACTGATTGGCCTGCACCATTCCAAGCTACGTGGCCGCGGGGTCGACTTTGACCAGGTGCGCGTTTATCAACCCGGCGACGATGTGCGCACCATCGACTGGCGCGTGACCGCTCGGACCCAGGAGCCGCACACCAAGCTGTTCCATGAAGAGCGCGAGCGACCGATCTACATCATGGTCGAGCAAAGCCGGCAATTGTTCTTCGGCTCCGGGCTGATGCTTAAATCGGTCCTCGCCGCCCAGGCGGCTAGCCTGATTGGCTGGGCGGCGCTGGGCCATAACGACCGCATCGGCGGCCTGGTGTTCGGTGATCAGGAACACCACGAAGTCAAACCGCGGCGCAGCAAGCAGAGCCTGCTGCAACTGCTCAGCCGCCTGGCTAAAGCCAACCAAGCCCTGAGTAACGACAGCCAAGGCGAGCGCGACAGCTTTGGCCTGGCCCTGCGCCGCGCCCGCGAAGTGCTGCGCCCGGGCAGCCTGGTGGTGGTGCTGTGTGATGAACGCACCCTGAACGACAGCAGCGAGCAACAGCTACAACTGCTCGCGCGGCACACTGACCTGCTGCTGCTGCCGCTTTCCGATCCGCTCGACCATGCCCTGCCCAACGCCGGCCTGCTGCGCTTCAGCGAACAGGGTACGCAACTGGAACTCGACACCCAGAATGCCGAACTGCGCCAAGCCTACCGCAGCCTGGCCGATGCTCGTCAGGCACGCTGGCAGCGTCTGGCGCAGAAGCTCAGCGTGCCGTTGCTGCCATTGAGTACGCAAAGCGAAATGATTGAACAGCTGCGCGAACACATGAATGTTCAGCGCTCAAGGAAAGCTCTGTGAATCCGCTGGATCAACTCGAACCGCTGATCGCACCGCCGGCGATCAGTTGGTGGCCACCGGCGCCGGGCTGGTGGCTGCTCACCTTGCTGCTGCCGCTGCTGTTGTGGGCCGCCGTCACCTTACTCAAACGCCTACCGCACAAAACCAAGCAGGCTGAGCGCGACGCCCCTCTCGATCCATTGCGCCAGGCCGCCCTGATCGAACTCGAACAACTGCCCAAACCCTACGACGGTGCCGAAGCCGGCCCTTGGTTACAGCAGCTTAATGCCATCCTTAAACGCCTATGCCGTGAGCGCTACCCACAAAACCACAGCCACACCCTGAGCAGCCGCGCCTGGCTGGCCTTTCTCGACAGCCGCTGCCCAGCGGCGGGCTTGACCCGCTGGATGATTCTGGTCGAAGGCGCCTATCGCCCGCACTGCAGCCTGGATGACAAGGCCATCGCCGGCCTTAATCAGGCCGTGGCGATCTGGATTCGCAAACATGTTTGAATTTGCCTGGCCCTGGGTCTTTCTTCTCGCCCCCTTGCCCTGGCTGCTGCGCGCCTGGTTACCCCCTGCGGACAGTGGCGAGGCCGCGCTGAAAGTCAGCTTTCTGGCTGAACTGGAAAGCCTCAGTGGCCGTCGCGCCCGCCCCCGGCTGCCGGCCTTGCGCCAACAGGCACCGTTTGTGCTGATCTGGCTCTTACTGCTGCTCGCCTGTGCCCGCCCGCAATGGCTCGGTGAACCCCTGCCGCTGCCTGCAAGTGGCCGCGACCTGTTGCTGGCCGTGGATGTCTCCGGTTCCATGGACTACTCGGATATGACCTGGGAAGACCAGGAGGTCAGCCGCCTGACCTTGATCAAACACCTGCTCGGCGACTTTATCGACGGCCGCCAGGGTGATCGCGTCGGTTTGATCCTGTTTGGCAGCCGCGCCTACCTGCAATCCCCCCTGACCTTTGATCGGCAAACCGTGCTCACCTGGCTCAATGAGGCGCAAATCAATATCGCGGGCCCACAAACAGCCATCGGCGACGCCATTGGTCTGGCGGTCAAACGTTTGCGTGAACGCCCCGCGCAAAGCCGGGTGCTCATTCTTGTCACTGACGGTGCCAACAATGGCGGTGAAATTGACCCGATGACCGCTGCGCGCCTGGCTGCCGAGGAAGGCATCACCATTTATCCCATCGGTATCGGCGCCGACCCTGAACAAGGCGGCGTACTGGGCATGCTTGGCTTCAACCCCGGCATCGACCTGGACGAGCCAAGCCTGCGGGCGATTGCCGATGCCACCGGCGGCGAATACTTCCGTGCCCGTGACAGCGACGAATTGCAAGCCATCGAAGCCACTCTGGACCGCCTGGAGCCGGTGGCACAAAAACCAACCCTGGCGCGCCCAACACTGCCACTCTATCCCTGGCCACTGGGCCTTGCCCTCGCACTGAGCCTGCTGCTGGTCAGCCAAACGCTCTGGCCAACGCTGCAACAGCGCGTGCACACGTGGCTGGCCAAAGGGGGTAACGCATCATGAGCGAACTGAGCAGCCTCTGGCCGCACTGGCAACGGCCCTTATGGCTCTTACTGATCCCGCTTCTGGGCGTGCTGCTGTGGAAACTCTGGCACCGAGAAAAACGCAGCGGGCGCTGGCAAGCCTTGCTGCCGACCGCCTTCCAGGCGGCACTGCTGACAGCCGGCAGTGGACGCAACAGCCGCCTGCCCTGGCTAGCCCTCGGCCTGGTCTGGTTGCTTGCCGTGCTGGCGCTACTTGGACCGACTTGGCAACGTATCGAACAACACAACCCCAAACCGGCCGACCCGCTGGTGGTGCTGCTTGAGCTGACGCCGGAGATGCTCGCCAGCGACGCCTCGCCCAATCGCCTGGCCCAGGCCAAACGCAAACTGCTCGATCTGCTGGAACAGCGCCAGGATGCGCAAACGGCCATCATCGTCTATGCCGGCAGCGCGCACACCGTGGTGCCACTTTCCGACGACCTGTCCACCAGTCGTAACCTGCTCGACGCGCTGAATCCGGGGATCATGCCGGAGCCCGGCAAGCGCGCCGATCTGGCCGTGCTTAAGGCCCTGCAGCTGCTCGAACAGGGCGCCCAAGGCAACGGCCGCTTACTGCTGCTGACCAGCACCCTCAGCGAAATCGAGCGCCAGGGCATCGCCCAGGCACTCGGCCGCCGTGGCGAACGCTTGCACATTCTCGGGATTGGCAGCACCCAGGGCGCGCCGATCATTCAAGAGGACGGCTCGTTCCTCAAGGATGCCCAAGGAGCCATTCTACTGCCGCGCCTGGACAGCTTCGGCCTCAAGCGTTTTGCCAGTGAACTAGGCGGCCGCTACCAGGGCCTCACGCTGGATGAACAGGACTTGCGCAACCTCGGGCTGCTCGATGCGCCGCAACAGGTGCGCCGTGACGGCGAGCTGACCCGCCTGCAAGCCTGGGCAGACCAGAGCCACTGGCTATTGCTGCCGCTGCTATTACTCGCCGCCTGCGCCGCACGCCGCGGTTGGCTGCTGTGCCTACCGCTGTTGCTGCTGGGCCTGCCGCAGAACAGCTATGCCTTCAGCTTTGAAGACCTCTGGCTACGTGCCGACCAGCAAGGCCAGCGCCTGCTCGACGCGCAACAACCCGCAGAGGCCGCGCAGCGCTTCAATGACCCGCGCTGGCAAGGTCTTGCGCTCTATAAGGCGGGGGATTACGCCGCAGCTGCTGAACGTTTCGCCAACGGTGACACCGCCAGCGATCACTACAACCGTGGCAACGCCCTGGCGCGCAGTAATGAGCTGGAGGCCGCCATCGATGCCTATGCCCAGGCGCTGGAGTTGCAGCCTGATCTGGCTCAGGCGCAAAAAAACAAGGCGCTGGTGGAAAGCGTGTTGCAGCAAAAGCAGCGGCAACAAGATCAATCAGATGACTCGCAAGAATCCGGTGATGCGCAGAATCCGCCGAGTGAGCCGCCGCAAACTGGCCAGCCCGAACAAAATGCGCAGCAGCAGCAGTCCGAGCAAACGCCCGCCTCCCAGGGCGAGTCTCAGGAAGAACCTGCTGAACCGGGCAAGCAGCCCGCACCACCCAGCCCTGACGACGGCACAGAGAAACCGCCTGCATCGCCCGCAGAAGACGACGGCGACAGTAATGAAGAACAAATCGCCAACGCCGAACCGACTCTCGACAGCGAACGTCGCCAGGCATTGGAACAATGGCTGCGGCAGATCCCCGACGATCCGGGTGAGTTGCTGCGGCGTAAATTCAGGCTGGAACAACAACAGCGCCAGGAACAACTGCAATGAGCCGACTGCTCTGTACCCTTTTGCTTAGTCTGCTGACCCTAAACGTCAGCGCGCAGAGCCTGAACGCCACTGTCGACCGCACTCGCCTGAATGCCGGCGAGAGCGTCGAACTCACGCTTGAGTCCCAGGACACCACGCTATTCGGCAAACCCGACCTGCAGCCGCTCTATGAGTTGTTCGAGGTGCTCGGCACCCGCCAGGTCAATCGCCTGACCAATAATGGCAGTGCCGCGCAAGCCAGTACGCGCTGGATCATCACCCTCCAACCCAAGCACAGCGGCTATGTGGTGATACCACCGCTGAAACTTGCCCAGCTGCAAAGCACACCGATCACCCTGCACGTGCAGCAAGGCACGAGCGCCGCTGACAGCCGTTTAGCCCCGGTGTTTATCGATGCCAGCCTGGATCAGGAAAGCGTCTACGTGCAGGCGCAAACAGTGCTGACGCTGCGGATCTACCACTCTGTTTCACTTTACGATGACAGCAGCCTGAGCCCGCTCGAGATGCCCCAGGCCCGCGTTGAGCCGCTGGGTGAGCCGCGCACCTATGAGAAAGACATCAATGGCATACGCCATGGCGTGATCGAATTGCGCTACGCCATCTTCCCCCAAGAAAGCGGCGAGCTATTGATTCCCGCGCAAGCCTTTTCCGCCACGGCGGTTGATCGCGCCAGCAGCAATACCTACAACCCATTCGGCCCCCGGCCGGGCAAGGTGGTGCGGGTTAAGTCCCCAGAAATCCCACTGCAGGTGAAGGCCAAGCCGGCCAGCTATCCGCCCGACGCACCCTGGCTGCCAGCGCGCGCCGTGAGCCTAAGTGAAGTGTGGAGCCCGCAACCAGACGAGGCGAGAGTTGGCGACTCACTGACCCGCAGCCTGCTGCTCAAGGCCGAAGGGTTGGCCAGCGCACAATTACCGCCATTGCCCGCCACCCAGGTAAACGGCCTACGGCGCTACCCGGACCAGCCACAACTGGCCAATCAAGCCAGTGACAACGGACTGATAGGTAGCCGCGAAGAACGCGAAGCCTTGGTGGCCAATCGTGAAGGGATAATTGCCCTGCCGGCCATTGAAGTGCTGTGGTGGAACACCACAACCGATCAACTGGAGCGCAGCAATTTGCCAGCCCGCACCCTGCAGGTGGCCGCCAATCCGAACCTTGAGACGCTGGCGGTTGAAACCACACGACCTGTGCCCGTCAGCGTATCCACCGTACAACTCTGGCCTTGGCAGTTGAGCAGTGCGCTGCTGAGCCTGACCACCCTGCTCGGCTTTACCCTTTGGTGGCGTGCCCGCCGCCAGCCGGCCGTATTGCCGAACCAGCAAGCAGGCCCCAACCCACGCGATCTGCTCGACGAACTCAAGCGCACATGCCTGGCCAACGACACGCAAGCGACCCGCCATGCATTGGATGCCTGGGCCCGCCAACAGCCGGAAACCCTTGCTGATATGGCCGCGCGCTTTACCCCGCTGTCCGACGCCCTCGACGGCCTGAATGGCGCCCTGTACAGCGAAAGCGGCCAACACTGGCAGGGCCGTAACCTGTGGCTGGCGATCCGTAGCCTACCCGCCGCAGAAGACCTCGAAGGCACCGCCAGCCAAGACACCAGCGCCCTGCCACCGCTGTATCCGCGCTAGTCAGAGAGCAGGCACACACAGTGTTTGCAAGGCGAGTGAGTGGCGCAAAGCCGGACTTGAGCATTAGCTGCGTAATCAATGTGCCGCCTAACCCAGCAGCAGTTATCGGGTTGCCTCGCTAACGGGTTACGGGGCAGCCATGAAGGTACAGGCCGTAGGAGGGGCTTTAGCCGCGAGCTTTTGCTATTCAGCACGTAGCCCGAACAAGCTCAGCGCAGTCCCGGGCATGGATGCTTGCGCAGTGGCCTGTGAGTTGGGCGGAGGCTGCCTCCCGGATTGCGCCAAGACTTATCCGGGCTACGGAGCCCACTGTTGTGGAGCGGCCTGGCCGCGACACTTCCAGAATCAACACGCTTCGCGGGCAAGCCAGCGCCACAAAAGCCATCTGCAGACCTAACGCCTAGGCAATAAAAAACCGCGACCCAAGGGCCGCGGTTTTTAGTGGGGCTGCGTATCAGGCTCAGGCCTTGTTGCGCAGCTTCTCTGGGTTGATCAGGAAGCGTGCCAGAGCAGGCAGCAGCCAGATCGCGCCAATCATGTTCCAGAGGAACATAAAGGTCAGCATCAAGCCCATGTCAGCCTGGAACTTGATCGTCGAGAAGATCCAGGTGGCCACACCGATCGCCAGGCAAACGCCGGTGAACAGCACCGCTTTACCTGTCGACTTGAGCGTCTCGTAATAGGCTTCCTGCAACGACAAACCTTGACGCAAGTAGGTCTCCAGACGGCTGTAGATATAGATGCCGTAGTCGACACCAATACCCACACCCAGGGCGATTACTGGAAGCGTCGCGACCTTCACACCAATGCCCATATAGGCCATCAACGCGTTGCCCAGCACCGAAGTCAGTACCAGCGGCAGGATTACGCACAGTGTTGCGGCCAACGAACGGAAGGTCAGCAGGCACATGATGCTCACGGCCGCATACACCGCGATCAGCATGGTGGTTTCAGACGCGGCAATCACCTCATTGGTGGCCGCCTCGATACCCGCGTTACCGGCCGCCAGGATGAACTCCAGGCCGTCCTTGTTGTTCTCTTTGGCAAACTCTTCGGCAACGTTAACCGCACGCGTCAGGGTTTCGGCCTTATGGTCGGTGAGGAAGATCAGCACCGGCGCCACTGAGCAATCGCCATTATACAGGCCATCGGCCCGGGCAATGGAGTTGTTCAGTACGTCCTGGTTACGCGACAGGGTTTCCCATTTCAGGTTGCCCTCGTTCATGCCCTTGATCACCTGACGCGACACGGTGACCATGGAAATGGCCGACTGCACGCCTTCGGTGTTCTCCATCTTCCACATCAACTCATCCATGGCCGACAGAGTCGGGTAAGTCGAGCAGCCTTCAGCCGCCGTCTTGACCATGATCACCAGAACATCGGAGCTGGTGGAGTAGTTGCGGATGACGAAGTCGTTATCCAGGTTGTAACGCGAATCCGGATGCAGCTCCGGTGCACCTTGGTCAAGGTCACCGATCTTCAGGTTCTGCCCGTACCACACACCGCCAGCCAAGGCGACGACCGCCACCACCACGGAAATCGGGGCCACCATGGGGTGCGCGCAGTTCGAGATTAAGCGCCAGAACGGGTGTTCTTTAACCGCGTCTTCACGGCTGATCTGCACCGCTTTCTTGCTGATGCCGATATAGGAAATCATCACCGGCAGCAGAATCAAGTTGGTCAGGATGATTACCGCGACACCCATGGAGGCGCCAATGGCCAGCTCGCGGATCACACCGATGTCGATCAACAACAGGGTGATAAAGCCCACGGCGTCCGACAACAGCGCGACCAACCCCGGAATAAACAGCTGACGGAAGGCCATGCGTGCGGCTGACAGCGAGTCGGTTGCCTCGCCAGAAGCCATGGCAATACCGTTAATCTTCTGCACACCGTGGGAAATACCGATGGCAAACACCAGAAACGGTACCAGCATCGAATAAGGGTCAAGACCAAAACCTAGGGTGTGCAACAGGCCCAACTGCCAGACCACGGCAATCAGGGTGGTCAATACCACCGCCAGGGTGCTCTTGAAGCAGTGGGTGAACCACAGCAGCAGCACGAAGGTGATGGCGATTGCCACAGCAAAGAACAGTGCCACGCCAATCAGGCCATCGATCAAATCACCGACTTTCTTGGCAAAACCGATAATGTGGATTTTGACGTTGGGGTTCTGCGCTTCGTACTTGTCGCGGATCTTCTCTTCCAGTTCGTGGGAGAACTTCTGGTAATCCAGCGGGATCTGCTTGCTCTGATCTGCAGGGTCGGCATAGGACTCCAGCAACGGCAAATCGACAATGCTCGATTTGAAGTTGTTGGCCACCAGACGGCCGATCTGCCCGGACTTGAGGATGTTGCTGCGCAGCTCCTCCAGGCTTTCGGAAGAACCGTCGTAGGTTTGCGGAATCACTTCACCGCCGGCAAAACCTTCTTCAGTCACTTCGGTCCAGCGTACGCTTGGGCTCCACAGCGACTTCAGGCCAGAACGATCGACACCCGGAATATAGAAGGCTTCGTCGTTGATCTGACGCAGCGTCTCCATGTATTCCTTGCTGAAGATATCGCCGTCCACCGCTTCCACCGAGATGCGCACGGTGTTACCCAGGTTAGCCAGATCATTACGGTGCTCAAGCATCTTCTGGATGTAGGGATGCCCCAGCGGAATCATCTTCTCGAAGCTGGTCTGCGGACGTACTTGCGCCGCCTGGAAGAACAGAAACAAACTGATCAACAAGCACAGCAGAATCACGGCCGGACGATTGTTGAAAATCAACCGCTCTAGAAAGGAGGCAGGTTGTTGTTGATGCTTACTCATGCAAAGGCTCCCGGCTTATTGTTGTTGGCCCAGATCAGCGCCCGTAGGTGCAGCAGCGTGAACGCCACCCTGCCCTACTAGAATCAGATTGCCGTTTTCCATTGCTGCAACGCCAGCCAGCGAAAGCCGGTCGGCACGATTGGTCACACTGAAATTGCGGCCGTTGTCGGTACTCTTGAGTACTGTGCCACCATGCCCAACCACCACAATGGAACCGTCGGCCAGACGGTTACCGTCAGCCAGACCAAACTCAAGCGGGCCATTGTTAGCAGTGTTCAGGCTAATCGCCTGCCAGGTGGTACCGAAGTCGGCGGAACGGAACAAATGCCCGCGCAGGCCATAGACCAGCAGCGTTCCGGCTTCATCAGTACCCAGGGCACCGAACAGCGAACCCTCGTAAGGCCCTTCCAGGGTTTCCCAGGTCTGCCCCCAATCTGGGGAACGGAACATCACCCCCTGCTCGCCGACGACGAACAGGCCAGAGTCTTTGACTTCGACAATGGCGTTCAGGTGATAGGCATCTTCGTTATCCATGCGCTCGCTGATGTCTTCCCAGTTGGCGCCACCATCGGTGCTTTCCAACAAGGCGCCATACGCGCCGACGGCATAACCGTTGTTGCGGTCTTTGAACCAGACATCCAGTAGCGGCGCTTCACGCTCAAGGTCTTCGAACTGCTTGACCCATGTCGCGCCGCCATCGGTCGTGGCGAGAATCTGCGCATCGTGGCCCACGGCCCAGCCATGGCTGTCGTCGATAAAGAACACGGCAGTGAGCATTTGCTTGGTCGGCACTTTGGCCTGAACCCAGCTGGCGCCATTGTCATCGGAGTAGAGGATGTGCCCGCGATCACCGACGGTGACCAGGCGTTTACCCAGGCTGGCGACATCGAGCAAAAGCGTGTGTGAGGCTTTAGCAGACATTACTGAAAATTTACTGCCTGCATTGCCGGCAGCTTGCAGTGGCGCACTGGCCAACATCAGCATGGATAGCACACCGCACAGCGACAGCGCTTTGGCTATCGGTGAGTGGCGGAGCACCGGTGTGCGGGAAAACCCCACAGCATGACCGGCCTGGGTGCGCCGCATAACGGGCTCACTCATATACCTTCCCCCTTATTCTTATAGGTAGCACTACGCTTATAGCAGTACGCCTATCCTACTGAGCTTTCAAAAGGCCTGACAATCGGCGCGACGTTATGTTTTGTTAAACCCGGCCGTCTACCATGCCCTGTTCGACTGACAAATAGCAAAAGGCCGCTACAACAGTAGCGGCCTTTTGCTCAACCTAGTCGCGGCTTAACGCGTACCGCGGCGACGCAGCGCAGCAGGCTTGAAGTAACCGTCATCCGGCACGGCCTGGCTGAAGTCGATGGTGCTTGGCTCTTCGTTATCCAGGTTTTGCACGTGATAACGACGCGCCTGCAGGTCATGGAAGGTATCCAGCGCAGACCAGGTGGTCGGCAGGTCATAGTAGTTTTTCAGGTAGGCAATCGAGACGCGCCACAACTCGCCGCGACCGTCGTACTGATCAGCCACAGCAACCTGCCAGCTGTCCTCGTCGAGGAACAAGGTACGCTTGGAATAAATATGGCGAGCGCCAGACTTCAGCGTGCCCTCAACCACCCATACGCGGTGCAATTCGTTACGCGTAAACGCCGGATTCAGGTGACCCACTTGCAGCAGGTCCTCGTACTTGACGTCCGGGCTGGTGACTTTGTAGCTGTTGTAAGGAATATAGATTTCCTTCTTGCCCACCAGCTTCCAGTCATAACGATCTGGCGAGCCGTTGATCATGTCGGTGTCGTCTGCAGTGCGCAGGCCGTCAGCCGCAGCAATCGGCGTGTCATAGGCCAGGTTAGGCGCACGACGGACGCGACGCTGACCGGCGTTATAGCCCCAAGCCTGACGCGGCTCTTTTACCTGGTCGAGGGTTTCGTGTACCAGTACTGCACCACCGGCCAAACGCGCAGGGCTCTTGGTGAAGGACAGGTAGTAGAACATGATGTTGTTCAGGTCGGCTGCGGTCCCTTTCGGGTCGTAGAACTTGAACATGGCTTCCTGCTGCGAGGTCACCAGGGAGTAGCTGCCGTTACGCTGCACAGCCACTTCGGATGCACGACGCACAATGTAAGTACCACGGTAGCGGGCAATGTGGTTCCACAGCGCCTCTACACCATTCTGCGGGATCGGAAATGGAATACCGCCGTAGGCATCGGAGAAGCCGTTACCGCCATCGAGCAGCTTGGCAGTGGTGGCGTTCTTCAGCGTGTTGTCATACACCCACTGCGGCGCCGAGCCAGAGCGGCGGGTCTGGTAGACCGGCATCTGGTAGCTATTAGGGTATGTGTTGAACATGGCAATCTGACCTGGGGTCAGGTTGTCTTTGTACTGGTCGAGGTTGGCCTTGGTGATGGTGAACAGCGGCTTATCACCGGCGAAGGGGTCAATGTGGTGCTGGCCCGGCTGGGTATAACCTGCCGGCGCCTTGGTGATACCACCCGTCCACTCAGGGATGGTGCCCGCCGCGTTACCGGCTTTATCGGCACCAAACGGGGTAAGGCTTTCGCCCAACTTGGCCGCTTCTTGCGGCGAAACTGCAGCCAGCGCGCTGCCAGCGGACAAGGCCAGCGCAATGGCAGCACCCATCAGCGTGTGCTTTTTCAGCATCTTGATTCTCCGTGAAATAAGTCATCAACCGAGCGCCCGCAAGCACTCGGTATTTTCTAGTTATGCTTAGAAGGAATACTTGACGTTCAGACCGATATTGTCGCGATCACGGCTGCCGTTATTTTGGCCAGCACCATAGAACTCGGTGTATTGGATCTCAGCTTCCAAGCTGTTCAGGTAACTGGCACGCATACCCAAAGTGTACGCCTGGCGACCTTCGATAAAGTTACCGGTCTGATGCGAGTTACCTTCAAAGTCATTTTTATAAACCGCGAAAGGCGAGACGTTTACACCTGCATAAACGTCGTTCCAAGTACCCGACAGTACCAGGGTATAGCCATAGGAGTTCTTGTTGATCTGGTCTTCACGGTCATAGCCGGAGATATAAGAGCCATTGCCACGACCAGAGTAATAACGATTAACTCCGTTATAACCCCTGTATTGCAGGCCATCACCGCGCAAATGCTCGGAAGCCAGTTCAGCAATACCAAACAAGGAATCGAAGCTCAATGCCGGGCCGAAGTTATGGATGGCACCCAACGACAGGTTATAGGCCTCGACTCGTGTGTAGTTGCTGATCGAATCGCCCAAACGAACAGTCTGACCGGCAACCAGAGCGGACCCATCAAGCCCGCCGAAAGCTGGGCCAGCCAGTGCAGGGTTATTGTTGGACAGCTTTGCGGCCTGCCCGATCAAATCCCCCAAAAGGTCGTTAGTGGTAGCAATACCAATCGGTAGATTCGGGCGATAGGCCAACTCACCAAACACCGATGTTTCGTTCAGTGTGGTGTTGAAGCTCAAGCCATACATGCGGATATCTTCCGCGTACTCACGACGAGCCTGAACGTTGGCCAGCGTATCGAGCGTGGTCAAACCACCGGCTGCCGGCACAAATCCACCCCAGCCAGCAGGGCCAGCACAAGCTGCACCACCACCACCTGCCGCACAAAGCCCCTGAGCAACCTGTACCATATCAACACCAGCATAAGAACCAAGATCTGCATAGATCGACGGCTCCTTAGCGTGGTAGTTGACCATGTAGAAGCCGAATTCAGTCGAGTTCAGCTCTTCCGCGACATAACGGAAGTTCACGCCATATTGGCCATCATTCTTGGCGTTGAGATCACCCTTCACATCAGCCACATGAACAAGCGTACTGCCTGGATAAGTGAAGTTCTTGCCGCCTGCGCACAGACCACCTACACCACACAAAGCACCAGTATTGTAGAGACCTAGAACGGAGCCACCTGGAACGGGCTGAGGCGCGACCAACGCGGTGCCGGCCAGCGAGGTATAGGCAGTATTGCCACCGTCAGCAAACAGATCCGTTTCAGAGAAGAACGTGCCGCTCGGATCAATCGCACTCTCTTTCCAGTTGAACTGGTAAAAGGTTTCCATCGACAGGTTATCGGTCAAACCCAGGTTGAAGCTAAGCGCCTCGACCGGCACCAACACTTCTTTCAGTTCCGAACCAGGCAGGCGGAACTTGGCAGCATCCACTGGGTTAGTGGTGTTGATGCCACCACGGTAGAACAGGCCTTCGCCCCAATTGAATACCTGCTTGCCAATACGACCGGTGACTGGCATATCCGCAATGTCCCAGTTGCCATACAGATAGGCATCAAGGATCTGTGCATCGCGGCCCGCCTTGTGGCGGGTTTCATAGGTAAAGCTGTTATCCCGCGGATAGCTCTGGCTCGGCTGCGCGGGGGTATTGTTGTCGTAGTAGTCGTTACGTTTATCCATGATCTGCGTGTCATAGAACGCAGACCCACGAATGAAAGCGCCATAATTCTGGTAAGTCACTTCCAGATCGGTTGTGATCTTGAACACTTCGGAAACCAAACCAGTGTCGAAATTACGATTACCGTCGTTGGCGTTAACGTCGTTATTGGTCTTGTCCTGACCCTGTACGCGCCAGAGTTGGCCGTAGGACACGGTGGTGTCGATGGAGCCGGTGATTTCATTGTCGGCGAAGCTGAATTCCACGGCCTGGGCATGCGCAGCCACCAGCAGAGGCAGGATGCCTACAAACGCAAAACCTGCCTTGGCAGGCGCAAAACGCAATACGGGCTTACGGGACTTAATTTCCATCGAAACGCTTCTCCGTGTACAGATCATCTTTTTTGCACCCAAACCACCGGGCACGTTATGGCCGTACTGATGACGACCTTAAATGTTGATTGGAAGGCAACCCCCAACGCGCTTACACGCACCCCACTGATTGGCATACACCATGACGAGGTCAAATCTGCTTAGCACCTGCAACCATGGTGCCAATTCAAACGGTCGTATAAAAAATAGCCACACGCCGTGACAGAACTACTCAACCGAACTGTGACTGATCATTCAGCAAACAAATAAAGCGAGGGATTCGCGCAGACTGCATCTTTTGTCCTACGATCTGGCGCGTTTTGCCACTCAAGCCCGAAATAGAGCGCTCAGCGCTTTCAAATAATTCAGCCAGGGTCAAGCCCAACCGCTAATAAAAGCGCCGCACGAGGTGGCTACAACTTGATGGGTAACAGATAAGTGTTACCTGACTAGAGCAAGTAACACTTTCACGCGGTCAATAAGGCCTGAAATAAGACCCTGCGAGCCGATGCATTGCACATGGCTCACAGGATCGACCTTAAGTATTAGTACGACGCAAAAAACAGCCGACACATGGCCGCTCAGATTTAATTGGGCGGCGCGCTGCAGCATAAATTACGCCACAGCGATTAATCCGCCAGACTCTTGCTGACCACTTCATAGACATCACTGGACAGCTCACCCGAGCCTAGAATGCGCTGCAACTCAGCCTTCATTTGCGCCTGACGGGCACTGCCATATTTAGCCCAACGAGTGAGTGGCGCCAGCAAGCGCGAAGCGATCTGTGGATTGAGGGCATTCAGGGTGATCACCTGATCAGCAAGGAAGCGGTAGCCACTGCCGTCGGCCTGGTGGAAGCCCAGCAAGTTCTGCCCAGCAAAAGCGCCGATCAAGGCGCGCACCTTGTTCGGGTTTTTCAGGGTAAACGCCGGGTGCTGCATCAACTGCTCAACGCGCTGCAGCGCGCCTGGCAAGGCGCATGCAGCCTGTACGCTGAACCACTGATCCATGACCAACGGATTGTCCTTGAAGTAGTCAGCAAAGCTGGCCAGCGCTGCGGCCTTCTCAGTCTCAAATGGCGAATTGACCAGTACGGCCAAGGCTGCCAAGCGCTCGGTCATGTTGTCGGCGTTTTCAAACTGCTCCAGGCACGCCGCCAACACCTCAGCATTACCGCTGAGCATCAGGTAGGACAGCGCAATGTTCTGCAGGCTCCGCCGGGCAAAGTGCTCGGCCTCGGCCACATAGGCGCTATTGCGGGACACTTCACGGTTAGCCTGATAACGCTGCCACAGCAGATCAAACAGTGCATCGGCGAGCTGCTGGCGGGCAAATTCTCGAGCCGCGTGGATGGCCTCGACATCGGCCACTTCACTGATTTGAGTCAAATACGCCTCGCCTGGCAGCGAGAGCATCTCAGCGACCATGGCCTGATCCAGCGAGTCGTCCGCCAACAGGGTACGGAAGGCCTCAACCAGACGCTGATCGAGCACCAGCGGCTCGCCGCGTTGATGCTCACCGATCAAGTCTTGTAGCACCTGCACGGATAACTGTTGGCCGGCCTCCCAGCGATTAAAACCATCACTGTCATGCTGCATCAGGAACATCAATTGATCGCGGCTGTAGGGGAAGCTCAGCTTGATCGGCGCTGAAAACCCACGCAGCAAGGAAGGCAGTGGCTTTTCCGCCACGTTGATAAAGGTGAACGCCTGTTCGGCTTCGCTCACCTGCAGTACGCGCGCGCCCGCTAAGGCCGTATCTTCGCCCACCAACTGCAGCGGCAACTCACGCCCTTGGGCATCGAGCAACGCCAACTCAACAGGAATCACAAAAGGCAGCTTCTGCGCCTGTCCCGGCGTCGCAGGACAGCTTTGGCGGAACGCCAGACGGTAGCTATTGGCCGCCGCGTCATAGCTTTCGCTGACTTCCAGATGCGGCGTACCCGCCTGACTGTACCAGCGCTTGAACTGGGTCAGGTCGATACCATTAGCCTCTTCCATCGCGCGGATAAAATCGTCGCAGGTCACAGCCTGGCCATCATGGCGCTCGAAATACAGATCACTGCCTTTGCGGAAGCCCTCTGCGCCGACCAAGGTACGGATCATCCGCACCACTTCCGAGCCCTTCTCGTAGATCGTCAGGGTGTAGAAGTTGGAGATTTCCATGTAGGCGTCCGGACGGACCGGGTGAGCCATCGGGCCGGCATCTTCGGCGAACTGGTGGGTACGCAGGTAGGCCACGTCCTCAATGCGCTTGACGGTACGCGAGTGCATGTCGGCGCTGAACTCGGCGTCGCGGAACACGGTGAAACCTTCCTTGAGCGACAGCTGGAACCAGTCACGGCAGGTCACGCGATTGCCCGACCAGTTGTGGAAGTACTCGTGGGCCACCACCGCCTCGACCCGCTGGTGGGCAGCGTCAGTGGCAGTTTCGGCCTTGGCCAGCACGCAGCTGGAGTTGAAGATATTCAGGCCCTTGTTTTCCATGGCGCCCATGTTGAAGTCGTTGACCGCGACGATCATAAAGATGTCGAGGTCGTACTCACGGCCATAGACCTCTTCATCCCACTTCATGGACTTCTTCAGGCTGTCCATGGCGTGCTGGCATTTGTCGATATTTTCCGGCTCGACATAGATACGCAGCGCCACTTCGCGCTCGCTCATGGTGGTGAAGCTGTCTTCCACACACCAGAGATCACCCGCCACCAGCGCAAACAGGTACGCCGGCTTCATAAACGGATCTTCCCAGGTCGCCCAATGCCGACCATCACCCTCGTTACCGCTGGCAATCGGGTTGCCGTTGGACAGCAGCACCGGGTAGCTGTGCTGCTCGGCGCTCAGGGTGGTGGTGAACTTGCTCATCACATCTGGGCGGTCAAGGTAGTAAGTGATTTTGCGGAAGCCCTCAGCCTCGCACTGGGTGCAGAACATACCGCTGGATTTGTACAGGCCTTCCAGAGCGGTGTTGCTTTCGGGGTGGATGCGCACACTGCTGTCGATCACGAAGTTCGCAGCGGTTGGCTGCAAGGTCAGGTGACTGTCGCTCAGCTGGTAATCAGCGGCACTCAGTTCGCGGTCATCCAGCACCAGCGACAGCAGTTCCAGCTGCTGGCCGTCCAGCACCAGCGGCGGCATGCGGGCTTCCGACAGGCCGCTGCCGGCCGCCGGATTACGCCGCATCACCAGCTGCGCATGTACCAGGGTGTGGTCCTCGAACAACTCGAAGGTCAGGTGCGTTTCATCGATCAGATAATCCGGAACCTGGTAATCCTTGAGGTAGATCATCTTCGGCTGTTCGGTGCGCATGGCGTGTGGCCCTTTATCTACGGCGCGCAGGCGCCGGATTGGCGAATAGAAAACTCAGACGGCCAGTTCGTGGACGGCGAGTTGATAAGCGGTGTATTTGCGGATATTGATCACGCCGGTGTCGAACATCAGGTACTGCCCCTTGATGCCCAGCAGCGTGCCTTCGGCTAGCGGATTCTTGTCCAGATTGAAACTGCTGATCTTGGCCGGGTAGCCCTCAATCGGATAGGCAATCTGCACCACAGGCTGATCACTCAGCGGCTGAATGGCCTGAATACCAAAGCGCTGCTGCAATTCAGTCAAGCCGCTGCTGCAATTGGCAAACAACTGCTCGCGCACGGCGATAAGGTCGACCGGCGCCGCATCACCTTTGAGCAGCGCGCGCCAGTTGGTTTTGTCCGCCACCTGACTGCGCAGCAGGTCTTCAACAAAGCCGGACTGCTGGCGAGTGGCGACGCGCAAGATCGGCAGCGCTTGGCTAGCACCCTGATCGATCCAGCGGGTGGGGATTTGCGTGGCGCGGGTAATACCGACCTTCACTCCAGAAGAGTTAGCCAAATAGACCACGTGATCGGTCATGCAAAACTGCTCGCCCCAACTCGGCTCGCGGCAGGTGCCGGCGTCATAGTGGCAACGCTCGGGACTCATGATGCAGATGTCGCACTGCGCCAGTTTCTGCATACAGGGGTAGCAATAGCCCTGGCTGTAACTGTTTTTAGTCTTGCGCCCACAATGGCTGCAGTGGATCGCGCCGAGGAATTCCAGGCGCAGGGTTTTACCGATCAGCGGATTGACTGGCAGCAGCTCATCGCCCAGGCGAAAGCTGTATTGCACCGGCGCGTCCAACTGTGCAGCCATTTTGCTCAGGGCACCGCGGGCTAACTCACTCATCAGTGCAGGGTATCCGAGGACTTGAACAACAGATTGGGCACTGGCGCGGATTTCGAGCTGCATTCCTGCGGGCCCATATAACCGATACGCTCTTCTTCTGGGAGATTTTGGCTTTCCCAGGCGATCAGCGCCTGCAGCGTCAGTTCTTTCTGCTCCTGGGTCAGCTTGCGGCCATCCGGCCATTTACCGATTTCCACAGCCAGCTTGAGGCTCTGATAAATCTCAGGGGTGATGTTTTCAATCGCTTCAATAAAAGACGACATGACGCCTCCAAATGCAAAGTGGCAGTTTACCAGCCTGATGAATAACTAACTGTGTTGCCGGCGCGCCAGCACACCGCCAAGCAGCCCGGTCAGGCAACCAGCCAGCAGGCCCCCGACGTGCGCGGCATTGGCAATCGCGCCAAATTGCAGCAACTCGAAGATTCCGGTCATGCAGATCAGCAGCCAGGCCAGCATCATCACCAACACTCCCGGCGGTAGTCGATAGGCCGGCGTGGGGGCTAAGCGCTGGAAGATCCAGCAATGCCCAAGCAAGCCATAGAGCACGCCGGACAGCCCGCCAAACAGCGAAGGCCCGGCATGCAGGTACTGCGCGAAGTTGGCCGCCAGACTGAACAGCAAGGTGAGCAGCAACAGCATCAACGGCCCTTGCCGCACCTCGATTCGTCGTCCCAACTCCCAGTACCACAGGGTGTTCATCGCCAAATGGAGAATGCCGAAGTGAATCAGCATGGGCGTCAACAGCCGCCACCACTGGCCACTGGCCAAAGTCCCGTTGAGGTAGTCGAAATAGATGTAATCGCCCTGCACGCGGTAATCGACAAAACTCAGCCAGCTCACTGCCGCCAGGTTATCGCCGAGCAACGTCAGGGCCGCAACGATAAAGGTCAGTAACAGCACAGCAGCGGTCATACGACTGGCGCGCAGTTGCTGGACAAAACTCGGCGGGGTATTGGCTGCACGCGGCGGCGGATCAAGCGTGACAGCAGCGTCCCCCAGCGGATAACGCGCATAGAGCGCACATACCTGTTCGGCCAATTGCTCGTCAGGCACCCAGAGCACCTGCTCACCCGCCTCTTCCGCGACCCGGTGCGGCACCTGCAACCGCTGTAGCAAGCCGATAAAGCCGCTCAAGTCGACCTGTTCGGGTAAACGCATCGCCGCGACGCCGCTCATGGTCGCGCCTCCGGGCTGTCAACATTGACCCACACAAACTTATTGGGATCCAAGCGCACCTCCTGGTCGAGTCGATAGGCGACCATCTTGCCGTTGAGGACGGCGCTGTAATCCAGACAGGCCAGGTTGCTGCGAATCGGCGCAGGTTTGCCGCTGCGCCAGTAGTGGCCAACAAACAACAACGGCTGATCTGCCCCGTACTTGAGCAACTCGGTCTTCTGCGACTCGCTGAGCGGCATCTGCGCCGCCAACTCCGGCAAGGCATCGGGCTGAAAGACGATATCGCCGTACGTTTGTGGGTCTTCTTCCCAGAACTTGGTGCGAAAGTGCGCGCGGGTAAAACCGTCATCACTGGTCAGGGTCATGCCATGTGGCAGGCGCATGTCGGTGCCCCGCAACAAACGATCAAACGCAGTATTGGCAAAACTGCCATGCACTGCGGCGGCCTGCAGGAAATGCTCATCAATGCAGCCATCGGCAAACTGCGCACGCAATGGCTCGATCAGGCTGGCGTCCCAGCAGGCATGCACCACGCGAAAAAAACCCGCATCAATAAACAGCGGTAACTCATAGAACCAGTCGAGAAACGACTGCCACTCAGCGGGGTATGCCTCGAACTGTTCGAGGGTTTCCTTGATCAGACGGGCATGCCGCGGCGTGTGCTCACGGACGAACTGCTGGCCACTGCCGGGCGCGGCCGGTGTGCTCCAGGCCAACGCATTGAATTCATGGTTGCCCATGATGCACAGCGCCTGACCGGCCGCGACCATGTCACGCACCAGGTGCAAGGCTTCACGGATGCGCGGACCACGGTCAACCAAGTCGCCGAGAAAAATCGCCATACGCTGTGGATGACGCCAAACACCCGCCTGCTGCCGATAGCCCAGGGTCGTCAGTAGATGCTCCAGGGTTTTCGCGCAGCCATGAATATCGCCAATCAAATCGTAACCACGCGCAGGATCGAGGTGCATTAATCACCCCCGCCGAGCCGGCTACCCCAGCCCAGTTTGTTGCGGCAGACCTCGTAGAAGTTGTGGTCAAGCGGATGAATCAGGCGCAGCTTCTGCGGCCGTTTGGCCACAGTAATGGTGTCACCCGGGGCACAGGTGAAGTGGTTTTGTCCGTCACAGGAGATCAGTGGATAAATCTGCAAATCCTTGGACACGACGATTTTCAGCTCGCTGTTGCCGTCCACCACGATTGGCCGGCTAGACAACGTATGCGGGTACATCGGCACGATCACGATGGCATCTAGTTTGGGGTGCATGATCGGCCCGCCCGCAGACAACGCATAGGCCGTCGAGCCAGTCGGCGTCGCGACAATCAGGCCGTCAGCCTTTTGGCTAAGGACGAACTGGCCGTCGATATACAGCTCAAACTCGATCATCCGTGTCGACTTACCGGGATGCAGCACCACGTCATTAAGCGCATCACCCTGACCGATGGCTTCACCATGACGGCGTACTTCGGATTGAAGCAGAAAGCGATTCTCCGTCAGGTAGTGCCCTTCAAGCACCTGCGCGACCTTCACCTCCAGCTCATCGGGGCGAATATCGGTGAGAAAGCCCAAACTGCCACGGTTCACACCCAGCACCGGCACCTTGTGCCGCGCCAGCGCGCGCGCCGCACCGAGCATGCTGCCGTCACCGCCAACCACAATCACCAGATCGCAGATTTCCCCAAGAATCTTCCGCGAGGAAGTCTGCAGGCCATGACCGGGTAGCACTTCGGCAATGGTGTCTTCGAGAATCACATGCAGGTGACGAGCGAGCAGAAATTTCTTCAGCCGGCGAATGGTATCCAGCACCTGGGTGCTGCCCAGCCGACCGATGATGCCAATATTACGAAATTGCTCCATGGGGCTCCCGCCAGGCTCTATCTAATGGCTCGGATTATGGGCGAAAGGCTATGGCAGCAGCAAACCGCTGACCGGCTCTGCGCTATGCTCGCAGCATGATGCCCTTCCCTTCGCTCACCGAGTTGCCCACGCACCTACGCCAACCTGCCGTCCGTGATCTAGCGTGGGCGCTGCTTTCTCCACCGCTGCTGGCAGACTCACCCTGGCCACAGCGCCACCCGCTCAGGGCCAGCAGCTGGAGCCAGCACCCCGAAAAACTGGCTGACTGGTTAATGAGCCTGGATGCCGACAGCCATGCACTGCAGCAGTGGCTAAGCCAACACTCGGTGCGCCGTTTGGGGCTGTACTACGAACGCCTCTGGCAGTTTGCCCTGCACGCTGCGCCCGACGTTGAAGTGCTAGCCGCCAACCTGCCCATCCGCCTGCACGGCCATACCCTGGGTGAGCTGGATATGTTGCTGCGTGATGACGAAGGTGTGCATCACTTGGAACTGGCCATCAAGCTGTACCTGGGCCAGCCGCATTGCAGCGGCGCGGATCCTGCGCATTGGCTCGGCCCAGGCAGCCACGACCGCCTGGATATCAAATTGGCGCATTTAGGTCAGCACCAGTTGCCGCTTTCATCACGGACTGAAGCCCTACAGAGGCTGGCTGAGCTGGATATTCAGCGACCCCAGGCGGCACTCTGGCTGGCCGGCTACCTGTTTCGCCCTTGGCGGCAAGCCTATGCCGCACCGCACGGAGAGAACCCGGCCCATTTGCGTGGGCGCTGGCTCCATCGCGCAGACTGGGCACACTTTGCCATGCAGCACCCTGGTCACTGGCAAGCACTGCCACGCCAGGCCTGGCTGGCCCCCGCACGTATTGAGCAAGAGCAACTGTGGACGTGCGAGCAATTTACCCACTGGCTGGCGGCATTGCCTAACGATGCCAATGCGCAGTTACTTGTGCACTTAATTGAAGCCCCGCAACAACACTGCTGGCGGGAAGCCGAGCGGGTGTTTCTGGTGAATGATCAATGGCCGGCGCAGGCCACCGAATAACTGGGTACAGAGCCCGCCGCTTATAGACTGCGCTCTGTGCGCCCACCCGAGCGCGCCAAATAGCCCGAGCCACTTTCACACAACAACGCATCTCGCTGCACCGCCGGTAAGGCATCCACACCCTCGCGCAAGGCATAGGCGCTATAGCCCAACTGTGAAAGCAAAAAAACCGCACTGGCACTGCGCTTGCCACTGTCGCAATAACACAGGTAAGTGCGCGTTTTATCCAGCAAGCGGGCTTTCAAACGCAGCAACTGCAGAGGCATGTTCAATGACTGCAAGGCATGAGCGCGCTCGTACTCTTCTTGCAAGCGCACATCCAGCCACTGCGCACCACCGGCCAGCAGGCGCGAAGCCTCGCCGAGCGAGACCTCGTTGACCACTGGCGCTTTAAGCAGGGCGAAAAAGTCTTGGCGATTCAGACGCAACACCACACCGTCTTCGAGCATGGTCACTGTGGCATTACGCGGGCTGTCGGCCAGCAAGGCTTCTTCACCAAAGCAGGCGCCAATCTCCAGCTCAGCCAATACCTGCTGCGCGCTACCTGCTCCGCGAATCACCTCGGCCCGGCCACTGTTCAGGAAGTAGCAGCTGTCGCCGACATCACCTTCCTGCAGTACGGTACTGCCGGCAGCTACCTCAACCCGCTGCAAGCGCTCAAGCATGGCGCGCACGTTGGACGGTGGCACCTTGGCAAACAGTGGGTTCTCCAGCAGGCGCTCCAGCCACTCGACATCTTCATGGCTGTGCCCCAATTCCAGCAGCAGATCCTGATAAGCCAAGCGCCAGGTCAGTAAGCGATTGAGGGTGCTGGTATCCAGCGCCAGCACGCTGGCATCAGTCAGCGCACGGGCCTCATGCAAACGCGGCAAGCTCGGCGACAGCGGATGGCAACTGGCCTCACTGCCTGCCTGTATGCGTTGCGCCTGACCATCGGCAGATTGCAGCAACAACTCACCCGCTAGCAGGTAATAGGTCAAACGCGCCTGATCCCCCGGGCGAAACAACAATTGCCCCGCCAGCAGCGGCTGCGGAACCAGTTGCCCACGCAATTCCCGCCACTGCTGTTCGGACAGCACATTGAGTGGCGTCAGGCTGCGTAATTGTTCGGGATTAAGAGCTTCGCTCATGGCATATCCAGCTCGCGGGTGAAATTTAGTGTAGCCACGTTACGCCTACGGGTGCTGCATCAACGCCGCCGCACGGCCTTGCAGGCCGCCGGTATGGACAAACACCAAGCGACTACCGCGAGCAAAGTAACCGGCCTCAACCTGCTGGCGCAACGCCATTAAGGCCTTGGCGGTATACAGCGGCTCCAGTGGCACCCCGCCTTCTGCCTCTGCGGCCTGCATAAAGCCAAGCAACTCGGCATCCACCTTGGCAAATCCACCACGGCAGGCTGCATGCAAATGATAAGGCCCAATCGGCATCGCGGCAGCCTCAACAATCGCCTGCACCTGCTGCTCGACACCATGGTCGGCTGGCACAGCCAACGCCGCATGCACTGGGTGCGCGGCCGCCTCACCCAACAGCAGGCCTGCCAACGTGGTGCCCGTGCCGGCCGCCAGCCACCAGGCGTCATAATTGTCCCACCCCAGGCTTGCCAGCTGCTCGCGCACCTGCGACACCAAACACATGCAGCCCAATGCACCCGACAGGCCACCACCACCCTCAGGCACCGGATAAAATTCAGGGTAATCCGCCAGCCAGGGCAGCCAGAACTCGGGCGCATGACGGGCTCGATAGCCGGCATAACCCAGCCAATGCAACTGCATGCCGAAAGCCTGCAAATCAGCCACTGTCGGCGTCTGCTGCGGATGGCCGCGCAATAACCCGATGGTCCGGAAGTTGAAACGCTTACCGGCAGCCGCCAGGGCATGTAAATGATTGGAGTGCGCTCCACCCAGACTGATCACGCCGCTGGCGCCACTGTCTTGCGCAGCACGCAAATGATGAGAGAGCTTGAACCACTTATTGCCGCTAATCAGCGGATCAAGCAGATCCAGGCGCAACACCGCCAATTCAACTCCGGCGGCAATCGACCACTCCAGTCGCAGGGTTTGCAGAGGGGCACGTGGCGCCCAATCAGGCAAGACAATAGGCAAGGTTAACTAACAGTGCGCAAACGGCTACTGGCTTTGTGCCGCGCACAGCAATTGGACTCCGCTAGGGTAAAGCGGCTGGGCGTATCAATGCGGTCGATCGGGATGGCGCAACGCTCGCCACTGGGCAGCAAAGCCTCGCAGCTGGGCTGCTGGTAATGCGCCAGCCATTGGCGGTACTGCTCTTCACTGACAAAGCATTTGGCGGCCGCGTAAGCCTGTGGGTTGTCTTGATAAGTGCTGATGTCTTGCAAGGGGATGGTCAGATGACCGGCACCTGGGTGATACACCACAAAGACCACTCCAAGCTTGGCTAAGCGCTCGAGAATCTGATCACCGCCCTGGCTGGCCAAATCCGCGTAGGCGCGCTTGAGGCGATTTATTTCCTGCAACGCCTGGGTGTCTTGCTCACTGCGATAGGCCAGCTCAACATCGCGAATGGCAATTTGCTCTTTGTACTCGGCCACCGCAGAGGCGATCTTGGCCTGCATCTCACCTTCGTATTGCGCACGCAGGCTGTCGCTTTCACTGCGCCCATCATGTTCCAGCGCCCGCAGCTGTTCGGTCATGTCTTCGCGGGCTGCTTGGAAGCTCGCCGCCTGCGCGGCCAGCTGAGCCTTCAACGCAGTATTGTGTTCTTCCTGCTGACGCAGCGCCTGGTGCAAGCCATGGATCTGCGCCTGCAAATTCTTGCTCTGTGCCTCGCTGGCCAACTTGAACTTGGCCAGTTCTTCCTCATGCTGCTGGCTGAGGCTGCTGATGCGTAATCGCTGCTGTTTGATCAGTTGCGCGGCTTTCAGGCGCTGTTCGTGATCAAGTTTGTGGCTAGCCTTGACGGTTTCTTCCTGGCCCGGATCAGGGGCGTACCACTTGTCCTCCGAGGCCATTTGCAAGCGCTCTGGCGCGACCGCTTGAGCGCCCTCATCTTCGACCAGCAAACCCAGGGTGTTGCGTTTAACCGCATCGCGCAGCAGCACCAAATCATTATTGCCAGGGCTCAGGCCGGGGTCCCAGAGGTGCATCTGATGCCAGGAGACAGGACACTGGCTGCGGCACGCCAGGCGAATTGGCCCGGCACCTAGATCAGGGCCGCGCCCAGCGCGTTCGGCCAGCGCCTGCAAAGGAATATTCCAACCGGAGTCGGGCGCGCCTTTTTCATCAAAATCCAGATAGAAGAACACCAGCGCTTTGATCAGCAGGCGTGGGTTGATCAGCATGTAGGCCACGCGCATCTGCTGATCGGCGAATTCGGGCATATTGACTACGCCATCGAGCAAGGCCTCGAATTCGGGGAAAAACATTTGCTTGCCGATGCCGCCGCGTTCACTAAAGAACATTACGGCCTCAACCATCTGCGGCTTGTTCTGCATGCTCATTGGTTATCCCCTAGGCCGAGACGGGCGCTCCGCTCAGCGCGCGACATATCTTGCCTATGCTGCGCAAAAAATGGCACACATAGCAAGACTGCCAACTTTCTGACGAGTTAAGCAAAGCCTGTGTTTAAGGCGCTATACCCTTGCTTGGGCAAGTCTAGGGGAAAAACCAAGCCCAGCAATGTGACTGGGTTGGCAGTCGCTCTGCCAACCCGCCGTGAAAACGGGCCTACAGGGCGAAACTGTGATGGGCTTGGTGCAACGCGTCAGGCTTTTGCCGCCGCCAGAAAAGGCGCCAGACGACGCCCCATTTCATCACCCAAGGCTTGCAGGCCGCTCATAGGGCGAATCATCACCTCAAACTCAATGATCTTGCCTGCCTCATCGAAACGGATCATGTCGATGCCTTTCAGTTCACGCTCGCCCACCCTGGCACTGAACTCCAGCACCACACTGAGGCCATCGGCGCTGACCAGTTCGCGGTGGTAGGCAAAATCGATAAACACCTTGCTCACGGTATTGAGAATCAGCGAGACCATCGGTGCACCAACGTACGGCTTGTATGCCATGGGTGAGCGGAACACCGCTTGCGGATGAAGCAACGCAGGCAATCCGCCAAGATCATTTTTCAGCATCAAGGCATGCCACTGAGCAAGCGTGACGGCGGCTTCTGAATGCAGCTGAGTGCTATGAGGCACGGGCTTCTCCTTGTTTTTATGAGCCACATACAAAACGCCCCGCACAAGGCGGGGCGTTGAGTGCTTAAAGTTCGGCGGCGAGACGCGAGCCCTGGTTAATTGCCCGTTTAGCATCCAGCTCACTGGCCACATCAGCCCCGCCGATCAGGTGTACGTTCTGCCCGGCAGCCACTAGGCCGTCCTGTAGCTCGCGCAACGGGTCCTGACCGGCGCAAACGATGATGGTATCGACAGGCAGCACCTGCGGCTCGCCACCGGCGATACTGATATGCAGGCCAGCGTCGTCGACCTTGAGGTACTCGACCGCATTGAGCATCTGCACGTTCTTGTTCTTCAGACCGGTGCGGTGGATCCAGCCGGTGGTTTTACCCAGGCCGTCACCTACCTTGGTTTTCTTGCGCTGCAACAAGAACACCTCACGCGCCGCTGGATGCGGATGCGCCTGAATGCCGGCGACGCCACCACGGGCCTCCAGCGCCGCATCAATACCCCACTCTTTCCAGAACTCCTCGCGATTAAGGCTGGTAGCTTCGCCCTGGTGCGTAATGAACTCGGACACATCGAAGCCGATACCGCCGGCACCGATCACCGCGACTTTCTGCCCCACCGGCTTACGCTCAAGGATGGCGTCCAAGTAGCTGATGACTTTGGCGTGCTCGATACCGGGAATCGCTGGCGTACGCGGGGCAATACCGGTGGCCAGAATGATTTCGTCATAGCCGCCCTTGGCCAGCTCATCAGCCGAGACACGGGTGTTAAGGCGCAGTTCAACCCCGGTGGTTTCCAGCTTGCGCTTGAAGTAACGCAGGGTTTCAAAGAACTCTTCCTTGCCCGGCACGCGCTTAGCCACATTGAACTGGCCACCGATCTCGCTGGCCGAATCAAACAAGGTGACGCTATGACCACGCTCAGCCACTACGGTGGCAGCGGATAAGCCCGCAGGACCGGCACCGACCACCGCGATTTTCTTCACTGCAGCAGTCGGGATGTAGTTCAGTTCCGTTTCGTGACAGGCGCGCGGGTTAACCAGGCAGCTGGTCAACTTGCCGCCGAAGGTGTGATCCAGGCAGGCCTGGTTGCAGCCGATGCAGGTGTTGATTTCATCACTGCGACCTTCGGCAGCTTTATTGACGAAGTCCGGGTCGGCAAGGAACGGGCGCGCCATCGACACCATGTCAGCATCGCCTTCGGCCAGCACCTGCTCAGCAATCTCTGGGGTGTTGATGCGGTTGGTGGTGATCAGCGGGATATTCACCTCGCCGCGCAACTTGGCGGTAACCTTGGTAAAGGCCGCGCGCGGTACCTTGGTGGCGATGGTGGGGATACGCGCTTCGTGCCAGCCGATCCCGGTATTGATCAGGGTCGCACCAGCTTTTTCGATAGCCTTGGCCAGCAGCACGATTTCATCCCAGGTGCTGCCACCTTCCACCAAGTCGAGCATCGACAGGCGATAAATGATGATGAAGTTCGGGCCGACCGCTTCACGCACACGGCGGACAATTTCCACCGGCAGGCGCATGCGGTTTTCGTAGCTACCGCCCCAGCGGTCGTTACGGTGGTTGGTGTGGGCGGCGAGGAACTGGTTAATGAAATAACCTTCCGAACCCATGATTTCCACACCGTCGTATTCGGCCTGCTGGGCCAGCACGGAGCAATTGATGAAATCCTGAATCTGCTTCTCGATGCCCTCTTCATCCAACTCGCGTGGCTTGAACGGGTTGATCGGCGCCTGAATCGCGCTTGGCGCCACCGATTTTGGGCTGTAGGCATAGCGCCCGGCGTGGAGAATCTGCATGCAGATCTTGCCATCCGCTTCATGCACCGCGCGGGTGACGATTTTGTGCTTTTCGGCTTCTTCAACAGTGGTCAGCTTGGCCGCACCGGAATACACGCCACCCTCTTCGTTCGGGCCGATACCGCCAGTCACCATCAGGCCGACACCACCACGGGCGCGTTCGGCGAAGTAAGCGGCCATACGCTCAAAACCATTGGGTTTTTCTTCCAACCCGGTGTGCATGGAGCCCATCAAGGTGCGGTTCTTCAGGGTGGTGAAGCCCAGATCAAGCGGGGCCAGCAGGTGCGGGTAGAGAGCGGTCATGAAAATCTCCAGATCAAACAGAGGCATTACACGGATGCCGCCACCTCTTAGTGGGTCGCGGTCGATATGGTCTAGACGATAGTCAGCCCAGCCGAACGGCTCAATGACTCAAAGTGACAACCTACTGATCAAAAAGAGCAGCGAGCCTTGGCAAAGCCCAAACACCCACTTACCCTGACGCCTTATCTAAATGCCCAAGACTAAATGGGCGCAGACGGGATAACGCTGCAATGCTGAAAAGCACACGGGTCAAACTCGGTGACCTGTCGGTGGGTTTTGTCGGCAGCCTGGCGGACGCCATGCGCCATTGTGCTCAGGACCCTCAGCCGCTGCTCGACAGCTACGGCCTGGATGCGGCACGCCTGGCCGAGCCGCGCGCACGGCTATCGATCCCGCGCTATATGCGCTTAGGTCATGCGGCGATTCAGCAATGCTCGCAGCCAGGGCTGGGGCTGCTTATGGGGCAAACCAGCCGCCTCAGCCAACTCGGCCTGGCCGGCGTCACCGCCATGCAAGCCCCTACGGTCCGCGAAGCGGCGCGCGCACTGATCCGCTTCGAGCCGCTGTATGCCAGCAATTACCGCGGCCAATCCAGCCTGCATGAAGACGCCCGCGGCGCGTGGCTGCGCTTCTACTCGATCAGCCCGTATAACGCCTATAACCGCTTTGTCGTCGATTCCGTACTGGCCAGCTGGGCGCAACAACTGAGCAAGCTCGCGCAACAGAGCCTGCCCGTGGAAAAAGTGCAGATCGAATTCCCCGCCCCCGACTACGCAGCGCAGTATGCCGAATTGTTTGCCTGCCCGGTGGAGTTTGCCTGTGAGCACAATCAGCTGCGCCTGAATCAGCAGAGCCTGAACCTGCGCAACCCTGAACACTGTCCAAGCACCTGGCGGCACCTGCTGGAAATCTGCGAAGGGGAACTGCAGCAACTGACTCGCACACGCAGCCTGCGTGAACGCATCACCCAGCTGCTCGGCCCTCTGCTGCATGGCCACGAGCCCGACTTGGCGGAAGTCGCGGCGCGCTTGCAATTACCCACCTGGACCCTGCGGCGCAAACTGGCCGAGGAAGACACGCAATTTCGCAGCATCCTTAACGACACCCGCCGCGACCTGGCTATGGCGTATATCCGCGACACAGAACTGGCTTTCGGTGAAATCGCCTACCTGCTTGGCTTTGCCTCCGCCGAAGCCTTCCAGCGCGCATTCAAGCGCTGGAACCAGCAAACCCCGGGCGAGTACCGCCGGGAGCAGCGCAGAGCGCTCTAATACCCGCTAGAGCTCAGTGGCGTCTTCGTCACCTGCCGGCACATCCAGCTCGGTGGTGCGGGCTTCTAGCAGCTCTTCTTGATATTCATCCATTACCTGTTCTCCCACTCGATACGTCAGCGACGGCTTGGTTACACAGCGCATGCCAATCAAGCTAGAGGAGAAAGATGAATACAAGATGACAGGTTGTCGCGCAGCAACCCTCAGCGCGAGCGCAAAAATCGCAAGCAATAAAAAACCCGCTGATATCGCTATCAGCGGGCTTCCTATATGGCGCAGCGGACGGGACTCGAACCCGCGACCCCCGGCGTGACAGGCCGGTATTCTAACCGACTGAACTACCGCTGCATGTCGGTGGACTTTCGTCCGTGTAACGCTTGCTTCATCTGACGAATCAGCCTTTGGGCTTTTTCATCTCACCCAGAGCGAACTCAGGCTGGAAAATATGGCGCAGCGGACGGGACTCGAACCCGCGACCCCCGGCGTGACAGGCCGGTATTCTAACCGACTGAACTACCGCTGCATGTCGGTGGACTTTCGTCCGTGTAACGCTTGCTTCATCTGACGAATCAGCCTTTGGGCTTTTTCATCTCACCCAGAGCGAACTCAGGCTGGAAAATATGGCGCAGCGGACGGGACTCGAACCCGCGACCCCCGGCGTGACAGGCCGGTATTCTAACCGACTGAACTACCGCTGCGCGTCGGTGGACTTTCGTCCGGTAAACTTCTCGGCAAGTGGTGGGTGATGACGGGATCGAACCGCCGACCCGCTGCTTGTAAGGCAGCTGCTCTCCCAGCTGAGCTAATCACCCTTGGCCTTGCGAGGTGGCGAAATTTACGCAAGGGCCGAACCTAAGTCAATACCCTGCTTCAAGTTTTTCTAAAAAAGTGAAAAAAACACTGCTCTTCCCTGACACGCCAAACAGCGCCCTGCGCCAATAGGCCACCGAACGATCTGCTACGGCGTAATGCGCAGACTTAACCGAGCCGCCACTTTGTTATCGTCCGCCCGGTCCAGCCCGGCTTCGGCAATTTGTACGCCCTGCTCCTGCAGCACGCCAAACCACCCCAGCAATTGAGCAAAAGGAGCCGGTTGCAGGTTGAGCTGCAAGGCACCGTCGCCGGCATTGTCGAGCCGCTCAATCGTCAGCCCACGCGCTGCCGCCGTAGCCGTAACCAGGCCTTGCAGGCGGGCCGGGTCAATGGCCTGCTGCGGACGGCTGACCATTTGGCGCGCCGCTGGCGCCTGCCCTTGCAGATAAGCGTATAACGCACGCTGCGTTTCAAACGCGCTCCGCGCGCTGACCAAGCGTTGCTGGGCAGGTTGCCATAGCGTCAGGTACAAGAGCACCAGCAGCAGAAATACGCCCAAGCTGCCGAGCGAAAAACGCTCACGCGGCGCCAGAGCACGCCAGCGCTGCAGCAACTGAGCCTGCGCGGTAAAGCCTTTGTTGTCTTGCTGAACCATGCTCATCCTCCGATCACCACGCGCGCACTCACACCACTGCCCTCACGGCTAGCAGAACCCAGCTGCACCGCCAAACCACCGCCTTCTAAACGCTCGCGCAAACGCTCCAGCTCGGCGAAACCCGGCGCTTGAACCTGCAGGGCCAGATCACCGCGCGCCTCGCTGAAATCCACCTGACTGATCTGCACCTGCCGGCCCTCGGCTGCCAGCGCCCCACTGACCTGGGCCAGCAGGCCGAGTAGGCGCGCTTGCCCGCCGCCCGCACCGGCCTGCAGGTGCTGATCAAACTGCGCACGCAGGTTGATCAGCTTGCTGTCCTGCGGGAACAGCTCCTTGTACAAAGCGGCGCTGGAACTGGCGTAATGGTCGGCCTGACGCTGCAGATGCCAGCCCTGCGCCAGATTAAAGCCCCACTGCAGCACCAGCCACAGCCCTACCACCCCCAATAAAGGCCGCCAGCGCTGCCACTGGCCACCGGCCGATTGCGCGGCGAACTCGCCCTGCGCCAGGTTATTACGCAGCGGCTGCTGAGCCAGCCAAACGAAGGGCTCCACCACTGCCTTAACCTCATCAATCGGCTGCAGCGGCGACTGCTCAGGGCCACACCACGCCACCTGTGGGTGCGCGCACAACGGGCTCAGTTGCGGCCAGCTCTGCGCCTGCACGGCCATCCGCGCCACATTTTCGCCACCCAACAGCCAGCGCCCGTGCAACGGCAAGAGTGCAGAACCAGGCCCTGGTAACAAATCAGCATCCACCGCAATCGCCTGGGGCGGCGTGGCACATAGCGCCAACCAGCCGGCCAGCCAGCTACGGCGCACGGCAAATACCCGATGACGGCCATCGTCCAGCTGCTCACCCAGGACCAAGTGCATCAGTTCAACGTCTTCGGCGAGCAGCTCTTCCACGGCAAACGGCAAGGCTTGGCGCAACCAGCGCGCTTTGCGGGTTGGTAGGTTGACCGCACAGGCAGTCACCGCCTCAACCGGCAAGACCAATACCCAATTACCACCACACTGCGCCTGCGCATCGCTGAACAGCAGGCTGTCGCTCACCCCACCAGTAACTCGCTGCACCGGCAGATCGACCTGCGCACCCACGCAGGCAGCAGGCGGTAGAAACACATAGGTTTGACTCATGGTTGGACTTCCTCAACGGGCACCAGCGGCATACCGCCCTGCCCCAAATCACGTGCTAAAACATACACCCGCGCATCGCTGGCCCGCTGCAACGTGCTGCGTAAAACCTGGCGGCGCTCACCGACACTGACTTCGCTGAGCACCTGAAAATACTCACTGCCCACGGCAAGCGCCTGGCTTTGCACCTGTAGGCCATTGAGCTGCGCTAAAAAGCTCGGCACATCGCGATAGCCTTCACCCCCTCGCGCCGCAACCAAGCCTTGCGCGCGGCTCAGCGATAGGCCCTCGGCCAAACTGGCCAGCACCCGCGCGCTGGCGGTATTCACATTAAGGGTGGCATTCGCTGGCAAGGTGCTGACATAGGGCTGCAAGCGCTGATAATCCGCTTCGGTCATTTCCAGCAACAGGCGCAGCTCCGACACATCAGTCAATTCACGGTTACCGGCGCGATAGGCAGGCTGTGCCAGCAGGTACTGGTTATCTTCCGCACCATAACCGCCCGAAGGCTGATCGTCGGCATCTAGCCAATCAAGCAGACTCTCCGCGTAGGGCACTTCGATCTGCAGCCCCAGCAGCAGACGACGAAATTGCGCCACCGCCGCTGCGTTGGGCTGCCCTTGGCGCAGCATGCTGTTGAGGTTGAAACGTCCGCTTAGATCGTTGATCTGTACCCGCAACGCGCCGCCCTCTTCCAGGGCAAAAGGCGCGCGGGGTTTGGCCCATGCCTCTCCCGGGTGATCCACCGGCGCCCGCGGGTCACCCTCGCGCAAGTCGCGCTGCAGGATGGCTTTGGCCAGGGTTTCGCCCCCCAGGGCGTAATGCCAGGCCTGGCGCACGTGCAACTGATTGGCGCTGCTGCGGATCGATAACTGCTGGCGCGCAATGATTCCAGCGCTGACCACCGTAACCACGGCCACCACCAGCAACACGGTTATTAACGCCATACCGCGCTGCTGGCTCATGGCTGTGACTCTGCGGGAGGTTCATCGGCTAATTCAGCTGAGTTCTCAGGACTCTGCTGCGCTGCTTGTTGCAGACGCTCAGGCAAGCCTTCAGGCAGGCGAAGTAGCCGGCGCAACTCGCCATAACGGCGATGCTGCAGCACCAGTTCAATGGCTTGCGGCAGAACGATAAGCGCCTCATCGGGCTTTTTGTCCAGCGGCGGCCAATTGCTCTGCCAGATACCCGCTTGGTCCAGGTAACGCAGCTGCAGCTGGGTGACACCGTCCAGCGCCTGCTGAATCTGCGGCTGACTGTCCTGAGCCTGATCCAGCACGCTCCAATAACGCCGCTGCCATTGCTCACCACTGAGCTGCCAGCGCACCCGCTGCAAGCTTGAACGGGGTTGCCCCAACGGGTTGCGCCAACCATTGCGCGTCAACTCCAAGACCGGGTTTTCAGGGCCGTCGCCCAGCAATGCGGCGCGTGACTCGCCAAAGGCGTCACGCACAGGCCTCGCCTGCACCTGCAGCACATCGCGCTCGAAAGCCGCCATGGCGCGCACCAGTTCGCGCAACTGCAGTTCATGACTGCGGGTGACCTTGTCGGTTTGCAGCACGCTGTCGAGCATGCGGTAAGTGCCCAGCCCCAGCAGTGCGAAGATGGCGATGGCGATCAGTAATTCAAGCAAGGTGAAACCGCGTACCGCCCTCATCGCATCACCCCGACAAAGCCATTTAGGCTAACTACGGACCGCTCGCGCACACCGCCGGCGGAACGATCCTGCGCCATCGGTGCCACCCACAACGTGACACGGCGCATATCCGCCTCGCTGGTCGCCTCGACTTCGCTTTGCCATTGCCAACGCCGCCCGGCGAACGCGACTTCACCCTGCTCACGACCATCGGCCACAGGCTCGCGCGCCAACTGCATTTCACTCAAGCGGTTATCGGCAATCCACATCGCCAAGGTTTTATCTTCCAGGCGGGCGGCGATTTGCAGGCTGCGGGCGGTGGCGGTCAGCACGCTGGCGGCGACCAGAGCGAAAATCGCCAAGGCCACCAGCACCTCCAATAACGTAAAACCGCCCAGGCGCTTCATTGATTGCGCCCTCCTGGCTGCAGGACTTCGACCACCGGCAAACGAAAGCCATCGCTGACCAGTTGCAGGCGCAAACCATCGCTACGACGCTCAGCCAAGCGCAAACGAAATGGACTGATCTCGCCACTCGATAACAGCAGTAACTGTGGCAGCAGCCCCACCTTAGTGGGTGCATCGCCTGCAGATGACGGCAACGCCAACGCAGCGCCCTCCAGCTCAACGCTCAATTCGGCCCAAACTGGTAATGCATGCGCTTTGCTGCCCAGCGTTTGCCAGGCCTGCTTGAGCGGGTCATAGCGCAGCACTTGATAAGACTCTCGAGCCAGCAACAGCCCGTATTCCTGATTGTCCAGCACGGCCTCTTCAGCCAGCACGCCGATCAATCCAGCCAGCCGTTCGGCTTCGTTGTGCAGCTCCCGCCCTGGGCCGGCAATGCCCACACTGAGCACCGCCAGACCGATCAGGCTGCCGAGAATCACCAGCACCACCAGCAGCTCGATCAGGGTAAAGCCGCCAAGCCGATTCGGTTGCTGGCACATACGGGTCAGAGGTCCCAGTTACCGATATCGGCATCCTGATCGATACCGCCATCCTTGCCATCCGCCCCCAGGGAATAGAGGTCAAAAGCCCCTTTAGTACCGGGAGCCAGATACTGATAAACATTGCCCCAGGGATCGACCGGCATGCGTTTGAGGTAACCGTCGCGGTTCCAGTTTTTCGGCTGCGGGCTGCCGGATGGCTTTTTCACCAACGCCTCAAGCCCCTGCTGGGTGCTTGGGTAGGCGTGGTTGTCCAGCTTGTACATGTCCAGTGCAGCCGACACCGCCTTGATGTCGCCCTTAGCGACAGTAACCTTGGCCTGATCAGGCCGGCTCATCACTTGCGGCACAACCAGAGCCGCCAGAATGCCCAGGATCACCACCACCACCATGATTTCGATCAGCGTAAAACCTTTCTGTGTCTTGCTCACTGCTTACCCCACCAACTGATTGAGAGACAGAATCGGCAGCAGAATGGCCAGCACGATCACCAGCACCACCGCCCCCATAAACACCAGCATAAACGGCTCAAACAGACCGACCAGCAGCGCCACTTGGGCACTCAGATCGTTTTCCTGATTACGCGCCGTGCGGGCCAGCATCTGGTCCAATTCGCCGGAGCGTTCACCACTGGCAATCATGTGCAGCATCATCGGCGGGAACTGCCCGCTGGCTTCCAGCGCACGGGTGAGGCTGCCGCCCTCGCGCACTTTTTGCGCGGCGATGACCACATCCGCACGGATCACTCGGTTAGCGATAACCTGTGCGCCAATCCCCAGGGCGTCAACTAAGGGCACGCCGCTGCGGGTCAGTATCGCCAGGGTCGAAGCAAACCGCGCGCAATCAGTCGCACGAATCAAACGCCCCAGCAGCGGGATGCGCAGCAAAAAACCATGCCAGCGGGTCTTGATCACCTCATCGCGCAACGCCCAGCGCAAGGCCAATACACTCAGCACCAGGATAATCACCGCCAGCCAGCCCCAACCTTTGACCCAGTCACTTAAGGCAATCAGGCCGCGGGTCAATGCCGGCAGGGTTTGCCCGGAATCAATAAACACCCGCACCACATCGGGCACCACATAGCCGAGCAGGAAGCCGACGATCAGCAAAGAGGTGCACATCAGGATCAGCGGATAGAGCAGCGCCAGCTGGATTTTCTGCCGCGACTGCTGGCGCTGCTCGGTGTAGTCGGCCAACTGCTCCAGTACCGGCCCCAAATGGCCGGCATGCTCACCGGCCGCCACGGTGGCGCGGTAAAGCTCGGGGAACGCCGACGGGAATTCTTTCAGGCTGCTGGCCAGGTCATGCCCCTCCAGCACCCGCGCCCGCACCGCCAGCAACATGCCCTGAATGCGCGGTGAAATGGCCTGCGCCGCCGCCGCGCGCAGAGCCTCCTCAATGGGTAACGCGGCCTGCACCAAAGTCGCCAATTGGCGGGTAATCAACGCCAGATCACGAGCGGAAATACCGCGAGAAAAACTGAAATAGCTAGCTGCGCCGGCATTTTCCCGGGTGCGCGTGGCTTTAACAGCCAAAGGCGCCAGCTGCCGCTCACGCAGCATCTGCCGCACCTGACGGGCACTATCGGCTTCCAGCACACCTTTCTGCTGGCGGCCTTTGCCATCGAGCGCGAGGTATTCGAAGGCAGCCATTATTCGTCCCCACTCATTCTTCGCGAGTCACGCGCAGCACTTCCGCGACCGTGGTCACCCCTTCCAATACCTTGCGCCGACCATCCTCACGAATGCTAGGGCCGAGGCTACGGGCGTGACGGGTCATCTCCTGCTCGGAAGCGGCGCTGTGAATCAAGGTACGCAGGTGCTCATCAAACACCACCAACTCATAGATCCCGGTACGGCCACGGTAGCCCTGCTGATGGCACTCAGCACAACCGCCGGCGTGATACAGCGTCGGCGCAACGTCGGCAGCCACGCCGAGCAGCGCGCACTCGGCTTCATCAGCCTGGTAGGCCTGTTTGCAATGTGGGCAGAGCACTCGTACCAGACGCTGGGCCAAGACACCGAGCAAGGATGACGCCAACAGAAACGGCTCAATGCCCATGTCCACCAAGCGGGTAATCGCACCAATCGCACTGTTGGTGTGCAAGGTCGACAGCACCAGGTGGCCGGTTAAGGAGGCCTGTACGGCAATTTCAGCGGTTTCCTTGTCACGAACTTCGCCGACCATCACCACGTCGGGGTCCTGACGCAAGATGGCGCGCAGACCGCGGGCAAAGGTCATCTCGACCTTGGTGTTGACCTGGGTCTGGCCGATGCCCTCGAGGTGGTATTCGATCGGGTCTTCAACGGTGAGGATATTGCGCGTGCGGTCATTCAGGCTAACCAGGCTGGCATACAGCGTGGTGGTCTTGCCCGAGCCGGTGGGCCCAGTCACCAGCAGGATGCCGTGAGGCTTACGCACCGTGGCTTCCATCAGCTCACGGTCGCGCGCACTCATGCCCAGGTGTTGCAAATTCAAACGTCCGGCTTGCTTGTCGAGCAAACGCAGCACCACCCGCTCGCCATTGGCCGAAGGCAGCGTGGAGACGCGCACATCCACCTCACGGCCACCGACTTTCAGGGAAATCCGCCCGTCCTGCGGCACGCGCTTCTCGGCGATATCCAGGCGCGCCATCACCTTGATTCTGGAGACCAGCAGCGCCGCCAGCTCCCGCTTGGGCTCCAGCACTTCACGCAGAATGCCATCCACGCGAAAGCGCACAACCAAGCGTTTCTCGAAGGTTTCCAAGTGAATATCCGAGGCATTTTCCTTGATCGCTTCGCCGAGAATGGCGTTGATCAAACGGATGATCGGCGCGTTGTCCTCTTGCTCAAGCAGGTCCTCGGTTTCTGGCACCTGTTCGGCTAAGGAGGCCAAATCTAGGCTCCCGCCCAAATCTTCGGCCAACTGCATGGATGCTGAGTCGTGCTGGTAAGCCTTGGCCAGGGCCTGTTCAAATGCAGCGGCAGGCAACCATTGCAGCGTCAGCACCGAAGCCGCAACCCGCTGGGCTTCTTGCACCACGCAAAGGTCACTGCCTTCACGTACGCACAGCTGCCACTGCTGCTCGTGCTTAAAGAAAAACACGCCCTGGCGACGGGCAAAAGCAAAGGATAATCGCGGCGGCTGAACAGTTAAAACGGTGGACCGCATGCGTAGTCACCAAGGCTATCTATACGTAATAGGGCGGCTATCTTGCCGGCATTCTCGCTCTTTGCGCAGAATAAACCACAAAATGCGATTCACCTCGCAGATCGTGTAAACCGATCTTAGAAATACAGCCATTGCTCAGTAGTATCCGCGCAACTGAACACGTGCTCCACCGGTAGCAGCGCATCCCCCCGCACACAACGCGTTACTTACCTGTATCTCACCCAACGTTTATAGCACCCCATCTTGGCTGAGCGCAGACACCGCGCACGCTCGGACAATAGAGACAACACCCCCATGAGCAAACTTTCCAGCAGACTCGCTCTGCGCCTGGCCCTGCCGCTTATTGCCATTTTGGCCAGCACCACACTTTCTATGGCCAATGCCACCGAGCCAGAAACCACAGACAGCTGGACGATCAATATGAAGGATGCGGACATCCGCGACTTCATCGAGCAGATTTCCACCATCAGCAATCAAACGTTCGTGATTGATCCGCGGGTCAAAGGCCACGTCACGGTGATCGCCCAAGAGCCCATGGCCCTGGCGGAGGTGTACAAGTTATTCCTTTCGGTCATGACCACCCACGGCTATGCGGTGATGCCCGACGGCAATCAACTCAGTGTCATACCCAGCAACGAGGCCCGCGCGGCGGCGGGCACTCAGGGCAATATGGAAACCCGGGTTATCCAGGTGCAGCATGGCGCGGCCAACGATCTAATCCCGCTCATCCGCCCGTTGGTGGCGAACTACGGCCACCTGGCAGCCGTGAGCTCGTCCAATTCGCTGATCATCAGCGACACGCCGGCCAATATCAGCCGCATCGGCGACATCATCCGCCAGCTCGACAGCAGCAATCAGGACGACTTCAGCGTTTACGAGCTGCGCCATGCTTGGGTGCACGACATGAGCGAGGTGATCAATCGCTCGCTGAAAAACAACCAAGGTGGCGGCGCTCAGGTGATTGCCGATACACGCGCCAATCGCCTGCTACTGCTGGGTCCGCACGAAGCCCGTGCGCGCTTGCTAAAACTGGCCCAGAGCCTTGATACACCAAGCTCGCGCTCAGCCAATACCCGGGTAATTCGCCTGCGCTATGGCGATGCCAAAGAAATGGCCAGCACCCTGGGTGATTTCGGCGAAAACATGCAGCAAAGTGAGGGGGCCAGTGGCTCACCGCTCAAACTGATGATTCGGGCCGATGAAAGTTTGAACGCCATTGTGATCATGGCTGAAGCCGATACCGTGAGCATGTTCGAGGACTTAGTGCGCCAATTGGACGTGCCCCGCGCACAGGTCTTGGTTGAAGCCGCGATTGTCGAAATGTCTGGCGACATCAGCGAAGCCCTCGGCGTGCAATGGGCGATTGATGGCCGCAGCGGCACGGCGGGCCTGGGCGGGGTCAATTTCAGCGATACGGGCCTGTCAGTCGGCACCCTGCTCGGCGCCATTGCCAGTGGTGAGGACGCCGCATTGGCCGCTGGCTTACCCAACGGCGCCATCCTGGGCATCGGCAATGACAAGTTCGGCGCACTGGTGACGGCGCTGTCGGCCAACAGCAAGAGCAACTTGCTGTCCACACCGACGCTGCTGACCTTGGACAATCAGACCGCCGAGATCCTGGTTGGGCAGAACGTGCCCTTTCAGACCGGCTCCTACACCACCGATGCGGCCGGCTCGAGCAACCCATTCACCACGATCGAGCGTAAAGATATCGGCGTAACCCTTAAGGTCACACCGCACATCAACGAAGGTGCGACCCTGCGCCTGGTCATTGAGCAGGAAATTTCCTCCATCGCCCCAAGCTCCGGGCTGAATGCTCAGGCCGTGGACCTGGTCACCAATAAGCGCTCAATTAAAAGCACCGTATTGGCCGATGACGGCCAGGTCATCGTGCTCGGCGGTTTGATTCAGGACGATGTCACCAGCACCGAAAGCAAGGTGCCGCTGCTGGGCGATATTCCGGGGCTTGGTCGGCTATTTCGCTCAACGCGCGAAGTGCGCCAAAAGCGCAACTTGATGGTGTTCTTGCGCCCCAGCGTGGCGCGTGACGGCGTGGGCCTGGCCAACCTGAGCCTGGGCAAATACCGCGACCTCAGGCTGCTCGGCAAGGCTGGTGGCCACGACAACCTGCCGGAAGATGCCAGTCAGCTGTTTAACCGCAACGCCCCCGAGCCTTCAGTAGACTTGCGCCAAGAGCCGCCACAAAGCTTCGTCGTACCGAGCGCAACGCTGATCGAAAAACCCAAACCGGTAGACCCCAACACCTTGGGTGATGGACTCGGCGGTGAATCGTTCAGCCCCCCAGCAAGCACCTCAGAGCACTTCACCATCGAGCTTATACAGGGCAGTAATCCTGACTTTATGCAGGCGCTGCTTGAGCGTAATACCGGCTTGCCATTGCGCTTGCATAAACGCCAACAAGATGGCAACGATCACTACGCCGTGCGTTACGGCCGTTACCCCAACCGCGAACTGGCCGAGCAAGCTCTGGCTGCACTCCCGCAACAGCTGCCCAAGCACCGCGCGCTGGTCATTGCCGAATAAACCGCAGCGATTGGCGCCCAATTTAACCCAGGCGCTATCGCTGCAAGCGCCTGCTTAGAGGAGTTCAGGCGCCATAATCACGCTTCCTACGGCGTAGCTGACAAAAATCGGCACTTACTAACAACCAACGCTATTGACGAAAGCCAAACGATCAAAATTAACTATCTAAGCCCTTCTGAACGTGAACCAGTAGAGGTCTGTTTACTGGCGACACAGGCAGTATGCCGGCCATATTTTTAGCCTCGGATCTGTTATGCAACCTTATGTGAAGCGACTGTCGGTTTTGTGTTTAGCCTGCCTGCTTGGGGGCTGCTTAGAGAAAGGCGGCGGCGGAGGCAGTAGCAAACCGACAGGCGTCACTGAAACGCCAACAGATCAGACTCAACCTGACGTGGACAAGCCACTCACACCGCCAGCCTTACCGGTTCCTCCGCCCTTGGCAAAACCGGGATTCCCCGAGCCTAGCTCTGCGGTGATCGACGAAGTCAACGCCCTGGGCTTCTATGACCAGGATCAGAACGGCCAGCCACGTCCGGCCCGCAATGACCTAACCGGCAACCTGCCGGCCATGCTGCAGTTTGTACAAAGCCATTCGGTAGACCCCAGCGGCAACGAAGCGCGCAATATGCCGCGCCTGACCAGCGAGCGTGAGGCCTTGCTGCTGGTCACGCCCGACCCAAGCCTGGGCACGCTGCAGCAACTCGAACTGGAGGTCTCCCTCGACGGCAAGCCGCTCGGCAAGCTGGCCATGCGTCATCCCGACCAGCTGTACAAAGCGGATCGCAGCAGCGCGGATGCTCGCCCCGACGTGGTGTATTCGCGCCGCGCCTGGTCGGCCGTATTGCCATGGAACTGGGTGCAACCCGGTGTAACCCTGCGTCTACAGGATGAGCAGGGGCGCAGCGGCCAGATCGCTGACAGTGCTATCGATTTTGCCCCGCCCGGCGAATTGGTGGTGCAGTCCATCCGCTTAGGCTTACTCACGCCGCCCCCCACCGGCAGTGGCCATTGGTTTCTCACTCAGCCCGCCCGCGCCGCCACTGAATATTTCCAGACGGTACCCATTGCGCGCATGGTCGCCAGCCAGTACGAGGACATGTACCTACCGCGAGTGATGATCGGCAGCGGGAAAATTTACGACGTTGCTATCGATGGCAGCAGCGCATCCAACGGCGGCGTTTACGAAGGCGATATGCGTGAAAACACTGCTAAGTCGACGTTCAGCACCGGCATCAACCTGGCCAATATTGGCGTCACCAGCGCCGGCATGGTCAGCCAGGAAAACCCGCACCTGACCCAATCGGCGGTTATCCACCATGCTCGCGGGCTTTATATAAACGGCGCAAGTAACCACGGCCTGAGCGGCGGCAATGGCCAGCTGACCTTGCTCAGTTCGGTCGGCAACGAATTCAGCCACGAGATTGGTCATCACTATGGTCTTGGCCATTACCCGGGCCAACAAGGCGATAATTATTTTTGGGCGGGGCATCACCATGACAGCGGCTGGGGCTATATCGCCTACCGCAAACGCATGCGCGCCAACCTGCACTGGAACCGTGGCAAAAACAACGGTATGAACGGCATGCCGGTGTATGCCGATGCCTACAGCTTTGGCACCGATGCGATGTCGGGCGGGCACTACGCCAGCAGCCTGGCAAGCTATACCCACTACACCGGCTACAGCACTAAAATCAAAATCCAGCCAGCGATGGACAAAGCCATGGTCAGCGCCAGCTCGCCCACCGGCTATCGTAAATGGGACGCCAACACACGTCGCATGGAGGTGTTTACCGCCCGCGTGCCGAACTCTAGCAAGGTTTGGTACAACAGCGCCGACGGCAACTACCTAGTACCACGGCGCTTTGGCGTTCAAGTGTTCACCTTGTTAGGCGGCTATGACCCGGTCACCGGCAGCGCCATTCTGTATCCGCCAGCACGCGGCAACTGGGGCCATGTCTTCAATTTGCCTGCCCCGGTTAACCAAGACACCCAAAAGACCTGCTGGGTCAGCGTGAACTTTGCCAATGGCAAAACCCAGGATATTGCCGTAGCGCCGAATCGTATGGGCAGCAATGCCAACAAATTGCATATCAACCTGGCGCAAGATGAACAGCCCTTAACCGCCGCGCTGTCTTGCCAAGAGGCCGCCAACGCTGCTCAGGAACTGGCCCGAGTCGACTTCCCTCAAGGCCTGCCAGCCATGGCGCCGGTGATTATCGTGGGCAAGGAAAACGGCTTTAACGCGTTGCGTGCGGCCGAGCTTCCGACCCTTGAGGAGGGCCTGCAAGCGGTTGTCGATCAGCGCTATATCAGCCTCACCGACGCCACCCAGTTGCTACTCGACAGCTACGCCGACGACCTGCGTGGACTTTCGACTGCAGCGGCCGGCGTGGTGCAGCGCTACCAGAAACAACAAACCCTTGGCCTGCGACTAAACCGCTGGATGGACGCCTACAAAGCCCAACTCGACGCCCGCGACCCGGACGCTGAACAAGCCTTGCGCGACCTGCTCGAACACCTGCAACTGAACCCGCAGCCGCTATTGCCTGCAGCCCAGTTGTTCAGCATGGCTAACGGTAACTGCATAAAAGCCCAGCCGGGGGATGAAACCGCGTCGGTGTATGTATTGGCCAAAGCGCAATGCACGACAGGTGCGGATGAGCAGTGGCTGACTGACGCTAACGGGCGTATTCGCAGCGCCGTGGATCTCAGCCAATGCCTGACCGATCAGGGCTCGGTCAGCCTCACCCGCTGCGATGACAGCCAGCAAAACCAGCGTTGGGATATCAGTGCACTGCCGCGAATCAAGCGAGCCGACCGCTGCCTCGATCTGTCTGGTGGGTATCTCACCAATGGCCGTGGCAAGTTAATCACTTATGGCTGCAGCGGTGGCGGTAACCAGCAGTGGGCCAACCTGACCAGCAACAACAACTTGCTGCTGCCTTTGGTACACGCCAGAAACATCGCTGCCATTGCGCAATTGGCCAAGAGCGAATGAAGCTGATCTGTACTGCGTTGTGGCTCAAACATAGCCTGCCCGCACTGACGGGCCTGGTTTTACTCAGTTGCAGTTTCACCAACATGGCCGACACGGCTGACTGGCGGTTGCTGGGGACGATGGTGCACGCCAATCAAGCGCGCTCCTCGGCGCTGTTGCAGCTTGGTAACGCCGCCCCACAGCGCCTCACAGTAGGCCAGCCGCTACCGGCAGGCGGCGAACTGCTGCACATTGGGCGTGACCACATTGTGGTTCGCCTCAATGCCAACGATACGGCCAAGCTCCGATTGCAAGGCCGGTTGCAGCCGCTGGATACCCCCTTAGCACAGTTCACCCGCCCACCGCCTAGCCAGCCCGAGCCGCAGCCAGCCTTGTGCACAGCGCAACAACAAGCCCCCATGAGCCCTGAGCAACGCGAGGAGCTGCAAGCCCTAGGGCTGTGCCGCGCCACTTATTGAACGCTGTACCAGAAACTCAACCATCGGAATAACAGGTTCCTGCCTGCTCACGCCGATGGTGTTAGATGTTTACTAGGAATATTGAATTGTCTATTGCCGCATCCCTCTCACAATCGACTGCCAAGCGCGCGACAACCCTTATGGGCGCGCTGTTGCTCTGTGCATGTGGCGCCTCCCTGACCCTCCAGACCCATCAGTTTTGGCAGCTACTGCAACCAGTCGCCATAACGCCAACTAAAACCGAACGACAGACGCCCGTGAGATTAAAACACGCCGAAATAGCTGAGCTATTCGGCAAAAACAGCGCAGCCAATGCGCCTCCAACCACACCTTTGCACCTGACACTTCTGGCCAGTTTCACCCACCCCGACATAGCCCGCTCTAGCGCAATCATCGGCCAACCCGACGAACCGGCTCGGCGAATTAGGGTGGGCGAAAGTATTCGCAACGGCATCGTGCTCAGTGGCGTCTTCCCAAAACACGTCACATTGACCCGCAACAACCGCAGCGAGGTCCTTTACTTCGCCGAGACTCAGCGCTAAATGCTGGCCAGCGATAGCCAAACACCACTAAAGCGGCGCACCGATTAAGCACGAAAACCGTTTACTCACCCCCTGTCACACTGAAAAGCGACATCGGCAATCCCCTCCTCGACCTCTCGTGCCGCGTCATCGAAGCGGTGACTCAGCAAACGCTGATCCCTCCGCGACCTCGCTATGGGTATTCCCCATCACTCAGCCCACGCGAACAATCCCAGCCTGCTCAGCCATAGTGGGCGGCCAGGCCAAGAAGGCCGGCAAAAACAACAGAGTCATTTGCATAGGCTTTAATTTAATCATCGGTATACGCGCCAGCTTAAAGCCGGGTTATGCGCTGTAATTCGTTGTAGGTTGTTCACACTGTTAAACGGCGTTGGCACATTGAATGGAACGGCACACTCCCCCCTGTGGGGGGGCTGTCAAACATTCAGCAAATGTCTATGATCAGCGCGCAAGCCACGCCACATAATAATAAGTTCGGAGTGACGCCCTTGCCCCTTCTAGGCTCCCATACCTGGTTACAGCGCCATGCCATCACCGTGGTGAGCTTCGTGCTGGTGGCCGCTATGAGCATCAGCCTTGCCTGGCAGACTGCCGAATGGGCGCGCTTGTTACGTGCGCCCGTGGCGGCCAGCAACAGCACAGCCACACTAGTGGCGACTGCATTGCCCGCCGAAATCGGCCAATTATTCGGCAGTGACGTCGCCAACGATCAACTGGCCCCTGACACCAACTTGCGCCTGACCCTGCTGGGCAGCTTTGTGCATGCGGATCCGCAACGCTCCAGCGCGATCATCCGCAGCGAAGGCAGCGTCGCTCAACGTTATAGCGTCGACAGTGAGATCAGCAGCGGCGTGCGCCTGCATGCGGTGGCAGCCGATCATGTCGAACTCATGCGCAATGGCCGGCGTGAAAGCCTGCGCTTTCCCCTGCACCACTCGGCCGCCGACAACCAGCAAAACTACACTCCCGAAGTGATGGCCGACCCGGTTGAACAGCTCAACGATCTGCAAGACGACAACCTGAGCCAACTGCGCGAGCGCATGGAAGCGCTGCGCCAGCAGATGCAGGACTCCGGCAGCCTGCCCGCGCCTGCTGATCCCACCGAACAGCCTACGGAAAACAACTGATCCGATGACTCCGATCCTCTCGCGCCTTACCTTCGCCTTCTTGATTGCCGGCCTGGCCTGCAGCCCGCTGCCCCTGAGCGCTGCCGTTACGGCGGTGGCGCCGAGCGCCAGTCAGCAAGAAGAACGCTGGACCATTAACCTCAAGGGCGCGGATATCCGCGAGTTTATTGATCAAGTGGCGCTGATCAGCGGTGAGACGTTTGTAATCGACCCACGGGTCAAGGGCCAGGTCAGCGTGGTATCCAACAGCCCGCTGACACTGACTGAGGTCTATCAGCTGTTTCTCTCAGTCATGGCCACCCACGGTTTCAGCGTGATGACCCAGGGCGACCAAGCGCGCATCGTGCCCAATGCTGAGGCCAAAGCCGAGGCGGATGGCGGGCGTAATGCGCCGGACCGCCTGGAAACCCGCTTGATTCAAGTCCAGCATGGCTCGGCGACCGAGCTTATCCCACTGATCCGCCCCCTAGTGCCGCAATATGGTCACTTGGCGGCGATCAGCAGCGCCAATGCGATCATCATCAGCGACCGCACGGCCAATATCGACCGTATCGAAGACCTGCTGCGCCAGCTCGACCAGAAAGGTCAGAACGACTACAGCGTGCTCAACCTGCAACATGCCTGGGTCATGGACACCGCCGAAGTATTGCGCAACGCCGTAGATCGCGGGCAGGCCAAAGGCACCTCCGGCACTCAGGTGATTGCCGATGGCCGGACCAATCGCCTGATCCTGCTCGGCCCACCTGGCGCCCGCGCCAAGCTGGTGGCCTTGGCTAAATCACTCGACAGTCCAACCAGCCGCTCGGCCAATACCCGGGTGATTCGTTTACGCCATGGCGATGCCAAAAGCCTGGCAGAAACCCTGGGTGAAATTTCCGAAAAACTTAAACCAGAATCCGCTGGAGAAGCCACGGGTAAGCCGCAGGCTGTGCTTATCCGCGCTGACGAGAGCCTTAATGCTCTGGTACTTCTGGCCGAGCCGGATGTGGTGGCAACGCTGGAGGATATCGTGCGCCAACTTGACGTACCGCGCGCGCAGGTCATGGTCGAAGCGGCGATTGTCGAAGTGTCCGGCGACATCAGCGACGCCCTGGGTGTGCAGTGGGCTGTAGATGCGCGCGGTGGCAGCGGTGGCCTTGGCGGCACCAACTTCAGCGGCACTGGGCTGTCGGTTGGCCGAGTCTTACAGGCACTCCAAGACAATAGAAACGGCACTGACAACAACACCCTGAGCAATTTGCCAGACGGCGCCATTATCGGCTTGGGCACCGACAGCTTCGGCGTACTGGTCACCGCCCTGTCGGCCAATAGCAAGAGCAACCTGCTGTCCACGCCGAGCCTGCTAACCCTAGATCACCAGAAAGCCGAAATACTGGTTGGGCAGAACGTGCCCTTCCAAACCGGCTCGTTTACCACCAGCGCGTCGGGAGCCGACAACCCCTTCACCACCATTGAGCGCCAGGACATCGGCGTGACCCTGAAAGTCACCCCGCACATCAACGACGGGGCGAGCCTGCGCCTGGAAATCGAGCAGGAGATTTCGTCCATCGCCCCCACCAGTCAGGGGGTGAATGCGGTCGATCTGATCACCAATAAACGCTCAATTAAAAGCACCATCCTTGCCGAGAACGGCCAGGTGATTGTGCTCGGCGGCTTGATTCAGGATGACGTCACCCAAGCCGACTCCAAGGTGCCCTTGTTGGGCGATATCCCCCTGCTCGGCCGGCTGTTTCGCTCGACCAAAGAAACCCGCGTCAAACGCAATCTGATGGTATTTCTGCGCCCGACGGTGATTCGTGACGCGGCAGGGATGGCGGCGCTGTCAGGCAAGAAATACAGCGATATCCGCGTGCTCGGCGATGTGCGTGAGGACTACCGGCCGGGCGTTCTGCCACAAAATCCGCTGCAGCTATTCGACAAAAACATGCCAGACGCTATTGATCTGCGCGAATAACACCCATAAAAAAAGCCCCGGCATTCACCGAGGCTTTTTGCTACAGCCTGTGCCGCTGATTCAGAGCGCTGCCAGCCCACGAGCCAGATCGGCCTGTAGGTCAGCCAGGTCTTCAAGACCGACCGCAACGCGGATCAGGTTATCGCGAATACCGGCATTCGCACGCTCCGCCGGACTCAAGCGACCATGGGAGGTGGTCGCCGGATGAGCAATGGTGGTTTTGGTGTCGCCAAGGTTGGTGGTGATGGAAATCACCCGCGTAGCGTCGATAAACCGCCAAGCCGCCTCTTTGCCGCCTTTCACCTCAAAGCTCACCACCGCCCCAAACGCACTCTGCTGACGCTTGGCCAGTTCGTGCTGCGGATGACTCGACAGGCCGGCGTAGTGCACGTGCTCAATACCCGGCTGTTGTTGCAGCCACTGCGCCAAGTGCAACGCGCTGCTGCAGTGTGCCTGCATACGGATACGCAGGGTTTCCAGGCCTTTGAGGAAAATCCACGCATTGAACGGGCTGAGCGTAGGTCCAGCCGTGCGCAGAAAGCCGACCGCTTCAGTCATCAGTTTCGCACTACCGGCCAACACGCCGCCCATGCTACGGCCCTGACCATCGATGTACTTGGTGGCCGAGTGCATGACAATGTCAGCACCGAGCTTGAGAGGTTGCTGCAGCGCAGGTGTACAGAAGCAGTTGTCCACTGCCAGTAACGCACCTTTAGCATGAGCAATTTCCGCCAAGGCGGCGATATCCACCAGTTCAGCCAACGGGTTGGATGGCGACTCGACAAACAACAGCTTGGTGTTGGGTTTGCAGGCAGCAGCCCAACCGTCGAGATCCGCCAGCGGCACATAATCGACCTGCACACCGAAGCGCTTGAAGTATTTTTCGAACAGACTGATGGTCGAGCCGAAGACGCTGCGCGACACCAGCACATGATCACCCGCACTGCACAGGCTCATGACCATGGCCAAAATTGCCGACATCCCGGATGAGGTGGCAACCGCCTGTTCAGCACCCTCCAGCGCCGCGATGCGCTCTTCGAACGCACGCACCGTAGGGTTGGTGTAGCGCGAATAAACGTTGCCGGGCACTTCGCCGGCAAATCGTGCGGCGGCATCAGCTGCGGTACGGAAAACATAGCTGGAGGTCGGGTAGATCGCCTCGCTGTGCTCACCTTCCGGCGAGCGGTGTTGCCCAGCACGCACCGCCAGGGTGTCAAAGCCAACGCCATCAAGGTCGCTGTCTAGACGCCCGGCCTGCCATTCAATCGTCATTAGCAATCCCCTCAAGCAGCCTGCTAAGCAGGCTATACTGCGTAATTAGTCGTTATACAGACCGATAACTGCACTGACCGCCTGGGACTGGGCCTTCGACATGTCATTACGGGCTTGCTCGATCTTGTTCAGGTAAGCCTCGTCAACATCGCCGGTGACGTACTTACCATCAAACACTGCGCAGTCGAAGTTATCGATCTTGATCTTCTTGCTACCACTGACCGCTTCAATCAGATCCGGCAGATCCTGGTAGACCAGCCAGTCGGCACCGATCAGCTCGCAGACTTCCTCGGTGGTGCGGCCGTGAGCGATCAGCTCATGGGCGCTAGGCATGTCGATACCGTACACATTCGGGTAGCGCACGGCAGGGGCTGCCGAACAGAAATACACGTTCTTCGCGCCGGCTTCGCGGGCCATCTGGATGATCTGCTTGCAGGTGGTGCCGCGCACGATGGAATCGTCCACCAGCATCACGTTCTTGCCGCGGAATTCGAGCTCGATGGCGTTGAGCTTCTGCCGTACGGATTTCTTCCGTGCGGCCTGGCCCGGCATGATGAAGGTACGGCCGATATAGCGGTTCTTGACGAAGCCTTCGCGGAACTTCACGCCCAGATGGTTGGCCAGCTCCAGCGCGGCGGTACGGCTGGTATCAGGAATCGGGATGACCACATCAATGTCATGCACTGGGCGTTCACGCAGGATCTTGTCGGCCAGCTTCTCGCCCATGCGCAGGCGCGCCTTATAGACCGAGATGCCGTCCATGATTGAATCCGGACGCGCCAGATAGACGTGTTCGAAGATGCACGGTGCATATTTGGGATTGCTCGCACACTGACGGGTGAACAGTTTACCGTCTTCGGTGATGTACACCGCTTCGCCCGGCGCCAGATCGCGAATAAGGGTGAAACCAAGCACATCCAGCGAGACACTTTCCGAGGCGATCATGTATTCCACGCCCTCGTCGGTATGGCGCTGACCGAAGACGATCGGGCGGATACCGTTAGGGTCGCGGAAACCGACAATGCCGTAGCCGGTGATCATCGCCACCACGGCGTAACCACCCACGCAGCGCTCATGCACGTCAGTCACTGCAGCGAATACATCTTCCTCGGTCGGCTGCAATTTGCCGCGCTGGGCCAATTCGTGAGCAAACACGTTGAGCAGCACTTCCGAATCGGAGTTGGTGTTCACATGACGCAGGTCGGACTCGTAGATCTCCTTGGCCAGCTGCTCGACGTTGGTCAAGTTGCCGTTATGCGCCAAGGTGATGCCGTAGGGCGAGTTGACATAAAACGGCTGCGCTTCAGCCGAGCTGGAGCTGCCCGCAGTTGGGTAGCGCACATGGCCGATGCCCATGTGGCCGACCAGGCGCTGCATGTGGCGCTGCTGGAAAACGTCACGCACCAGACCGTTGTCCTTGCGCAGGAACAGGCGGCCATCATGGCTGGTGACAATACCGGCAGCATCCTGGCCGCGGTGCTGGAGGACGGTCAGCCCGTCATACAGCGCCTGATTGACGTTCGATTTACCGACGATACCGACAATGCCGCACATGTGACGCAACCCCTACTTAATGAAACACGATAATTGCGAATGCACTTACGGCAGCTTTTGCTGCAGCAGTGCCTCTTTAAACGGTAATTCCACCGGCGCAGTTACACCGCTGGCCAGCCACTGACTGGACAGGCCTAAAATCAGGTTTTTTGACCAGTCGGCCACCATCAGAAAATGTGGCAAGAGTGCCGATTGCTGCCACCAGCTGTCTTGCTGAACCGGGGCCAGACTGATCAAGCCAACCAGCACGACCACCAGCAAGCCACCCCGAGCGGCGCCGAAAACCATGCCGAGAAAACGATCAGTACCCGACAGCCCAGTGACCCGGATCAACTCACCAATCAGGTAATTGACCAGGGCACCAACCAACAAGGTAACCACAAATAGAATCGCGCAGCCTGCAATCACGCGTGCCGAGGGTGTCTCGATAAAACCCGCCAAGTGCTGCGACAGTGCGCCGCCAAACATCCAGGCGACCACGCCAGCAATGATCCAGGTGAGCAGCGACAAAGCTTCCTTAACGAAACCTCGGCTCAGACTGATCAGACTTGAAACGGCGACAACGGCGATAATCGCCCAATCGACCCAGGTGAATGCCACGATGCAGGTTACCGACGAGAAAGGCGCTGCATTTTAGCAGAGCACCTGTGCGGGGAGTAAACAAAGGATTCGCCAACCGCTGAAATGCCCGAGCTGCCTTTCGGCAAACCTGCCACCCACGTTTGACGAAGCCACTACGCCATTGAGTCAGTTCGCCTCAGGCTGAAAACGCACCACAAAGCCATTGAGCTTGTGCTGACGATTGAGCTGATCACGCAGGCGATCCGCCTCGGCACGCTCAATCAACGGCCCGACAAACACCCGATTCATACCGTCGAAATTACGGATATAGGCGTTATACCCCTGAGTGCGCAGGGTTTTCTGCAGTTTCTGCGCGCCATCGCCACTGGATAAGCTCGCCAGCTGCACAGACCAGCTGACCGGCAGACTGTTAGCGTCCAGCTTACTTGGCGCTACTTGAGGCGCCGCTACCACAGGCTTGGCCGGTGCAGTTGGCTGCGCAGGCACTACCGGAGCAGTAGGCGGCTCATCTACAACCGTATCAACGGGCTCCAGGCTCTGCGTGGCCTCAGCACCAACCGGCTCATCAGGCAACAATTGCGGCTCTGGTACGACCACGGGCTGCAATTCAACCTCTGGAACCTCAGGGACCACCGGCATTGCCGGAGCATCGACTAAAACTCGCTGCGACTCATCTTCACGCGATAACAGCATGGGCAGAAAAATCACTGCCAGTGCCAGCAAAACCAACGCACCGACCATGCGCTGCTTTAATCCCTTATCCAGCAAAGCCATCCTGCACGCCCCTATTGGCTTGGCGGCCCAGCCAATCCAAGGCCTCGGCCACGCAGTAAAAAGATCCAAACACCAGCACTTCATCACCATCTACAGCCTGTGCACACTGAGCCTCAAGTGCAGCCTGCACATCTGCGTGGGCCGTTACTCGCACCCCGCGGCTGTGTAAGTGCGCGTGTAGCTCGGCAGCTGCACGCGTACGGCCTATTGGCAGCGGCGCAACCGCCCAACTCGCTACTTCACTTAACAAGGGCGCCACCACACCGGGCAAATCCTTGTCAGCAAGTAAACCAAACACAGCTAAGCGTTTACCGGGTACCGGCCGATTTGCCAGTCGCTGCGCGAGATACTCAGCAGCATGGGGATTATGCCCAACATCAAGCAGCAGCGTGAGTGACTTACCTTGCCAATTCAACACTCGACGATCGAGCCGTCCAGCGACTCGTGTCTGCTGCAGCGCCTGACTGATCACCTCAGGCTGCCAAGGCAGCTGCATCAAGGCATAAGCCTGCAGGGCCAAGGCGGCGTTCTCCATGGGCAGATCGAGTAACGGCAGGTTTGCCAGACTCACTACTGCGCCAAGATGGTTAAGACCGTGCCAGGACCACTCCTGCGCATTGGTGCTCAAGTCATAGTCACGACCACGCAAGAAAAATGGCGTATCGAGCAGAGCCACCTGATCAAGCAAGGGTTGCGGAGGATCAAGGTCACCACACAAGGCAGGCTTGCCGGCACGGAAGATCCCGGCTTTCTCGAAGGCAACTGATTCGCGGCTATCGCCCAACCAATCGGCATGGTCAATACCGATGCTCGTGACCACGGCAATATCAGCATCCAGCAGATTCACCGCATCCAATCGGCCGCCAAGGCCGACTTCCAGCACCAGCGCGTCCAGGCCTGCCTGCTGGAATAACCAGAACGCCGCCAGCGTGCCCATCTCAAAATAGGTCAGTGACGTGTCGCCACGCGCGGCTTCAACCACCGCGAACGCCTCGCAGAGCATGGCGTCAGTAGCTTCAACCCCCGCAATCTGGACCCGCTCGTTGTAACGCAGCAGATGCGGCGAGCTGTATACGCCGACCTTAAGCCCCTGCGCCTGCAGCAACGCAGCGATAAAAGCACAGGTTGAGCCCTTGCCATTGGTTCCGGTGACGGTGATTACTCGCGGCGCCAGCCTGCCCAGACCCAGACACTGCAACACCACCTGGGAACGCTCCAAGCCCATGTCGATGGCACTTGGATGCAATTGCTCGAGATAGCTCAGCCAATCAGCAAGGACGCGCTCAGTCATGCCGTCGCCGGCAACGAGACAGGGGAAGGCAGACCCATAAACTGCGCCAGTAAGCGTGCCAAGCGCGGACGCAGCTCTGCACGATGAATGATCATATCGATGGCGCCGTGCTCCAGCAGGAACTCGCTGCGCTGGAAGCCTTCTGGCAACTTCTCGCGCACGGTTTGCTCGATCACACGCGGGCCGGCAAAGCCGATCAACGCACGGGGCTCAGCCACAATCACATCGCCGAGCATGGCCAAACTGGCAGACACGCCGCCATATACCGGGTCGGTCAGTACCGATACAAACGGAATACCCTCTTCGCGCAGGCGCGCCAGCACGGCCGAGGTTTTAGCCATCTGCATTAACGAAATCAGCGCTTCCTGCATACGCGCACCGCCAGATGCTGAGAAGCACACCAGCGGGCAGCGCTGCTCCAGCGCCGCATTGGCGGCACGCACAAAGCGCTCACCAACAATCGCCCCCATCGAGCCACCCATAAAGGAGAACTCGAAGGCGCAGGTCACTATCGGCATACCTTCCAGGGTGCCACGAATGGCCACGAGCGCATCTTTCTCACCCGTCTGCTTTTGCGCACCCACGATGCGGTCTTTGTATTTCTTGCTGTCGCGAAACTTCAAGCGATCGACCGGCTCAAGCTCGGCACCCAGCTCCTCGCGCCCCTCTTTATCGAGGAAGATATCCAGACGCTCGCGTGCACCGATACGCATGTGATGATTGCACTTGGGGCAAACATCCAGGGTCTTGCCCAGCTCGGGCTTGTAAAGCACCGCATCACAGGATGGACACTTGTGCCAAAGGCCTTCGGGCACCGAACTCTTCTTGACCTCGGAACGCATGATCGATGGGATGAGTTTGTCTACCAACCAGTTGCTCATGCTCTTGATTCTCCAAAGCTGTTAACCGAACGGGCTGCGCTTTATGCGATCAGGCCTATCCGGGAAAATTCATGAGTACAGCCGTTTCAGGGGCCGGTGATTTGCCATTATGGCAGCGCTCATACACCCGCCACCCTTGAACGACCGCCTGCAGCGTTCATACATTCTGCAACAGGGGTATGGACGGCCAAGCAGGCTAAGCCGTCACATCAACCCAGCACACCTTAAGCAGCTTTTACCGCCTGCATGAAAGCACGAATCTTCTCAGCATCCTTGATGCCCTTGGTTAGCTCAACGCCACCACTGACATCTACAGCATAGGGACGCACACGAGTAATGGCCTGCGCAACGTTTGCAGCCGTTAGGCCACCGGCCAGAATAACCGGTTTGCTCAAACCTTCCGGCACCAGCGACCAATCAAAAGCCTCACCTGTACCCCCCGGAATACCTGGCACATAGGTATCCAGCAGCACGCCACTGGCATTCTTATAGAGAGCTACCTGAGCGGCGATATCGTCGCCCGGCTTAACCCGCAGCGCCTTGATATAAGGCCGGTGATAACCATCACAATCAGCTGGGCTCTCATCACCGTGGAACTGCAGCAAATCAATCGGCACAGCATCGAGCAGCTCACCCAACTCGCAGCGACTGGCATTAACGAACAAGCCCACTGAGGTCACAAACGGTGGCAAGGCACTAATGATCGCGCGCGCCTGCTGCACTGTGACAGCTCGCGGGCTCTTGGCATAAAACACCAGCCCAATCGCATCCGCACCCGCCTCGACAGCCGCCAATGCATCTTCTATGCGGGTAATGCCACAAATCTTGCTGCGAACGACTGACAACAGGATGACCTCAGTTAATTCAGTGTGAACGGGATGCTAGCAAATAGCCTTTCAGGCGTCAGCCGCCACATCCGGCAAACCGGAAAGAAAGTGCGGCCCCAGGTAGCGCTTAGGTAAATCGAACTCCTGCGGATAGTCGACCTGCACCAAATACAACCCATAAGGGTGCGCAGTCACCCCACCGGTACGGCGTACACGGGTTTCCAGCACTTCCTGCGCCCACTCAATCGGGCGCTCGCCGGCACCGATGGTCATCAGAACCCCAGCGAGATTACGCACCATATGATGCAGGAAGGCATTGGCACGGATATCCAGCACGATAAACCGTCCGTACTGGAGCACCTCCAGGTGATGCACCGTCTTGATTGGCGATTTAGCCTGACACTGACGCGCACGGAAAGCACTGAAATCATGGGTGCCGATAAATGCCTGGGCCGCCTCACGCATGCGCTCAATATCCAGCGGGCGATGATTCCAAGTCACCTCTTCGGCCATATGCGCCGGGCGGATCTGGTCGTTATAAATCACATAACGGTAGCGTCGCGCTTGCGCACAAAACCGAGCATCAAAGTGCGCCGGCATCGACTTGGCCCACGTCACACTGATATCACCGGGCAAGTTCATGTTCGCCCCCATCACCCAGGCATGCATAGAGCGATCAACCGGCGTATTGAAATGCACCACTTGGGCACTTGCATGCACCAGCGCATCGGTACGCCCTGCGCAGCTCAACGTAACGGCAACACCACCCGCGACTTTAGTTAGGGCTTTTTCCAGCGACTCCTGAATAGAGGGCACGCCGGCGCGCTGACGCTGAAAACCACGGTAGCGCGAACCTTTGTACTCAACACCGAGGGCTATCTTGAAAACGCCAACGGCAGCCGAGTCGGCTGCCGTTGTAGTAGGACTTTCAGGCATGTATCAGACCAAATTAGCGATCAGCTCACGGGCTTCTTGTTGCTGACCATCGTTACCTTCACTGATGACTTCATCGAGAATATCGCGAGCACCTTCGGTATCGCCCATATCGATGTAGGCGCGAGCCAGATCGAGCTTGGTGGCAGTCTCGTCGGTACCCGAGAGGAAATCGAAGTCATCGTCATTATCCAGCGCAGCACTGGCAGAAGCAGCGCTTGCCGGCACGTCCAAATCTAGAGGTTGTTCCAGATCATCAGATAGCAAGTCCAACTCCGCGCTGACCTCGTCCAGTTGAGCTGCAAAGCTATCGTTCGATGGCTGACTAGGCGCCTCGTCACTCAGTGAAAGGTCAAAGTCTGCCGACAGATCAAAATCACCACCCAACTCTTCCGTTGGCAGATCAAAGCTTGGCTCAGTTGGCGCAGCACTTGGCTCGTCATCCAGGCTAAGCAGGAAATCATCTTCAGCCGACGCTTCAGGCTTGGCAGGTGCATCCAGATCCAGGCTGAAATCAGCCAGGTCGTCAGTGCCCAAATCCAGCTCACTGTCGCTGCCATCAGCGAGGCTCAGGCTAAAGTCCAGATCATCGGCTTTGCTCTCAGTCGGTTCAACCGGTGAGCTGAAATCCAGATCGCTGTCGAACGACAAACTATCCAAATCCTCTAAGGCAGCCTTATCGCCAGCAGCCTGCAGATCACGATCCAGTTCAGCTTCAAGATCATCCAAGCTCAGATCGAACGCATCATCTTGATCGGCAACTGCAGATTTTGTGCTTGGCTCGTCGAGTGTCAGGTCGTCCAGGCTGAAACTATCCAAGCTTTCCGCGGCGGTCGCAGCCGCTGCGAAGCCTGCGCCTGCAGCAACAGCCATGGCTGGGTAGCGCGCGTTGATTTGATCAAGCTCAGCAGCACTGCCGCCAATTTCGCGCAACTCGCTGTCCTGACGCGCGAAACCATTGCGGTCACCCATTTCGGCATAGACCTCCATCAGTTTCAGACGCAGGTCACTGCGTTGCGGCTCGTCATTGATCGCGCCCTGCAACAGCTCAGCAGCCTGAGGGAAGCGACCGTAGGCGATATAGATATCCGCCTCACCCAGTACATCACCTGTTTGCGCGGTAACACGCTCGTCATTGGGCAGATCGTTTTGCTGGCTATCTAGGTCTTCAGCCAAGCCGGCAAAACCGTCATCCGGCAGATCCAAATCAGCGCCCAAATCGGACGAATCGTCACCAGCCGCTAGACTTTCCTGCAACTGCGCTTCTTTAAGTGCATTACGGCGCGACAGCATCATCAGCGCTATCAGTAATAGCAGCAGCGCACCGCCACCTGCGGCGCCCAGCAGCATCGGATTGGCCAGCAGATCATCAAGGGTGCTTTCCGCTTGCTGCTCAGCCACTACTGGCGCTTCAACGACAGGCGCTACAGGCGTGACTGGAGCAGGCTCAGGCGCGGCAGCCGGTGCAGCCTCCGGCACTTCTATCGGGGCTACGGGCTCAACTGATGCTGCAGGCTCTTCACTGTAATTGAAATCGGTTTCAGCAACTGGCGCTACGGGAGGCGTAACAGCAGGTTCTTGCGGCGCGACCTCTGGAGCAGACTCTATGGGAGCGGCCGGTGCTTCAACTGCTGGTGTTTCTGGAGCAACAGGCGCAGCCACCGGAGCAGGCGCCTGCCCCTGTGCGGCCAGGTCAGCCTGCAACTTGGCCATCTGATCATCTTTCAATTGAATCAGACGCTGTAGCTTATCGAGTTGGCTCTGCAGATCAGTCATGCGGCCTTTCAACTCGTCATTTTCACGACGGCTGGAGTCCAGGCTTTCCTGAGTCACGGCTAACTTGTCATTTAATGCTTTGGTATCAGCCGCACCTTTGTCGCTACCGGCAGTTGCTTTACCGCTATCAGCAGAAACCAGTTTCAGGCTATCACCTACTTCGACCTTGGCCGGCGCCGCGGCGGCACTGGTGCGCTTGGTAGCATCCAGCTGGCGGGCGCTAGCGACAGCACTACGCCCTTCACGCCAGGCTGTATTTTGTTCTGCTACCTGAGCGAGTGCTTCGCCTTGAGCACGCTTCTTCACCTGCTGCTCATCCGGTAGGCGCAGCACCTGACCGCTTTTCAGGCGGTTGATGTTGCCACCGATAAAGGCATCAGGATTCAGGTCTTGGATCGCCAACATGGCTTGATGCACGCTGCCACCGGCACGTGCACGCTGGGCAATTTCCCAGAGTGTATCGTTGGCCGTGGTGGTGTATTGGTTACCGTCTAACGGTTTGGCCGTAGGCGCGGCAGGTGCAACAGAAGGCGCGGTATTGGCTGCTGCCGCAGGGCGCGGTGCAGGAGCCGGTGTTTGCAAGCGAGGTGCAGGTGCCGCGGCAGCTACAGGGAGCCGAGCAGCCGCTGGGATCACGCTTTGCGGGGTATAAAGCGGCGGATCAAGCAGCAAGGTGTACTCACGAAGCAAACGGCCATTCGGCCAGAGCACTTCTACCAAGAAGTTCAGGTAGGGCTCACGCATGGGCTTGCTAGACGTCACCCGGATAACGCTTTTGCCATTGGGCTTAAGTACCGGAGTGAACTTCAGATCGGTCAGGAAGTACTGACGATCCACACCTGCTTTGGTGAATGCTTCTGGGGACGCCAGGGTTGGCAATAGCTCATTAGAAGCCAGGTCGCGCACTTCCAGTAACTCAATCTCAGCCACTAAGGGTTGATTGAGCGCTGACTGCAGAGTGACTTCACCCAGCCCCAACGCGTGGGCCATACCGGATGACAGTGCCGAAGCAGCTGCAATTGCCAGCACCAGTTTGCGAACCCGAACCATAGCGTTATCCCTTGTTTTATCTTTTTTCTCGACCAGCGAGAGGATCTTGAAAATTGCTGCCTATCACGCCCGAAGACGCAACCCCATTCAGCAATTAACTCAGCCAGTATTGCCAAGCTCGAAAGATTCTTCAAATTTCTAGGTAAGTATCTTTTACAGATAGTGTTTTATCAACAACTCGGCCAATTGCACAGCATTCAGCGCGGCGCCTTTTCTCACATTATCAGACGCAATCCACAAATTGAGTTCTGCGGGGTCAGCCAAACCGGCGCGCACGCGACCGACATAGACCACATCCTGCCCCACCGCATCGCCAACCACTGTTGGATAATCGTCCAACTCCACCAACTCCACTGACGGCGCAGCATCCAACGCGGCATAAACCTGCTTGATGTCGATGCTCGATTCAGCCTGAAGCGACACACTCAAACTGTCGCCAAAGAACACCGGAACCTGAATACAAGTCACCGCCACTGGCAGCGTCGGTATAGCCAGCAACTCTTGAAGCTCGGCGGCAATCTGCCGCTCCAGCGCGGAGTGCCCTTCACTGTCGCCCTGCTCAACCTGAGCCAGCACATTGAAAGCCATTTGCCGGTCAAACAGACGAGGTTCAAGTGAACGCCCGTTGAGCAATTCCGCCGTTTGCCGCGCTAACTCCGCGATACCTTCACGCCCTCGACTGGAGACAGCCAGGCAAGCAGTCACCGTAACGCGGCGAATGCTGAGGCTCTCAGGCAAAGCCGCCAGCACAGTTGCCAGCGCAACACCCGGCGCACTTGGGCTGGTCATTAAATATGGCGCAGCCACAGCGGCTAGCACCTGCGCATTAGCTTCAGGCACTACTCGCGGCGCCTGCGCGGCCGGCAAGCCGCTGGCCAAATCAATCACCGCACAACCTGCCGCGCCCGCCTGCAACGCGTACTTCTGCGTCACCTTGCTACCTGCCGCAAAAAACGCCAGGCGCACGCTGGAGAAGTCAAAAGTTTCCAGGTCTTTTACCCGCAGGTTCTTACCCTTATAAGACACAGAACTTCCCGCCGACTCGCCACTAGCGATCACGTGCAAATTAGCCACGGGGAATTCGCGCTCTTCCAGCAATTGCACCAGGGCTTCGCCAACGCTGCCGGTGGCGCCAATTACGGCAATATCAAAGGTACGGGTCATGGTAAAGCTCGCAGAAATAAGCCCAGCACTGTATAGCCGGGCCCGTCAAATGCAAAGGAGCGGACTGCTGAGCGCTCGATTTGACTCGAATGCCCTGCAGCCCGCTCCTTATTGACTACGCAATAAACGCCTCAGCGCCGTGCGATTAACGCTCCAGCAGAATACGCAGCATGCGACGCAACGGCTCAGCAGCACCCCACAACAACTGGTCGCCAACAGTGAACGCGCCCAGGTATTGCGAGCCCATATTGAGCTTACGCAGGCGACCGACCGGCACGCTCAGAGTCCCCGTCACAGCGGTTGGGCCCAGCTCACGGATGCTCGCTTCGCGCTGGTTCGGCACCAACTTAACCCATGGATTGTGCTGGCTGATCAGGCCTTCGATGTCCGACAGCGGCACATCCTTGTTCAGCTTGATGGTCAATGCCTGGCTGTGGCAACGCATGGCGCCGACACGCACGCACAAACCATCGACCGGAATCGGGTTCTTGAAACGACCGAGAATCTTGTTGGTTTCAGCCTGGGCCTTCCACTCTTCACGGCTCTGCCCATTCGGCAGTTCCTTGTCGATGTAAGGAATCAGACTGCCAGCCAACGGCACGCCAAAGTTGTCGACCGGGAAGGACTCACCACGCATAGCCTCAGCAACTTTACGGTCGATGTCGAGAATGGCGCTGGCCGGATCAGCCAACTCGTCCGCCACCGCACCATTGATCGCGCCCATCTGCTTGATCAGCTCACGCATATTCTGCGCGCCAGCGCCGCTCGCAGCCTGGTAGGTCATGGCACTCATCCACTCGACCAGACCAGCCTCGTACAGACCGCCCAACGCCATCAACATCAGGCTGACAGTGCAGTTACCGCCGATATAGTCCTTGGTGCCAGCATCCAGCTGCTGATCGATCACCTTGCGGTTGACCGGATCGAGCACGATCACCGAGCTGTCGCTCATGCGCAGCGACGAGGCCGCATCAATCCAATAGCCCTGCCAGCCGGCTTCGCGCAGCTTAGGGAAGACTTCATTGGTGTAGTCGCCACCCTGACAGGTCAGGATCACGTCGAGGCTTTTCAGCTCGTCAATGCTGTAGGCGTCCTTCAAGGGCGCCGTTTCCTTGCCAATCGCCGGGCCTTGGCCGCCGACATTGGAGGTAGTGAAGAATACCGGTTCGATCAAGTCGAAATCCTGCTCTTCCAGCATGCGCTGCATCAGCACGGAGCCGACCATGCCACGCCAACCGATCAGACCTACACGTTTCATAACCACTACACCTATATAAGCTGACCGCCGGAACCGTCCGACGGGCCAGGAAGATTACAGACTGCGTAACGCTTCGACTACTGCATCGCCCATTGCGGTGGTGCCGACCTTGGTCGTACCCGCGCTATGGATATCACCGGTGCGCAGACCCTGATCGAGCACATTGCTCACGGCCAGCTCAATAGCATCCGCAGCCGCGGTTTGATTGAAGCTGTAACGCAGCATCATCGACACCGACAGAATGGTCGCCAGCGGGTTAGCGATACCCTGCCCGGCGATATCCGGTGCACTGCCATGGCAAGGCTCATACATGCCTTTGTTGTTGGCATCCAGGGACGCGGACGGCAGCATGCCGATAGAGCCGGTCAGCATGGACGCTTCATCCGACAGAATGTCACCGAACATATTGTCGGTCACCATGACGTCGAACTGCTTCGGTGCGCGCACCAGCTGCATCGCCGCGTTGTCGACGTACATGTGGCTCAGCTCAACGTCTGGGTAATCCTTGGCCACTTCAATGACCACGGCGCGCCACAGTTGGCTGGAGGCCAGCACGTTGGCTTTATCCACCGAGCACAGCTTCTTGCCGCGCACACGGGCCATGTCGAAGCCAACGCGGGCGATCCGGCGGATTTCGCTTTCGCTGTACGGCAGGGTGTCATAGGCCATGCGCTCGCCGTTTTCCAGCACCTTGCTTTCACGCGGGCTGCCGAAGTAGATGCCACCGGTCAGCTCACGGACGATCAGGATGTCCAGGCCGGCGACAATTTCGCGCTTGAGGCTGGAGGCATCGGCCAGTTGCGGATAAAGAATCGCCGGGCGCAGGTTGCCGAACAGGCCAAGTTGCGAGCGAATTTTCAGCAGGCCACGCTCCGGACGGATGCTCGGGTCAATCGCATCCCACTTCGGCCCGCCGACAGCACCGAGCAGGATGGCATCAGCGGTCTTGGCACGTTCCAGAGTTTCATCAGCCAACGGCACGCCGTAACGGTCGATGGCCGCACCACCGAGGTCATCGAAGCTCAGCTCGAAGCCCAGGTTGTACTTGTCGTTGGCCAGGTTCAGCACCTTGACCGCTTCGGCCATGATTTCCGGGCCAATACCGTCACCGGGGAGAATCAGAATCTGCTTGGACATGTTCTTCTCAACTCATTACGCGGCGAATGACCAATGCATTCGCCTACTGATTATTTGATTGCGCCGAACAGCCACGGGCTGCGCTGCTGATAGGTGGTTTCAAAGGTTTTGATCGCGTCACTGTCCTGCAGGGTCAGGCCGATATCGTCCAGACCATTGAGCAGGCAATGCTTGCGGAAGGCATCGACTTCGAAGCTGTACTGCACACCATCCAGGCGAGTCACGGTTTGTGCGGCCAGGTCGACCGTCAGCTGATAGCCAACAGTGGCTTCAGCCTGCTCGAACAGTGCATCGACTTCCTCTTCTTTGAGGATGATCGGCAGCAGACCGTTCTTGAAGCTGTTGTTGAAGAAGATATCGGCAAAGCTCGGCGCGATGATGGTGCGGAAACCATACTCTTCCAGCGCCCATGGCGCGTGTTCACGGCTCGAACCACACCCGAAGTTCTCCCGCGCCAACAGCACGCTGGCACCTTGGTAGCGCGGGAAGTTCAACACGAACTCCTGATTCACCGGACGCGTAGAGTTGTCCTGATTCGGTTGACCGACATCGTGGTAGCGCCACTCATCAAACAAGTTAGGGCCGAAGCCTGAGCGCTTGATCGATTTCAAGAACTGCTTAGGGATGATCTGATCGGTGTCGACGTTGGCGCGATCCAATGGAGCGACCAGGCCGGTGTGTTGAGTAAAAGCTTTCATGGTCGAGTCCTCAGGCCTGAATCAATTCGCGCACATCGATAAAGCGGCCGGTCACCGCGGCAGCGGCAGCCATGGCTGGGCTGACCAGATGGGTACGCCCACCAGCGCCCTGGCGGCCTTCGAAGTTACGGTTAGAGGTGGAGGCGCAATGCTCGCCGCTGCCAAGTTTGTCCGGGTTCATCGCCAGACACATGGAGCAGCCCGGCTCGCGCCATTCAAAACCGGCTTCAATAAAGATCTTGTCCAGCCCTTCAGACTCAGCCTGAGCTTTGACCAAGCCCGAGCCCGGCACCACCATCGCCTGCTTGATGGTCGCGGCGACCTTACGACCTTTGGCCACTTCAGCCGCAGCGCGCAAGTCTTCAATACGCGAGTTGGTGCAGGAGCCGATAAACACGCGGTCCAGCTGGATATCGGTAATCGCCTGATTAGCCCGCAAGCCCATGTATTTCAGGGCGCGGGTGATCGAATCCTTCTTCACTGGATCATGCTCAGCGGCAGGGTCTGGAACATTCTGATCGACCGCCAGGACCATTTCCGGCGAAGTACCCCAGCTCACCTGCGGCTTGATGTCTTCGGCTTTCAGCTCGACCACGGTATCGAACACCGCATCGGCGTCGGACACCAAGTCCTGCCACTGCGCTACGGCCTTGGCCCAATCGGCACCTTTGGGGGAGAACGGGCGCCCCTCAACATAGGCGATGGTCTTCTCATCCACCGCCACCAGGCCCACGCGCGCACCGGCTTCGATCGACATGTTACAGATGGTCATGCGCCCCTCCAGCGACAGATCGCGAATGGCGCTGCCGGCGAACTCCAGCGCATGGCCATTACCGCCCGCGGTACCGATCTTGCCAATAACAGCCAACACGATGTCCTTGGCCGTGACGCCGAACGGCAGCTGGCCTTCGACCAGCACCTGCATGTTCTTCATCTTTTTGGCCACCAGACACTGGGTCGCCAACACATGCTCGACCTCGGAAGTGCCGATGCCGTGTGCCAACGCGCCAAACGCGCCGTGCGTCGAGGTGTGCGAGTCGCCGCAGACCACGGTCATACCCGGCAAAGTCGCGCCCTGCTCCGGGCCCACCACGTGGACGATGCCCTGACGAATGTCGTTCATCTTGAATTCGAGGATGCCGAAGTCATCGCAGTTTTCATCCAGGGTTCGTACCTGAATCCGCGACACTTCATCGGCGATGGCCTCCAGGCCGCCCTGACGCTCGGCCTTGGTGGTCGGCACGTTGTGGTCTGGGGTGGCGATGTTGGCGTCGATGCGCCACGGCTTGCGGCCCGCCAGACGTAAGCCCTCAAAGGCCTGCGGCGAGGTCACTTCGTGGAGGATGTGGCGGTCGATGTAGATCAGCGACGAACCATCGTCACGGCGCTTCACTTCGTGCATTTCCCAGAGCTTGTCGTAGAGCGTTTTGCCGGCCATCAGCTTTCCCTCATCAGCATGTTTCTACGCCTGGGCAAATAGCCCTTTGGCTTATGGGGTAATCCTATGGACTTAGAACAAATTACTCAAATTCATATTTTTCATCATATGGATTCCACCCAGGAATACAGCTAGATTACAACACTTACAGCACACCCACTCTGCACACCACCAAGGGCTACTTAATGGATCTCGCCACGCTCAATGCCTTTATTGCCATTGCCGAGCTGGGCAGTTTTTCCGAGGCCGCCGAGCGTTTACACCTGACCCAACCGGCCGTCAGCAAGCGCATCGCCAGCCTGGAGCAGCAGCTCAATGTGCGTCTGTTCGATCGCCTGGGCCGCGAGGTCAGCCTGACCGAAGCGGGTCGTGCGCTGCTGCCGCGCTCTTATCAGATTCTCAATGTGCTGGACGACACTCGCCGCGCATTGACCAACCTAAATGGCGAGATCAGCGGCCGCCTAACCCTGGCCACCAGCCATCACATTGGCCTGCATCGCCTGCCGCCGCTGCTGCGCGCCTTTACCCGGGCGCACCCGCAGGTGGCGCTGGACATCCAGTTTCTCGACTCGGAAGTGGCCTATGAAGAGGTGCTGCATGGTCGCGCCGAACTGGCGGTGATCACCCTCGCCCCGGAAACCCGCGAGCCGGTGCATGCAGTCGCCGTGTGGGACGATCCGCTGGATTTTGTCGCGGCCCCCGAGCATGAGCTGGCGCGCAAGGGCGCGATCAGCCTGGCCGATATTGCCCACCACCCGGCGGTATTTCCCGGCGGCAACACCTTTACCCACCATATCGTGCAGCGCCTGTTCGAGGCTCAGGGTCTGACCCCGAATATCGCCATGAGCACCAACTACCTGGAAACCATCAAAATGATGGTTTCCATCGGCCTGGCCTGGAGCGTGCTGCCGCGCACCATGCTCGATGACCAAGTCGCGCGCCTACCGTTACCCGGTGTCCAGCTGACACGCCAACTGGGCTATATCAGCCACACTGAGCGCACGCTGTCGAATGCCGCGCGGGCCTTTATGGACCTGCTGGACGCTCAGCGTGATGGCCTTGCACTGGCCGGGGACTAACGGCTAACGTAAACAGATAACGATAAGAAAGGGTTCTGCATGACTCAGCCCAGCCGCTCTGCCAGCGACCACGAAACCCATTCATATAAAGGAAGAGTTGGTCGTGGCTAAATCCAGTGATCGTCGTCCACCCCTGCCATTTATTCCGGCGCTGGACCCTGCCGAATTTGAACGCACATGGAATGACGCGCCACGCCTGCTGCGCGCCCTTAATGGCGCAAAACTGGGCACGTGGTACTGGGACATCGAAAGTGGCCGGGTCAGCTGGTCACGCCGCGCGCAGGCCTTGTTCGGCTTCGACCCCAAACAGCCCCTACAAAAACAGATCGACTACATCGAGCTAATCCCGGCCGAAGATCGCCCTGAGGTCGTGCAGTTATTCGACCAATTGCTCGCAGGCAACCCGAGCAACCGTGCTTTTCGTCACCGCGTTCGCTGGCCTGACGGCAGCCTGCATTGGCTGGAGATCAGCGGCAGCCTGCAACTTGACGCTGACGGCAAACAGCGAGTCATGGGGGTCATCCGCGACATCACCAGCCAGCAGGCCCGCGCGCAAGCACTGCGCAGCAGCGAGGATAAATTCGCCCAAGCCTTCAACTACAGCCCGGACGCCGTAGTAATCACCGACAAAGCCAGCGGCCGCTTTATCGAAGTCAACGCCGGCTTCGAACAGCAGTTTGGCTGGACCAGTGAACAAACCCTAGGCCGCACCTCCCTGGAAATAGGCATCTGGGCGTGCTTGGAGGATCGCCGACGGATGATGGATGCGATCAGCAATAACAGCCTCAACGGCCTGCAAGTATCGCTTTATCACCGTAACGGTAACATCCGCAAAAACCTGCTGTTTGGCGGTGAAATACTCCTGCAAGGCGCCCCCTGCCTGGTCCTGTCGCTGCGTGACATCACCCAGCAATGCGAACAAGAACAGGCGCTGCGCGACAGCCAAGAGCGCCTGAACCTGGCCCTGGACTCGGCCGACCTCGGCACCTGGGACTGGCACATACCCAGCAACATGCTGTTTGGTTCGTCCCGCGCGGCCAAACTCCACGGTTTAAAAGAACAGTCGTTCCACGACGATTTCCGTAAATTCTTCAGCTGTGTACCGCTGTCGGACCGTCATGCCATGCGCGTGCATTATCAGCATTTGGCGCAAGGCACCGCCGATAATTATCAGGTGACCTACCAGGTAATCTATCCCAACCAGGAGGTTCATTACCTCGAAAGTACCGCCAAGCTCTACCGAAATGCCGATGGCAAGCCAGAGCGCATGGCGGGCATCCTGATCGACATCAGCGAGCGGGTTCGCCGAGAACAGAGCCTGACCACCTCAGAAGCCAAGTTTTCCAGCCTGTTTCAGGCCAGCCCAGACCCAATCGCCCTGACGACTATGCCGGAAGGCCTTGTCCTGGAAATCAACTCAAGCTTTAGTCAGACCTTCGGCTGGCAACCCGACGAAGTAATCGGACGCAGAATGATCGACCTGAGTTTCTGGGCCGACCTCAGCACGCGGGCCGTGCTGTACAGCCAACTGGAGCGCGACCAGAGCTTGCACAATGAACTGGCCCACTACCTAGACAAACAGGGCCGCGCGATCACCTGTGTGATCTCCTCCAGGCCGGTGCTGTTGAATAAGCAAACCTGCCTGCTCACCACGTTCCGTGATATCAGCGAACGGCAGAAAGCCCAGGCAGAGCTGCAGGCCAGCCAGGAAAAATTCGCCCTAGCATTCCACTCCAGCCCAGACGCCATCACCATTACCGAACGCGACAGCGGCCGCTATATCGAGGTGAACGAGGGCTTCTACCGGCTAACCGGCTATAAATCAGAAGAAGTGATCGGTCTTAGCGCCAAAGACCTCAATGTCTGGGCCGATCTGGCAGAGCGCGAGCTAATGCTGGAAATACTTAAGCGCGACGGCCACGTACACCACATGCAAATGCGCGGCAATCATCGCGACGGTCGAATTAAGCAGGTTGAGGTCTCCGTCGAACCTATCCAGCTCAACAACACCCCCTGCCTGTTGCTGACCGCCCGTGACATCAGTGATTTGAAAGAAGCCCAGGCCCAAGTGCAGCACCTGGCCTACCATGACTCGCTGACCAACCTACCCAATCGCGCTCTACTGCTCGACCGCCTCACTCAGCAGATCGCCCTGCTCAAGCGCCACGAATTGCGCGGTGCGCTGATGTTTATCGACCTCGATCACTTCAAACACATCAATGACTCACTCGGCCATCCGGTCGGTGATGCCGTACTCAAGCTGGTCACCGCTCGCCTGGAGGCCAGCGTGCGCCAGGAAGACACCGTGGCACGGCTGGGTGGTGACGAATTTGTCGTGCTGATTTCCGGCCTGGAAGGTAAGCGCTCAGCGGTGCTCAACCAAGTCCGCAGCGTGGCGGAGAAACTGCGCCACCTGCTGGCCGAGCCAATGCAGCTCGACGGCCACCAGCTGCAGGTCACGCCGAGCATCGGCATCGCCCTGATCCCCGACCACGGCGACACCCCCTCCGACCTGCTCAAACGTGCCGACATCGCCCTCTACCGCGCCAAGGACTCGGGGCGCAATACCATCCAACTGTTCCGCAACACCATGCAGAAAGCCGCCAGCGAACGCCTGCGCTTGGAAAACGACCTGCGCCTGGCCCTGGCTCGCGGCGAGTTCGAACTGCACTTCCAGCCGCAGGTGGATGCCCGCACCAACCAGATTATCGGTGCCGAAGCCTTGCTGCGCTGGATGCACCCGACACTGGGCGCGCAATCACCGGCGTTGTTTATCCCGATTCTCGAAGAAAGTGGGTTAATCCTCGAAGTCGGCGGCTGGGTACTCGCCGAAGCCTGTCACGCCTGCGCACAACTGCTCAAGCAGGGCATGATCGACGCCGCACAGTTCAGCCTGTGCGTGAATATCAGCCCACGACAGTTCCGCCAGGCTGATTTTGTTGAGCGAGTAGACAGCTGCCTGGCCAGCAGCCACCTGCCACCTAACATGCTTAAACTGGAAATCACCGAAGGCATCGTCATCCAGAATATCGACGACACCATCGCCAAGATGAACCGCCTCAAGCGACTTGGCGTGACCTTCGCTATGGATGACTTCGGCACCGGCTACAGCTCGCTGACCTACCTCAAACGCCTGCCGGTTGATGTCCTGAAGATCGACCAATCCTTCGTGCGCGACGCCACCCTGGATGCCAACGACGCGGAAATCATCCGCGCCATCGTCGCCATGGCACATAGCCTGGGGCTGGACATTATTGCCGAGGGGGTTGAGCAGCATGATCAGCTGGAATTCCTCCAGCAACAGGGCTGCCATCACTACCAGGGTTACCTGTTCAGCAAAGCAGTGCCACTGCAGTCGTTTCACCAATTACTGCACGACAATCGATTGCCCGCGCCCTGCTAACACAGCAAGGGCACCCGCAGGTGCCCTTGCTCGCGTGCAGCCTGATGGTTAGCTGTTAAGCACTGGACGGCTGGCGCCAATCGGGATGCGCTTGGCTTTAGCCTCTTCCGGCACGATGCGTACCAGGTCGATATTTAGTAGGCCATTGACCAGGCTCGCGCCCTTCACTTCGATATGGTCAGCCAGGCGGAAGGACAACTTGAACGCCCGCTGAGCAATGCCTTGATACAGGTAGGTGACGTTCTCGGTACTGTTATCACGTTTGCCACCGGTCACAGTCAGCACGTCACGCTCGACTTGCAGCTCCAGGTCTTCTTCCTCAAAGCCCGCCGCAGCGACCACAATGCGGTACTGGTCGTCGGCATATTTCTCAACGTTGTAGGGTGGATAGCTGCTACCCGCCTCATTGCGCATGGCGGACTCGAACAAGTCATTGAACCGGTCGAAGCCAACGGACTGACGCAGCAGTGGGGTCATGGAAAATGCAGTGCTCATCGTTAAATCTCCTGAACTTCAGCGAGTCGTGAATGTGGAACCCGACTTCGGCATCCCACAACACTGAAAATGTGGCTACTCAGAATGATTTCAAGCCGCTGTAAAATTTTCTTACAGGGAGGCAACACGATGACCAAGGTCATGCTCATTACCGGTGCCAGCCGCGGCATTGGTGCCGCTACCGCCAGGCTGGCCGCCGCCCAAGGCTATGCGCTGTGCCTGAACTATCAACGGCAACAGGCAGCGGCCGAGTCGCTGGTTAGCGAGATCACCCAGGCGGGCGGCCAAGCCATTGCGGTGCAGGCCAACGTAGCTGACGAAAACCAGGTCATGCAGTTGTTCAGCCACGTTGATCGGCACTTCGGCCGCCTCGACGTACTGGTCAACAACGCCGGCATACTGGAAGGCCAAATGCAGTTGCAACAGATGGACCTGGCGCGCTGGCAACGGGTCTTCGCCACCAATGTATTTGGCAGTTTTCTCTGCTGCCGCGAAGCGATCAAACGCATGTCGACCCGCCAGGGCGGCAATGGCGGTGCCATCGTCAACCTGTCATCGGTTGCCGCCCGGATCGGCGCGCCGGGTGAATACATCGACTATGCGGCCGCCAAAGGGGCAATCGACAGCATGACCCTGGGCCTGGCCAAAGAAGTGGCGGCTGAAGGCATTCGCGTCAACGCCGTGCGGCCGGGAGTAATTGCCACTGAGATTCACGCCAGCGGCGGTGAGCCAGAGCGGGTCGCACGCGTCAGCCAGAGTGTGCCCATGGGGCGCGGCGGGCTGGCCAGTGAGGTGGCGGAGGCGATTCTCTGGCTGGCCAGCAAGCAAGCGTCCTACACCAACGGCGCGTTACTGGATGTCAGCGGCGGACGCTGAATATCAGGCGCTCGCCTGCTGACGCAGCGCTTCAGCAAACTGGATACCGAGCAAGGCATCGATACGCAGGCAATCGTTTTCTCGGCGCAGCTGGTTGAACAACTCGGTGGCTTCGGGGTAGCTGCGGGTGAGCATCGCTAGCCATTGCTTCAACCGACCAGGTGCATAACGCGGTGAAATTTTGCGCCGCGCCTGCAGCCAGAAATCGGCCAGCAGCGGCTGCAATTCGGCCCAGCTCATTTCAACCACGGCCTGCCCGGCCTTGGCAGCGGCAATCTGCCGGGCCAGGTCCGGACGCGCCACCAAGCCACGACCGAGCATGATGTCCTCGACCCCACTGACCTCACGGCAACGCCGCCAATCATCCAGGTTCCAGATATCGCCATTGGCGAACACCGGCACTTTGACCGCCTCCTGCACCCGCGCCACCCACTCCCAGTGCGCCGGTGGCTTGTAGCCTTCGACCTTGGTCCGCGCGTGCACCACGATCTGCGCGGCACCGCCGTCAGCCAGGGCTTGCGCGCACTCCATGGCATCGTCCTTGTGGTCGAAGCCCAGGCGCATTTTCGCCGTCACCGGGATGGCTGCCGGCACCGCGCGCCGTACCTCGCAAACGATGGCATGCAGCAACTCGGGCTCTTTGAGCAGCACGGCACCACCACGGGACTTGTTCACCGTCTTGGCCGGGCAGCCGAAGTTGAGGTCGATGACCGGCGCACCCAAGGTGCACGCATACGCCGCGTTATCGGCCAGGCAAGCCGGGTCGGAACCGAGAAACTGCACGCGCAGCGGTGTGCCCGCGGCTGTTTGCGCGCCACTGAACAACTCGGGCGCCAGCTTCTGGTAGGTACTGGCCGGCAATACCCGCTCCGTTACCCGGATAAATTCGGTCACGCACCAGTCGATGCCGCCAACCCGGGTCAGCACATCGCGAAGGATTTCGTCGACTAACCCCTCCATCGGGGCCAGGGCGATTTGCATACGTTCAGCTCTCAAAGAAAATCGGGCGCCATGTTTGACGCGGCACAGCAACGACCCGAAGAGGCGGCCGCCATAAAAAACGCCGCGTAGTGTACGCGGCGCAACGAATCAGTAGCCAGGCTTTAGCCCAACGGCGCGTCAAAGCTCCATGGGGAACGCTGGCTGTAACGCCGCCCCGTAGCCTTCAACAAACTCCGCGGGCATGCGCTTGGGCTTGCCACTGGACAGCTCGATGCAGACAAAGGTGGTTTTCGCCCGCAACAGCGTCACACCATCTGCCGGGCGGATCAGCTGAAAACAGCGATCCATCTTCAAGCGCTGATCGGACTCGACAATCCAGGTAGCCATTTGCAGCTGCTGACCCTCATAGGCGCTAGCCAAATAATCGATTTCATGGCGCAGCACGGCCATGGCGCGATCCAAACGGCGGTACTCGGCCAAATCCAGCCCAAGAAACTGCGAATGCCGCCAGGCGCTGCGCTCCAGCCAACTGACATACACCGCATTGTTGGCATGCCCAAGGCCGTCGATATCGTCTGCCGCGACCTCGATATCAATCACAAACGGGTTACTTAAGTCCCACATCATGCCGACTGCTCCAGGCTACCCGCCAACGCCCGAGCCTCAGCGGCCAACTGGGTAATTTGGTCCCAGGCACGGGCGCGCACCAGGTTACTGGGCGCAATCCAGGTGCCGCCGACGCACGCCACATTGGGCAAGCGCAGAAAGCCTAATAAGTTATCCGGGGTAATCCCACCGGTTGGGCAAAAGCGAATACCGGTGAACGGCCCCTTGAAGCTCTTGAGCATTTTGATGCTGGTGGCGCCGTCGGCCGGGAACAGCTTTAGCGAGCGATAACCGTATTCCAGCGCCAGCAGCACTTCGGAGGGGGTCATGACCCCAGGTAAATACGGCAACCCGGAGTCCTCGGCAGCGGCGGCCAGGCGCTCGGTGCAACCCGGGCTGACGGCAAACTGCGCACCCGCTTCGCGGGCCTCATTAAACTGCTCGGCATGAATCACCGTGCCGGCGCCAATCAATAGATCCGGCAATTCCTTGCGCATGGCGGCCAACGCATCCAACGCGCGCGGCGTGCGCAGCGTCACTTCCAGCACGCGAATGCCACCGGCATGCAGCGCACGGGCTAAGTCCACCGCCAAGCTGACGTCTTCGATCACCAACACCGGCAACACCGGGCGGGCCTGTTGCAGCACCGCATCCATCGTCAGGCTCATGCTTTGCTCCCCGCTCTCAACTCAATCTTCAAATAGGCTGCTGGCACCCTGCTCAGCTGAACCGACCAGGCGACGCTGGGCGCCAAACATTTCCAGACCAAAGCCCAATTCCATTTCGACACTGCTGGCCGCCAAGGGCCGTGCAGCGAGTTGCTGCTCACTCAGCTCTACCTGCAGCAGGCCGTGCTGCGCATCCAGCACCAGCCAGTCGCCATCTTGTAACCGCGCCAGAGCGCCGCCCGCGGCGGCTTCCGGGGTCACGTGCAAGGCCGTGGAGACCTGCCCAGAAGCCCCGGACATACGCCCGTCGGTGACCAGCGCGACTCGCTGCCCAGCCTGCTGCATATTGGCCAGCAAGGGCATCAGTTTATGCAGCTCGGGCATGCCATTGGCTTGTGGGCCTTGGAAGCGCACCACCAGCACCAGGTCACCCTGCAGTTCACCCGCACTGTAAGCTGCCTGCACCGCTGCTTCCGAATCAAAAATGCGCGCCTGGGCGCGAATTTGCCAATAGGCCGGGTCCACCGCCGAGGTTTTCAGGATGGCGCGCCCCAGGTTGCCCTTCAGCAGCACCAGCCCGCCCTCCTCGGCAAACGGCTCGGCCACGGCACGGACAATATCGCGCGCCGGGCTCTGCGGCGGCAGTTCGCGCCAGGCCAGGCGCTCGCCGTCCAGCCAGGCTTCGCGGGTATAAGCCCGCAAGCCATGCCCGGCGGCAGTGGCCACATCGTTATGCAGCAAACCTGCGCCGAGTAACTCACGTAGCAACCAGGCAGGGCCGCCAGCAGCCTGGAATTGATTCACGTCCGCCGCGCCATTGGGATACACCCGCGCCAACAGCGGCACGACCTTAGACAGCGCGGCAAAATCATCCCAGCTCAGCTCATAACCCGCCGCACGGGCAATGGCCGGTAGGTGCAAGGTGTGATTGGTCGAGCCACCGCTGGCGAGCAAGGCCACCACTGCATTGATCAGCGCCCGCGCATCGATCTGATGGCCGACCGGCAGGTAGCGTTCGCCTTGGCGGCTGTTGTGCGCCACCAAGCGCGCGGCCTCATCGGTAAGGGCATCGCGCAATGGCGTGTAAGGGTGAACAAAGGCGCTGCCTGGCACATGCAGCCCCATGGCCTCCATCAGCAACTGGTTGGTATTGGCCGTGCCATAAAAAGTACAGGTCCCCGCCTGGTGGTAGGCCGCCAGCTCAGCAGTCAAAAGCTCATCACGGCTGGCTTCACCGCGGGCGAAGCGCTGACGCACAGCGGCTTTTTCTTTATTTGGCAGGCCAGAATGCATAGGCCCAGCCGGGACGAACACAGCCGGCAGATGACCAAAATGCAGCGCACCGATCAGCAAACCTGGGACGATCTTGTCACACACCCCGAGGTACAACGCGCCGTCGAAGATGCCGTGGGTCAGGCCGATGGCAGTAGCCTGAGCAATCAGGTCGCGAGAAAACAGCGACAACTGCATGCCGCCCTCGCCCTGGGTGATGCCATCACACATGGCCGGCACTCCGGCGGCAAATTGCGAAGTCGCACCGGCTCTGGCCAGCGCCACTTTCAGGCGCTCGGGATAATCCTTGAGCGGCGCATGGGCCGAGAGCAGGTCGTTGTAACTGGAAATGATCGCCACATGCGGCGAACCGCCCTGCTTCATGATCAGCTTGGCGTCATCGGGTTGCGCAGCCAGGGCATGGGCCAAATTGGAGCAACCCAACGCCTGATGCGCAGTTCGCCCTGCCGCCTGCGCCAGGCGCTGCAAATAGCGCTGGCGGCGTTTCGCCGAGCGCTGCTCCAAGGCGGCGGTAACCTGCTCAACAACCGGATGCAACATGACGGTTCCCTTTATCTGCGAGGTACAAGCCTGCAGTGTAACGGCTCAAGGTGCCCAGTAGATGTTTACCGGCATGGGGCTGCACTGCAGCCAGGCATAGAGCGGCAGATCCTGAGACGCAGGCTCATCCGCCAACACGGCGTCAATCAATTCGCGCTTACGCGCGCCAAACGCCAGCAAACCCAACCATTGCCCACGCTGCAGCATGGCCAGGTTCAGCGATAAGCGCTCACTGGGGGCTTGTGGCGCCTGGGCGGGTAACGCCGCCGGCTCAGCAGCTGGGTCGAGTGCTGCCGCCAGCCCCGGCATGCCGGGAAACAACGAAGCAATGTGGCCGTCCTCGCCCATCCCCAACAACACTGCGCTAAACGGCAGCCACTGCTTCAACTGCTCGCCCCACGCTAACGCGGCCTGCGTCAGCGTGGCACCCTGGCGCGGGTCTAGGCAATGGGCCTCAGGCAACCCCTGCTGCAACAAATTCCAATTGCTCTCGGCTGCCTGCGCCGGCACCCAACGCTCATCACTGGGACTGAGGTCGATACGCCTGCCATCCAGCTGCTGCGCCAGCAACGGCAGCAACGCTTGCGGGCTGCTGCCGCCGGGCAGCACCAACCCAGCACGCGACTGCGTCGCCAAGGTGGCCTGAATGTGTGTCGACAGAGCGAGGCTCAGCGCTTGCAAACAAACATTGCGCTCGGCATAGCAATGCAACAAATTACAGCCCATAAGTAACCTCGTCTAAGCTATCGACCTGTCATAAGCCCACGCAATAATGCACCTTTTGCAGTAGTAGCCAACGCTCTAGCCATGAGAAATCTGTTTTGAATGTGTTGCTGCGCGTCCTTTTGTTATTGCTGCTGCCGACACTGGCTCAGGCCACAAGCCTGCCTCTGATAGCCAGCAATTCGCCGCTACTGCCCGGCCCCAGCATGCAAGTCTGGGTAGACCCTGAGGGCACGGCAGACATAAACAGCGTTCGCCAGCTCCCAGCCTCTGCCTGGCAACCTGTGGCGCGCCGCGATGCCAGCTTCGGCTACAGCCAATACGCCTACTGGCTGCGCGTCAGCCTGCAAAACCCTAGCAATGAGGCGATCAACTGGGTCCTCCTGATCGGCAATCCGCTGCTTGATCGGCTGGATGCTTACGGGCTAGACGGCGACCGCGTTTATAAAGCCGGTGATCAACGACCCTTTCACCAGCGCTGGATCGATAACCGCCAACTGGTGTTGCCATTCAGCCTAGCGGCCGGGGAAGAGCGTGAGCTCATACTGCGCATGCAGACTGAAGGCGCGGCCAATCTCAGTGCCAGCTTGATGAGCGCGGAAGCCTTCAACCACCACGAACAACGCATGCTCCTGCTGCAAGGGCTATTTTTTGGCGCCCTGCTGGTCATGCTGATCTACAACTTGTCGATCTTTAGCATCACCCGTGATCGCAACTACCTCTGGTACAGCCTGTTTGTCGCCAGCTTTAGCGTCTATCAGTTTATTCAGCTGGGATTTGCCTTTCAGTGGCTTTGGCCAAACTCGCTGGCCTGGCAGCAACTGAGTTTCCCCCTCAGTTCAGCCCTGGCGACCCTGTTCGGCATTTGTTTCACCTACGGCATTCTCGACCTCAAGAGCCAGCCACCCACCTACACCCGGATCAGTCGCACCTTACAGGGCTGCAGCCTGCTGGTAATGGCGCTGGCCCTGACTGCGCCTTACCAAGTGGCACTGTTCGGTAGCTTTGCACTGCTGATCGTCTGCGCGATTGCCGGCTGCATCATCACCGCACTGCGCTGGCGCGCAGGTTATGCGCAGGCCAAATTGTTTGCCCTCGGCTGGTCAGCACTGGTTATCGCCAGCCTGTTTAGCGTACTCAGCGGCACAGGGGTGATTGCCAACTCACTGCTGACCCTGCACGCCCAGCAGATCGGCAGCCTGCTGGAGCTGGTGATTTTCTCGATCGCCCTCGGCTCACGTATTCGCCAAGCCCAAAACGATTACCAACTGGCCCAGGTACGCCTGTTTGCCAACGAACACCAACTGCGTATGGAGCAAGCCAAAAGCCTGAACTTGCAACGACAGATCAATGAAGGCCTCGAAGCCCGCGTACAGGAGCGCACGGCCTCGCTGGAGCAGGTCCTAAACGAGCTTTCAACGGCCAACCAGCAGCTGGCCGAACTCAGCCGTCGCGACAACCTCACCGGGCTGTTCAATCGTCAGGTACTCAACGAAGAACTGGAGCGCATGCTCGCGCAGGCCAAGCGCAGCCGGCAGTCGATCGCCGTATTGATGATGGATTTAGATCACTTTAAACAGGTCAACGACCGCTACGGCCACCTGCTTGGCGACGCCTGCCTAAAGCACGCCGCACAGCGCATGCAGCAGCGCATGCGCGGCAACGACCTGCTGGTTCGCTTTGGTGGCGAAGAATTTGCGGTGGTGCTCGGTGATACTGACCTGTTCGGCGCGATGGATCTGGCTGAGCAGCTGCGTGAGGACCTGGATACTCATCCGTGCCAGCAACAAGGGCTGAGCATTGGCCTTAGCCTTAGCATTGGCGTCTACGCGCTGATTCCTGATGCTACGTGCAGTCGCGAACACCTGCTGCAGCAGGCCGATCAAGCGCTTTACCGGGCCAAAGCAGCCGGGCGCAACCAAGTCATCGGCCAGGAAAGCAATGCACTGGATGACGCCTGAAACTGACAGCGCTCGCGCTTCAGCGCCTCTAACGACAAGTCCACTGAGAAAGCGGCACGCATAATCAAGCAGCGTAAGGAGTTAAGCCCGTGCGGCACACACTCAATCTCTCGCCGCGCAGATTTATCAGGCGCTAGAAAAACAAAAGGGCCATTCAGTTAAGAATGACCCTTCAAAGTCCCGCAAAGCGGGCAAAAATGGCGTCCCCTAGGGGACTCGAACCCCTGTTACCGCCGTGAAAGGGCGGTGTCCTAGGCCACTAGACGAAGGGGACGAAACCTTCGAAAAACAAGGCCAGCTTTACGCTGGCCCGTGGCAGTGTAGTTACTGCTTTAAATTGGTGGAGATAAACGGGATCGAACCGTTGACCTCTTGCATGCCATGCAAGCGCTCTCCCAGCTGAGCTATACCCCCAGATTTATCGCCTCTCGGCTCACAGCCCAAACCAGCACTGCTTTTTGAAACTGGCGTCCCCTAGGGGACTCGAACCCCTGTTACCGCCGTGAAAGGGCGGTGTCCTAGGCCACTAGACGAAGGGGACGTAACCCTTCTACAAACAACCAGCTACTGGAGCTGATTGTGGCAAGCCTTTCGGCTTTGAAGATGGTGGAGCTAAACGGGATCGAACCGTTGACCTCTTGCATGCCATGCAAGCGCTCTCCCAGCTGAGCTATAGCCCCATCTCAAGGACGGGGCGCATGTTAAGAGCGCACCCCGCCTCTGTCAACATTATTTTCACCAACAAGCCTATTTTTTATGCTGACAGAACAACCACTTACCCAATCCCGGCCGGCTTACACAAAACCGACCGGCGGTACACAGCAATCAGCCGATGCTGGCCAGCAGCTTTTCCCACTCTTTGTTTTCTTTCTTCGACACACCACCGAGCAGCTCAATGGCCTGACGCAGACGGAAGCGGGTCAGGTCCGGACCAAGGATTTCCATGGCGTCGAGCACCGACACAGAGCTGGCCTGACCTGTAATCGCGGCAAACATCAGCGGCATGGCGTCGCGCAGCTTCAACTCCAAGTGTTCAACCACGGCCTGAATGCAGCCAGTGATCTGGTCTTTTTCCCACTGGCGCAGCGCTTCAAGCTTCCACAGGATCAACTGCATCACCTGACGCACCTGGTCGGCCGAAAGTTTTTTGTGCGCGAACAGTGCGGCATCCGGCGCTACGCCACCGGCGAAGAAGAAACTGGCCAGCGGGGCAATCTGGCTGAAGGTTTCCACCCTTCCCTGCACGTGCGGGGCAATCTGCATCAGGTAGTCGCTGTTAAAGGCCCACTTCTGCGCGCCGGCGGCAAATTCTTCAACGCTCAGCTCACGCATCCACTGACCATTGAGCCAGGACAACTTCTCCAGATCGAAGATCGGCCCACCCAAGGACACCCGGTTGATATCGAAGTGCTCGACCATCTCGTCAAGGCTGAACTTCTCGCGCTCATCGGGCATCGACCAGCCCATGCGGCCGAGGTAGTTGAGCATCGCCTGCGGCAGGTAGCCCATGCGCTCGTAGAAGGTGATCGAAGTCGGGTTCTTGCGCTTGGAGAGCTTGCTCTTGTCCGGATTACGCAGCAGCGGCATGTAGCACAGATGCGGCTTGTCCCAACCAAAGTATTCGTAAAGCAGAATCAGCTTGGGCGCCGATGGCAGCCACTCTTCGCCACGCAGTACGTGGGTGATGCCCATCAGGTGGTCATCGACCACGTTGGCCAGGAAGTAGGTCGGCAGGCCATCGGTCTTCATCAGCACCTGCATGTCCATGCGATCCCACGGGATCTCTACTTCGCCACGCAGCATGTCTGGCACCACGCACACGCCGTTAGTCGGCACCTTCATGCGCACGACGTTCGGCTCGCTGGCTGCAAGGCGCTGCTGCACCTCGGCGGCCGACAGGCTCATGCAATGGCCGTCATAACGCGGCGTCTGCTTGGCTTCCATTTGCTCAGCGCGGACCTTGTCCAAGCGCTCGGCGCTGCAGAAACAGTGGAAGGCATGACCCTTCTCTACCAGCTCGGCGCTGTACTTCTGGTAAATGTGACCGCGCTCACTCTGCCGATACGGACCGTGCGGGCCGCCAACATCCGGACCTTCACTCCACTCGATACCCAACCAGCGCAGGGCGTCGTAAATCTGCTGTTCCGACTCACGGGTCGAACGCACCTGATCGGTATCTTCGATGCGCAGGATAAATTCGCCACCATGCTGACGGGCAAAGCACAGGTTGAATAGGGCGATATAGGCGGTGCCTACGTGCGGATCACCAGTGGGCGACGGCGCGATACGGGTACGAACGGTGGTCATGGCAGCTCTCAGAGGAATGTGCAACGGGCAATCGTTTCAAGGGCGCGATATTAACAGGCTGGCCGCCGCTGGCTCCAGCAACCGGCCATCCGATAGCGGCAAACTGGCCATCAGGAAATCCAGAAAGGTTTTCACCTTCATGGCCTGGAAGCGCCGTGAAGGATAGACCGCATACAACTCACCGACAGGCAGGCAGGCTTCTGGCAACAGCTCAATCAAGCGGCCTTCTGCCACCGCCAGCGCGGTGATCATCACCGGTAGACCGGCAATCCCCGCGCCCGCCAGCGCCGCCTCACGGGCAAAGGTGATGTTGTTGCACGCCAATGCGCGTTGACAGGTAATACTTTCACCCAGCAACGGCCAATAACGCGGCGAGTCATTGGGCAGCACAATCGCCCGATGCCCCAGCAACTCCCCCGTCGCCCTTGGCGTACCGTGCAAGGCCAGGTAGTCGGGACTGGCATGTAACCGGCGGCGGGTCTCAAAGAGTTTGCGCGCGATCAGCGTGGAGTCCTGCGGCTGACCGACCAGAATGGCGATATCCACGCCCTCCTCAACCGGATCGACATGCCGCGACGTCAGCTCCACTTCAGCATTGATCTGCGGATACAGGCGCATGAAATCACCCAGCACGCGCCCAAGAAACAACTGGCCAAACTCAATCGGCGCGGTAATGCGCAGCAGGCCGGAAGGCTCCTGCTGCAGTTGCATCACCGCCTGCTCAGCTTCGGCAAAGTCGAGCATGATCTGCCGACACCGCTCGTAATAGGCCTGCCCCACCTCGGTCAGGCGTAATTTGCGCGTGGTGCGATTGATCAATCGCACCCCAAGACGCTCTTCCAGCAAGGCGATGCGCCGACTGACGGTCGACTTCTGCATACCCAGCCCCTGCGCTGCCTGGGTGAAACTGTGGCACTCGACCACCCGCGTGAAGATCAGCGCATCATCCAAGCCCATGATTGTTCCCTATAAGCAACAAAGTTTATGAAGTCTAACGACTACAGGCGCTAAAGGAACACTGGTAAATTTGCTTACACTTTTGCCCGAGCCTCGAGCGCACGCTATGCCCGCCCAACTTAAACGCCGCCTGTTCATCTTCCTGACCATTCTCGCCCTGATTGCCGCCGCTCTATTCGGCCACTGGCTGCTGATCGGGCGTTACCTCGAAAGCACCGAAAATGCCTACGTTCAAGGGGAAATCACTCGCGTATCCAGCCAACTTGGCGCCCGCATTGAGCAAGTGCTGGTGCAGGACAATCAGTACGTTGAAAAAGGCGAGTTGCTATTGGTGCTGGAAAGCGCTGATTTTGAGTTGGCCAAGCAACGCGCTATCGCCACCCTGGCGACCCACGAAGCCGAACTCAGCCAGGCGCGCAGCACGCTGGAGCAACAAGCCAGCCTGATAGCCGCCAGCCAGGCCGATGTTTCGGCTAGCGAAGCCACCCTAGGGCGCACACAGATCGACCTTTCCCGCGCCCAAGCCCTGCGCAAGCCAGGCTTCGTCTCCGAAGAGCGCGTGACCACCCTGGCCGCCGACAGCCGTATCGCCCGCTCGCACGTCAGCAAAGCCCAGGCGGACCTGCAAGCCCAGCGCCAGCAGATCAACACCCTCAATGCCGAGATCAAGCGCCTGCAAGCACAGATCGCCAGCGCCCGCAGCGACCTGGCGCAAGCCGAACTGAACCTCACACGCACGCAGATTCACGCCCCAATCAGCGGCTTTATCGGCCAGCGCGCCGCACGTAACGGCCAAGTCGTTCAGGCCGGCGCTTACCTACTGTCGCTGGTGCCGGATCAGGACATCTGGATTCAAGCCAACTTCAAGGAGACCCAGATCGGCCGCATGCGCCCCGGGCAGAGCGCCGAACTGACCTTCGACAGTTATCCCGATACACCTATCGAAGCGCGGGTAGAGAGCCTGTTCGCGGCGTCCGGCGCACAGTTCAGCCTGCTACCGCCGGACAATGCCACCGGCAACTTCACCAAGGTGGTGCAACGCATCCCGGTGAAACTGACGTTCGCCGCAGACAACCCGCTCAAAGGGCTGATACGCCCAGGCATGTCGGTCGAAGTCACCGTCGATATCAACGACAACGCTCGCCATGGCGGCTGATGCCCTGCTTCGCCCCACTGGCGAACCGAGCCGGCGTGACTGGATTGCGGTGATGAGCGCCATGCTCGGCGCATTCATGGCCGTGCTGGACATCCAGATCACCAACTCTTCGCTGAAGGACATCCAGGGCGCGCTGTCGGCCACTCTGGAGGAAGGCTCGTGGATCTCCACCTCCTATCTGGTCGCGGAAATCATCATGATCCCGCTCACCGCCTGGCTGGTGCAGTTGCTCTCGGCGCGGCGCCTGGCGGTGTGGGTATCCGTCGGCTTTCTGTTCTCCTCGCTCCTTTGCTCGCTGGCCTGGAGCCTGGAGAGCATGATCGTCTTCCGCGCCATGCAGGGCTTTACCGGCGGCGCGCTGATCCCGCTGGCGTTTACCCTGACGCTGATCAAACTGCCCGAGCATCACCGTGCCAAGGGCATGGCGCTGTTTGCCCTGACCGCCACCTTCGCGCCGTCAATCGGCCCCACACTTGGCGGCTGGCTGACCGAAAACTTCGGCTGGGAATACATCTTCTACATCAACGTGCCGCCGGGCCTGCTGATGATTGCCGGGTTGATGTATGGCCTGGAAAAGAAAGCCCCACACTGGGAAATGCTCAAGAAAACCGACTATGCCGGCATCCTCACCCTGGGCCTCGGGCTCGGCTGCCTGCAGGTGTTTCTCGAAGAGGGGCATCGCAAGGATTGGCTAGAGTCCAGCCTGATCAGCGGCCTGGGCAGTGTGGCGGCGATCAGCCTGGTGCTGTTTTTCATCCTGCAGACATCCAGACCCAACCCACTGATCAACCTCGGCGTGCTGCGCGAGCGCAACTTTGGCCTGTCGAGTATTTCCAGCGTCGGCCTCGGCATGGGCCTGTATGGCTCAATCTATGTGCTGCCGTTGTACCTGGCGCAGATTCAGGGCTACAACGCCCTACAGATTGGCGAAGTAATCATGTGGATGGGCGTACCGCAGTTGTTCCTGATCCCCTTTGTGCCACTGATGATGAAAAAGATCTCGCCGAAATGGCTCTGCGCCATTGGCTTTGGCCTGTTCGGCGGCGCCAGTTTCCTCTCCGGCGTTCTCAATCCGGACTTTGCCGGCGAGCAGTTCAACCACATCCAGATCATCCGCGCACTCGGCCAGCCCTTGGTGATGGTGACCATCTCGCTGATCGCCACCGCCTATGTGATGCCGCAGGATGCTGGCTCGGCTTCCAGCCTGTTCAACATCCTGCGCAACCTCGGCGGCGCCATCGGTATCGCCCTCCTCGCCACCCTGCTCGACAGCCGCGCCAAGGTGTATTTCGACTACCTGCGCGAGTCGCTAGTACCGAGCAATCCGCAAGTCGCCGAGCGCCTGGCCCTGTTAACCGAGAAGCTCGGCAGTGAGCAGGCCGCCCTGGCCAAGCTCAGCGAAATCACCCATCAGCAGGCGGCGATCATGGCCTACAATGACGCCTTCCATTGCATTGGCATCGCCCTCGGCATCAGCATGCTCGCCGTGCTGCTGACCCGTAAGCTGCCTGCCGGCGCCACAGGTGGTGCCGCTCACTAATCCATACCCTGCGCCGGTTCTCGGCGCAGCGTTGTTTCAGGTTACCCATGTCTGAGTCCGCTGCACGCGCCCGCACACTGTTGCTGACAGGCGCTTTTGCCATTATTTACCTGGGCTGGGGCACCACCTACCTGGCCAACCACTTCCTGCTGCTGGAACTGCCACCGTTCGTCATCGGCAGCCTGCGCTTCTCCCTGGCCGGGCTATTGGCCCTGGCGTGGGTAATTCTCAGCGGCCAGCTGCGTATTCAGCGCAGCGATTGGGGCGGCATACTGCTGGGGGGCTTAAGCCTAATTACAGTCGGCCAGGGCGCCTTGATCTACGCCAACCAGTATTTGCCGACCGGCATGCTCGCCATGCTCTACACCACCCTGCCGTTGTGGAGCGTGGCGCTGGAATGGCTGCTCGGGGAGCGCCCACCGCTGTGGGTGATGTGCGGCCTGGCGCTGGCCTGCAGTGGCATCGTGCTGCTGATGAATAACGGCCTGGGCCAGAGCGCCTCAGCTGAACAGTGGTTCGCCGGCCTGTTGGTGGTCGGTGCCACACTGCTGTGGGCCTGCGGCGCCTGGCTATTGCGCCAGCGCCCGCCATTTCGCTCCAGCTGGCTGGGGCTGAGCCTGCAAATGCTGATCGGCTCACTGCTGCTGGGCTTGTTCGGCCTTTGGCATGGCGACTGGCAAAGCCTCGACCTGCATAGCCTGAGTGCTAACGCCTGGCTCTGGCTGGCATACCTGGTACTGCCAGTGAGCCTGGGTGTGTACCCAGCCTATTTCTGGTTACTGCGCGAAGTGCGCCCCAGCCTGGTATCGACCTTTGCCTTTGTGAATCCAGTCGTCGCCCTGCTGCTGGGTTACCTGCTGCTGGACGAACATCTTAGCGTCGTAGCCATGCTCGCCTGCGGCATTACCCTGGGCGGCGTGGTGCTGATTATTTTCGGCCGCCGCTAGTTAGCGCTGATTTGTGGGAGGGGGCTTTAGCCGCGAACAAAGCAGGCGCCTTGTCGCGGCTAAAGCCCCCTCCACAGTCAAGCAATCAGACTTGTAGCAGGCGATCGCGCAGCTTCTGGATCTCATCACGCAGCTGCGCGGCGGCTTCAAATTCGAGGTCGCGCGCCAGGGCATACATTTTCTCTTCGAGCTGGCGAATGCGTTTCGTGATCTCGCTAGGTGAACGCAGCTCGTTCTCGTAACGCGCACTTTCTTCCGCCGCCTGCGCCATGCCTTTGCGCTTCTTGCTGCGCGCACCGGGCACAACAGCGCCTTCAAGAATGTCCTTAACGTCCTTGAACACACCCTTGGGGGTGATGCCATTGGCTTCGTTGAAGGCAATCTGCTTGTCGCGCCGACGTTCGGTTTCACCAATCGCCCGCTCCATCGACCCGGTCATGCGGTCGGCATACAAAATCGCCCGACCGTTGAGGTTACGCGCGGCGCGGCCAATGGTCTGGATCAACGAGCGCTCAGAGCGCAGGAAGCCCTCTTTATCGGCATCGAGAATCGCAACCAGCGAGACTTCCGGCATATCCAGGCCTTCGCGCAGCAGGTTGATCCCCACCAACACATCGAAGGCACCGATGCGCAGGTCACGGATAATCTCCACCCGCTCCACGGTATCGATATCCGAGTGCAGGTAGCGAACCTTAACGCCGTGGTCGGCCAGGTAATCGGTCAAATCCTCGGCCATGCGTTTGGTCAGGGTGGTGACCAGAACACGCTCCTCAATCGCCACGCGCTTGTGGATCTCCGAAAGCAGGTCATCGACCTGGGTCAGCGCCGGACGCACCTCGATCTGCGGGTCGACCAGCCCGGTCGGCCGCACTACTTGCTCAATCACTCGCCCGGCGTGCTCGGCCTCGTAGTTACCCGGCGTGGCCGAAACGAAGATGGTCTGCGGGCTGGCCGCTTCCCACTCTTCAAACTTCATTGGCCGGTTGTCCAGCGCTGAGGGCAGACGGAAGCCGTACTCGACCAGGGTTTCCTTGCGCGAACGGTCGCCCTTGTACATGGCGCCGACCTGCGGCACCGAGACGTGGGACTCGTCGATCACCAGCAGCGCTTCGTCCGGCAGGTAGTCGTACAAGGTCGGCGGTGGCTGACCGGAGTCGCGCCCGGAGAGGTAGCGCGAGTAGTTTTCGATGCCGTTGCAGTAACCCAGCTCGACGATCATCTCCAGATCAAAACGGGTGCGCTGCTCCAGGCGCTGCGCCTCCACCAGCTTGTTGTTACTGCGCAGGTACTCCAAACGCTCAACCAGCTCGACCTTGATCTTCTCCACCGCCTCCAGCAACACGTCACGCGGGGTGACGTAGTGGCTTTTCGGGTAGAAGGTAAAGCGCGGCAGCTTGCGGATGACTTCGCCGGTCAGCGGGTCGAACGATGAAATGCTCTCCACCTCATCGTCAAACAGCTCGATGCGCACGGCTTCCAGATCGGATTCCGCCGGGAAGATATCGATCACATCGCCGCGCACGCGGAAAGTCGAACGGGCGAAATCCATGTCGTTGCGGGTGTATTGCAGATCGGCCAAACGGCGCAGCAAGGCGCGCTGGTCCATTTTGTCGCCGCGGTCGACGTGCAGCACCATTTTCAAATACGACTCAGGGCTGCCCAGACCGTAGATACACGACACGGTAGTGACGATGATGGCGTCTGGTCGCTCCAGCAACGCCTTGGTCGCCGACAAGCGCATCTGCTCGATATGGTCGTTGATCGAGGCGTCCTTCTCGATAAAGGTATCGGAGGACGGCACATAGGCTTCCGGCTGGTAGTAGTCGTAGTAGGAAACGAAATACTCAACCGCATTGTTCGGGAAGAAGCTCTTGAACTCGCCATACAGCTGCGCGGCCAGGGTCTTGTTCGGTGCCAGGACCAGGGTCGGGCGCTGAATCTGCGCGATCACATTGGCGATGGAAAAGGTCTTGCCCGAGCCGGTTACGCCGAGCAGTGTCTGATGCGAAAGACCCGCCTCCAGGCCCTCAACCATCTGCCGAATCGCCTCCGGCTGATCGCCGGCCGGCTGAAAACGGGTGACTAATTGAAACTCGGACATGACTGACCTCGGCAAGTGACTGTGACGCGATCTGAAAGCCTACGTCATAACACTGAAATGCATGCGCGCGCTGTCGCGACACGCGTTATGGGCCGGTATACTACCGGGCCACTTACGCAACCCCTAGTGCCAGTCGTAGCGGGGTGTTGCTTAATACTTACCTTCCTCTTCGAGTTGCCGCATCCCATGAGCCTGTTCTCTGCCGTCGAAATGGCGCCGCGCGACCCAATCCTGGGCCTCAACGAAGCATTCAACGCTGACCCTCGTACCACCAAGGTCAACCTGGGCGTCGGTGTTTACACCACCGAAGAAGGGCGCATCCCGCTGCTCCGTGCAGTGGCCGAAGCGGAAACTATCCTGACCGCAGCCCATGCGCCACGTGGCTACCTGCCGATCGAAGGCATTGCCGCCTATGACCAAGCCGTGCAAACCATGCTGTTCGGCAAGGGCTCGCCACTGCTTGAACAAGGCCGCGTGATCACCACCCAGGCCATTGGCGGTACCGGTGCGCTGAAAGTCGGTGCCGACTTCCTCAAGCGCTTGCTGCCTGACGCCACCGTCGCCATCAGCGACCCAAGCTGGGAAAACCACCGCGCGCTGTTTGAGTCCGCCGGTTTCCCGGTGCGCAACTACCGCTATTACGACGCTTTCAGCAACGGCGTTAACCGCGGTGGCCTGCTCGAAGACCTGAAAAACCTGCCTGTGCGCTCCATCGTCGTGCTGCATGCCTGCTGCCACAACCCGACGGGCGTAGACCTGACCCTGGACGACTGGAAAGCCGTGCTGGAGATTCTGCGCGAGCGCGAGCATGTGCCCTTCCTCGACATCGCCTATCAAGGTTTTGGCGATGGCATTGAGCAAGACGCCGAAGCTGTGCGCCTGTTTGCTGAGTCCGACCTGACCTTCTTCGTCTCCAGCTCGTTCTCCAAGTCGTTCTCCCTGTATGGCGAACGCGTGGGCGCGCTGTCCATCGTGACCGGCTCGCAAGAAGAAACCGGGCGCGTGCTGTCGCAGGTCAAGCGCGTGATCCGCACCAACTACTCCAACCCGCCGACTCACGGCGCCAGCGTAGTGGCCACTGTGCTCAATAGCCCAGAATTGCGCGCCATGTGGGAAGCCGAGCTGGGTGAAATGCGCGAGCGTATTCGCGGCATGCGCATGGCCATGGTCGAGCAGCTGGCGGCGCTAGGCGCTAAACGCGACTTCAGCTTTGTGGCACAACAGCGCGGCATGTTCTCTTACTCCGGCCTGACGACCGAACAAGTCGAGCGCCTGCGCAACGAGTTCGGCATCTACGCTGTGGGCACCGGACGCATCTGCGTGGCGGCACTCAACCAGCGCAATCTGCCTGCCGTGACCCAAGCCATCGCCGCCGTCCTATAAATTCAAAGGGGAAGTCATCAAGGGCTTGACTTCCCCTTTTGAATCAGTAGGATACGCGCCATCGTTCCGCGATAGCTCAGTCGGTAGAGCAAATGACTGTTAATCATTGGGTCCCTGGTTCGAGTCCAGGTCGCGGAGCCAGTTGTTCATCGGGGTATAGCGCAGTCCGGTAGCGCGCCTGCTTTGGGAGCAGGATGTCGGGAGTTCGAATCCCCCTACCCCGACCATTTTTGGGTCGCGATACAAACTAAAAGCATCATTGGTACTTAACCAATGGCTGATAGGTTTGAATCAAGCACCACGCAGCATTTCAAGCACGCTTGAAAACAAAAACCCGCCTAGTGCGGGTTTTTTATTGCTTGCCATCCACGGATAACCATCCCTCAGGCCGTCGCCAGGCTACGTTGAAAACTGTTGTTGATTGGCCCGCCAATGACGGCATCGGCAGCCAACCGAACCAATTACCAAAAGCTATTAAATCCATTCATACACAACATTTCTCCAATCAACCCTGAGCAACTAGGCTAGACCTCAATAAAGAGTAATTCTCAATTGAGGTGCAGCATGCTTAAGACTCTAACCTTCACCCTGATGCACTTTTGCATTGCCTTCGCCGTAACTTACGCCCTGACCGGCAGCATCGCCGCCAGCGGTCTGGTGGCCGCCATCGAGCCGCTGTGCAACTCAGTGGGCTTCTACTTCCACGAGAAAGTCTGGCAGCGCATTGAAGGCCGTTCAGTGGCGAACGATGCACGGCCGAAACATGCCTGGTTGCATCACCAAGCCTGAGTGATTAATGCCGGCATAAAACAACTGAGCCACGCACAAAAACAGCCCGCCAAGTGCAGGGGCAATCCGCTACTATGCGCGGCTCAGCCACCACACGCGCCCGCTCATGCCCGCCACTTCCCGCTTTCCTGCAGCGCCTTACCTGTTTGCCTGCCTCCTCGGTCTGCTAGCACTTTTCGGCCTGTGGTTTGGCATTGGCCAATCGCTTGAGTTGGCCGATGCCGCGACCCCGACGCACAAGCTGCAATGTGCGTCCTACACGCCGTTCGACAAAGATCAGTCGCCCTTCGATCAGCCCATCCAATTGCGCCCCGAGCGCATGGACGCAGACCTGGCAATACTGGCCAAGCGCTTTGAGTGCCTGCGCACCTACTCGGTGACCGGCCTGGAAGACTTGCCGAATATGGCGCGCAAGCATGGCTTGAAATTGATCGTCGGCGCCTGGGTCAGCCGCAACCCCGCCGACACCGCCGTTGAAATCGCCAACCTGGTCAAAGTCGCCAACGCACACCCGGATGTTGTCCAGGCGGTGATCGTCGGTAACGAGGCCTTGCTGCGTAAGGAAGTCACACCCGAACAACTGGTGGCGCTGATTGAGCAGGTCAAGGCACAGATCAAGCAACCCGTGACCTACGCCGATGTCTGGGAGTTCTGGCTCAAGCACCCGCAAGTCGCACCGGCGGTGGACTTCATCACCATCCACTTGCTGCCCTACTGGGAAGACAACCCCGCGGGCATCGAAACCGCCCTGCATGAAGTCGCCGAGGTGCGTCAGACGTTTGGTAAAGCCTATGCGCCGAAGGACATTCTGATCGGCGAAACCGGCTGGCCCAGTGAAGGCCGTCAGCGCGAAACCGCCGTACCGAGCCGGGTCAACCAGGCGAAATTCATTCGCGGCTTCGTCGCCATGGCCGAACAAAACGGCTGGCACTACAACCTGATCGAAGCCTTCGACCAACCGTGGAAACGCATCAGCGAAGGCGCCGTGGGCGGTTACTGGGGCCTGTATGACGCCGACCGGCAGGACAAATCGATCCTCGCCGGGCCCGTTTCCAATCTGCCGCACTGGCCGGCCTGGTTGGCGCTGAGCCTGGGCCTGTTTGCCACCACGCTGCTGCTTGCCGGCCGCCCACACTCACCCCGCGCTGCACTGCTGTTACCGCTGCTAGCGGCGCTGGGCGCGGCCTGTATCGGGTTGTTTGCTGAGTTAGCGCTAGTGACCAGTCGCTACCTCGGCGAATGGCTCTGGGCCGCCGCACTGATCGTGCTGAACCTGCTGGTACTGAGCCACGCAGCGCTGTTGCTGGGTCGCCATGATGGCTGGCGCGCTCGCCTGCTCCATTGGCTGCACAGCCGTGGCGCACTTTGGCTGGCGCTGAGCGGCTTTGCCGGCGCGGTGATGATGCTGGCGCTCGTGGTGGATGCTCGCTACCGCAGCCTCCCCAGCGCCGCACTCTTGCTGCCGGCACTGGTCTATCTATTCCGGCCGGTGGCCGGTTATCGCCGCGAAGTAGCCCTGCTGGCCCTGCTGATCGGCGCGGGCATTGCACCGCAGTTGTATCAGGAAACCCTGAGCAACTGGCAAGCCCTGGGTTGGGCCATGACTTGCGCGTTGCTGGTCGCCGCGCTCTGGCGCAGCCTGCGGGCCAAACCACAAACCGCCTGATCAGGCGGTTTGTGGCGCGCGCACCCAGCGCAGTAGCGCCAGCACCACTGCAAATACCGCAAGGCTCGCGCTGTACAGCACCAGCGCCGGCAGAGCGAGCAGCAATGCAGGCACTGCCAGGCGCTTACCCCAGGCACCTGGCAGCACAAATGCCAACACGGCACACACCAACGAAGCCCAGGCCAATACCCCGAAGTGGATCAACCAGCCAAGGCTTGCGCGCACCTGGCAAGCCAACTGCTGCGGGGCATCGACGCATAGACCGACCCACTGCGCGCCTTCCATCAACTGATAACGCAGCGCAACGCTCAGCGCCAAACACAGCGCGGCCGCGATCAACAGAGCCGTACTGGACAGGTAACGGGACATAAGCAAACCAGGCAGATAAGAAGGGCGCGTAGGATAAGCTGAGGCGGCAGCGATAACACGCTCAAGATCGCCTATTTAAGGTCGCTGCGGCTAAAATCCAGCCATGCTTATACGCCGCCTAATACTGCTCACCGCCAGCCTACTCGGCCTTTGGATGCTGTGGGTCATTCTGCTGCCCACGCCCAGCAACCTGCCAGCAAGCACATCAGTGAGCAACGGCAGCTGGCGCGTGGCCGAATACACCGTCAGCGCCCTGCAAAGCTTCCAGCTGGAAGCACGCATTCTGGCCCGCGAAGACTATTACCTCGACCGTGGTGCCAAGCTGTCGCCGACCGACCTGGCGCTTGGCTGGGGGCCGATGGCCGACCCCGAGGTCGTGCGCCATATCAGTATCAGTCAGCGCAACCGCTGGTACTTTTGGCGCGCTGAGCAACTGCCCATTGCGCGCCGTCAAATCGAGACGCACAGCGCCAACATGCACCTGATCCCCGCCACCCCCGAAGTGGCCAAAACCCTGGCACAGCTCAAAGAGGGCCAGCAGATTCGCCTGGCGGGCCAACTGGTGCGCGTTGATGGTGACGACGGTTATCGCTGGGTCAGCTCGCTCAGCCGTGAGGACACCGGCGACGGTGCTTGCGAACTGATCTGGGTCGAACAGCTGGCTGTACTACCCTGATCATCCCGGCGCTCAACAAAGCGGCGCCTAGCTGAGGATGAAGCGTCTATAACTAAACGGCACTTGGTCGGGCTTATGTGGTCAAATCGATCCGCATTGCACTGCGACACCAGCAACAGCCCTCGCTCTCAAGAGATTTAGCCATGCCGTATTTCCTTCGCCTGCTTGCCCTTCTCGGCTGCCTGGCTCTGGTCACTAGCGCCAGCGCCGCCGACATCGACGCTGACAGCTATGGCTACCCCATCAGCAACGCCTTTGAAGCCACCCTGGTAACAACCCCGCCAGAACTACGCCCAAAGCTGCCGACAGATGCCGATATCAACCAGCGTGATTACCAGATCAAACTGCGCCCGGGGCGTGAATTTGAGCTGCCGGAAAACTTCTGGCCCGTCACCAAAATGCGCTACCGCCTGGCCAAGCAACGTGGCGAGGCACCACTGATCTTTATCATCGCCGGCACCGGCGCGCATTACGCCAGCAGCACCCCGGAGTACCTGAAGAAGCTGTTCTACGGCGCCGGTTATCACGTGGTGCAACTGTCATCGCCCACCAGCTATGACTTTATGTCCTCAGCCTCGCGCTTTGCCACACCGGGCATTACCCGTGACGATGCAGACGATCTGTACCGCGCCATGCAGGCAGTTCGCGCTCAGCATCCGCGGCTGAAAGTCAGCGCGTTTCACCTCACCGGCTACAGCCTGGGCGCCTTGCAGGCGGCGTTTGTCAGCGAACTGGATGAAACCCGTCGCAGCTTCAACTTCAAGCGCGTTTTGCTACTCAACCCGCCGGTCAACCTCTACACCTCGGTGACCAACCTCGACCGCATGGTGCAAACCAAGGTTAAAGGGATCGACAGCAGCACCACCTTCTACGAATTGGTACTGGGCAAGCTGACCCACTATTTCCAGGACAAGGGCTACGTTGATATCAACGACGCCCTGCTCTATGACTTCCAGAACTCCAAGGAGAAACTCAGCGACGAGCAGATGGCCATGCTGATCGGTGCGGCGTTTCGCTTCTCCTCCGCCGACATTGCCTTTACCTCAGACCTGATCAACCGCCGCGGCCTGATCACCCCGATCAACTATCCAATCACCGAAAACACCAGCCTGAGCCCGTTCTTCAAGAATGCGCTGAAGTGTGACTTTGATTGCTACCTGACCGAACAAGTGATCCCGATGTGGCGGGCCCGCTACGACGGCGGCAGCCTGGCGCAACTGATCGACCAGGTCAGCCTATATGCCGTGGCTGACTACCTGAAAAACAGCAGCAAAATTGCCGTCATGCATAACGCCGATGACGTCATTCTCGGCCCTGGCGACCTGGGCTTTCTACGCCGCACAATGGGCGAACGCCTGACTGTTTATCCGCTGGGTGGCCATTGCGGCAACCTCAACTACCGCGTCAACAGCGACGCCATGCTGGAGTTTTTCCGTGGCTAAGCCTATTTCCCTTGCCGTGTTTTTTAGCCTGCTGCTGGCCAGCAACCTGGCCTGCGCAGAGCACACGACCGACGACGACGGCTTCAAGCAGCCGATGCAGCACCTGCAATTTAACCCAGGCCTAGACCAGCGTGAATTCGAGCGCTCAACCCTCAGCGCATTGAATGTTTATGACCCATTAGAGTCGTGGAACCGCCGCGTTTACCACTTCAACTACCGCTTCGATGAATGGGTATTTCTGCCGATTGTCGATGGTTACCGCTACATCACGCCCACGCTGGTGCAAACCGGCGTCAGCAACTTCTTCAGTAACCTGGGGGATGTACCCAACCTGCTCAACAGTGCGCTGCAGTTCAAAGGCAAACGCACCCTGCAAACCACCGCACGCCTACTGTTCAACACCACCATTGGTGTCGCCGGCCTGTGGGACCCGGCCACGCTGATGGGCCTGCCCAAGCAGAAAGAAGACTTTGGCCAGACCCTCGGCTATTACGGCACCCCAGCGGGGCCTTACCTGATTCTGCCGCTACTGGGCCCATCCAACCTGCGCGATACCGGCGGCTTGGTTGCTGACTTTGCGGCGAAAAGCCAGGTTAACTGGCTGAATGTCGCCGAGGTCAGCACTAGCCATCCGGAAATCACGCTACTGGAGGTCGTAGACCAACGCTCAACGGTGAACTTCCGCTACGGCCAGCTCAACTCGCCATTTGAGTACGAGAAAATTCGCTTCTTCTATCACGAGTCGCGCAAGCTGCAGATTGCCGAGTAGCTTGACCCAAGGGCCGCCCCAAGGTTTTAACCTGATGCGGCCTAGCACTACTGGAGAACAAGGGTCATGCGCGTCGCCCAACTGGCAAAAGCTGCGGCAGTCAGCAGTGAGACCGTACGCCACTACACCGACCTTGGTCTGCTCAGGCCCACACGCAACCCGGATAACCGCTACCAGCAGTATTCCAATGCGGACCTGCAACGCCTGCGTTTTATCGCCCGCGCCCGCCGCCTGGGTTTTAGCCTGAAAGACACGCAACAAATCATCAGCAGCGCCGATAACGGCCACGCACCGTGCGCCGAGGTGCGCGACTTATTACACGAACGCTTAGCTGCGTTGCAGGCGCATATCGAGGAATGCCAACGCCTGGCGCTGGTGATGCAAAACGCCTTCAACGACTGGGCCGACAAGAACGATTGCGCCCCTGACGGTCAAGCCATTTGCCGTTTGATCGAAGACTTCGAACCGCAGATCGAGCGCCGCCCAGCGACACCCTGCCCCGCCCACTAACCAAGCTGCCTGAGATCTCGCAAGCTAGAGTCCTGCAAGGCGCTACGTTAGTAACAGCCTCCGGCTGGTCAAAACAAGCGAGGACGCGGAGTGTACTTTTGTACATGAGCATTCCGAGCTTGTTTTTAACGCAGTAGGGCCGACGCGCAGCAGATCGTAACCCTAGTTACTGCGCGTAGCGGCGATTCAGGCCAGGCGGTACACCGCTGCTGTCAGTCGGTAACCAAGGCCCTTGCGGATTAGTGGCCCAACTCCAGCCAGCATTCCAGCGGTAATAGGTGCGCTCACGGTAGTACAGATGAGAAGCGCCACCGACCACATACACCCCCAGCCGTGCATCCCACTGACTGGCCACCCCGGGTGGCGGGGCAAAGCGTGGGTGGTTGCTGCTGCCACCCGGGTACGTCACCGGCGCTGTGCTGAGCGGCGCCTGCACGCAGGCGCCGAGGCTCAGCACGCTTACAAGTACAACACCACGCCATAGCGGACTCATGGCGCCTTACTGTCTGCGCTGTCGATCAGCAGTTGTTGTGGCTCAGTGGTCTTGCTGGCCAGCGGCAGGCTGCTGCCGACCCACTCACCGGCCGTGGCATTGCCACTGCGAGAAATACGCGCCACCAGCTGCACCTGCTCGAAGCCAGAGATCTTCAACTGCGGCATCATCGCGTCGCTGTCCGACAAGCGCACTTCAGCGGGCAGGTCAGCCACGGTCAGACGCTTGACCGCCAGCGGCATCGGTGGCCCGGAAACCGCGCGGGCGAAGATAAATACCGCATCGCCCGGTTGCACCTTGGCCTGCAAGTCGTCGGCGAGCGCCACCTGTACCGTCAGGCCAGGGCCGGCACTAACTGCCGCCTCTTCAACGGGCTCACCAAGCTGCTCGCGGGCGCGGTCTATCCCGCCCTGAATCGCCTGACGTGAAGGGTCTTCAGCCGGCAGAACCGCCACCAGCTGCTGCCAGTGACCAATCGCCTGCTTGAACTGCCCGCTCTCATAGGCGGCAATACCCAATAGGCCAAGGCTGGTGACTTCCGCCGGATCGGCTTTAAGCGCCTCGTCGGTCAGTGCCTGCAACTGCGGCGTCCATTGTTTGCCACCGGCAAAATAAAGCGCCTGCGCCCATTGCCCGAGCAGCTCAGGCGCACGCCCGGCTACTTCAATGGCACGTTCAAAAGCCTGGGCAGCATCAGCCGCACGCTCCTGAGCCATGTAGGTGCGACCCAGGAAGTACCAGCTTTCGGCTGACTTGGGATCACTTTTTACTGCAGCTTCCAAGCGCGCAGTCATTTCCTCAATGGTCTTTGGCTGATCAGCAAAGGTGCGGGCACGCTCGACATCATCGATAGCCCCCCAATGCTGATACAGGCCATACCCCAGCAAGGGCATCAGCAAGGCAAACACCAGTGGGACTTTAATGCCCAGTGTGCGCTGCGGCGGCAGCGCCTGCGCACCTTCGGTATCGGCCAGCAACTCACGGGCTGCCTCATCACGACCAGCGGCAAGCTGCTCAGCGTTCAACGCGCCAGCAGCATTCTGCGCCTGCAGGTCCTGCAAGCGCTCTTGGTACAGGGTCACATTGAGGGCGGTGCGGTCTTCTTCAGCCTGGAGCTTGCGCCCACGCAGCACGGGAATCAGTACAAATGCCAGGGCTGTCAGCAACAGCAGGCCGGCGCATAACCAAAATTCAATCATCAGTCTTTTTATCCACAGGCGGTTGATTGGCGGGCTGTTGGCTGAGCAACGTCGCCAGACGCTGCTGCTCGTCCGCAGACAGGCCGCTGGCGACACCACCCGACTTAATACGACGACGCAACAGGATGACCCCAAGCAAAGCGAAACCACCGATCAGCAGACCGGCCGGGCCGTACCACAGCAAAAGGGTGCGCGTGGTTACCGGCGGTTTGTAGAGCACGAAATCGCCATAGCGGCTGACCAGATAATCGATGATCTGCTGGTTGCTCTGCCCCTCCTCCAACATGCGGAAGATCTGCGCACGCAAGTCCATGGCAATCGGTGCATCGGAGTCGGCGATGTTCTGGTTCTGGCACTTAGGGCAACGCAACTCTTGCACCAGGTTGCGATAACGCTGGCGCTCGGCCTCAGTGGCGAACTCGTAAGTATCGATAGCGGCCTGAGCGGTACCTAACAGAGCCAGACCCAGCACGGCGGCGGTGAGTAAACGCCTCATGGCTGGGCCTCATCGACCAATTCTTGATAAAGCGGCGCCAGCTGCTCACGCCAAACACGCTCATCGATCACGCCAACAAACTTGTGGCGGATGATGCCGGCCTTGTCGATCAGGAAGGTCTCAGGCGCGCCATACACGCCCAGGTCCAGCCCTAGAGTGCCTCGGGCGTCGTTGATATTCAGCTGATAGGGGTCATGGAACTCCACCAACCACTTTTGCGCGGCGGCATTGTCGTCCTTGTAGTTGACCCCATAAATGTTCACGCCCAGCTTGGCCAACTTGTTCAGCACCGGGTGTTCGACCCGGCAAGCCACACACCAGGTGGCCCAAACATTGACCAGCGCAGGCTTACCCTTGAGATCGGCCTCGCTAAGCAACTTACCGTCCTGCACGGCCGGCAGGGAGAACGCCGGCAGGGGCTTGCCGATCAGCGCCGATGGCAGCTCAGACGGATCGAGGAACAGCCCGCGGTAGAGAAACACCGCCACACCGAGAAAAAGCGCCAGGGGCAAGAGCAGCAACAAACGCTTCATGCCTGCGCCCCCGCCATACCCAGCGCTTCACGCACGCGGGTGCGCACCTTCATCCGGTAGCGTTTGTCGGAGGCTGAAAGGAAGCCACCAAAGCCCATCAGCAGCGCGCCGAACCAGATCCAGCGCACAAACGGCTTGATGTGCACGCGCACTGCCCAGGCGCCATTCTCCAACGGTTCACCCAGGGCGACGAACAGGTCTCGGGTGATCCCGGCGTCAATGCCGGCTTCGGTCATCACCGATTGCTGCACGGTGTACAAGCGCTTCTCAGGGTGCAGCACGGCAATCTGCTTGCCGTCTTCGAGGATGCGCACAGTGCCTTTATCCGAGGTGAAGTTCGGCCCTTCAAAGTGCTCGGCACCTTCGAAAGTGAACTGATAACCGCCAATCTCCACTGACTCACCCGGAGCCATGCGCATATCACGCTCGAAACTGCCGACACTGGTCAGCACCACGCCCAACGCACAGATCGCCATGCCCAGGTGCGCCGTCTGCATGCCCCAATAACTGCGGGTCAGGCTCGGCAAACCTTTGAGCAAGCCCTTGTGCCGGGTTTTCTCAAGAATGTCGCGCACACCGGCCAAAACCACCCAGGCAGCCAGCAGCCAGACCCCGAGCACCGCCCAGTTAAAGTCACCCACCAGGAAGGTGGCGACAACCGCCAGCACCACGCTGCCGATCAGTACCGGCGCGAGCATGTTCAGCAACCATTTAACTGGCGTGTCTTTCCAGCGCACCAGCACACCGACCGCAATCATCGCCATCAACAGGCCCATCAACGGCACGAACAGCGCGTTGAAGTACGGCGGACCAACCGACAGCTTGGCGCCGGTCATGGCGTCCAGCACCAACGGGTACAGGGTGCCGAGCAGAATCATCGCCGCGGACACTACCAGAATCAGGTTATTCACCAGCAGCAGGGTTTCCCGCGACCACAGGGCGAAGCCGACCTGGCTCTTGACCACCGGCGCACGGATTGCAAACAGCGCCAGCGAGCTGCCTACCACGATCAACAGGAATGCCAGGATAAACACGCCGCGCTCAGGGTCGCTGGCGAAGGCATGCACCGAGGTCAGCACCCCGGAACGCACCAGGAAGGTCCCCAGCAAGCTGAGGGAGAAGGCGGCGATGGCCAGCAGCACGGTCCAGCTCTTGAACACGCCGCGCTTTTCCGTGACCGCCAGGGAGTGAATCAGCGCGGTGCCGACCAACCAGGGCATAAAGGAGGCGTTTTCCACCGGGTCCCAGAACCACCAGCCGCCCCAGCCAAGTTCGTAGTAGGCCCACCACGAGCCCAGAGCAATACCAATGCCGAGGAAGGCCCAGGCAACGATGGTCCACGGCCGCGACCAGCGCGCCCAGGCCGCATCCAGCTTGCCGCCGAGCAAGGCGGCGATGGCGAAAGCGAAGGCGACAGAGAAGCCGACATAGCCCATGTAGAGCATCGGCGGATGCACGATCAGACCAAAATCCTGCAACAGCGGATTGAGATCACGGCCATTGGTCGGGGTATCAAACAGCAAGCGCGCGAACGGGTTGGACGTCACGATCAGAAACAACAGAAAGCCGATGCTGATGATGCCCATGACCCCAAGCACGCGCGCGAGCATTTCTTCCGGTAGCTGGCGCGAGAAGATCGACACGGCAAAAGTCCAGCCGGCGAGAATCAAGCCCCAGAGCAACAGCGAACCTTCGTGGGCACCCCACACGGCGCTGAATTTGTAATACCAGGGCAGCGCGCTGTTGGAGTTGTTGGCCACATAGGCGACGGTAAAGTCGTCGACCATAAAGGCGTAGGTCAGGCAGATAAAGGAAAACAGCAGGAAGGCAAACTGACCCCAGGCGGCCGGTGCCGCCAGGCTCATCCACTGACGGTCGCCCCGCCAGGCGCCAATCATTGGTAATGTCGCCTGCACCAGCGCCATGCACAGCGCCAGAATCATTGCCAAATGGCCGAGTTCGGGGATCATTGCGCCGCCTCCAGTCGGGACGCCTGCTTGGCCGCTTGGGCCGCGTCGTGTTTCTGCTTCATCCCGCTTTGCTCCAACGCCTGCATGACTTCCGGCGGCATGTAGTTTTCATCGTGTTTGGCCAGCACTTCATCGGCAATTAACACATTGCTGGCGTCGAGCTTGCCCATGGCGACAATGCCCTGCCCCTCACGGAACAGGTCCGGGAGAATGCCGCTGTAGCGGATGGTCACGCGCTTGGCGCCGTCGGTCACCACAAAATCAGTTTCCAGCGAATCGCTGGAACGCTTCACGGAGCCCTCTTCGACCAGGCCACCGGCACGAATCCGGGTGTCCTGCGGGGCGTCACCATTGGCAATTTGCGTGGGCGTGTAGAACAGGTTGATGTTCTGCTGCAATGCGCTCAGGGCCAGAGCCACGGCGATGCCTACACCAGCGATGATCGCCAGAACGATAAACAGGCGTTTCTTGCGCAGCGGGTTCACTTCGACTCCTCCCGGCGCAAACGACGCGCCTCGTCTTGCAGATAACGTCGACGTGCCAGGATTGGCAGCGCCACATTCAACCCCAGCACAACCAGGCTGATGGCATAACAGGACCAGACATATGGCCCATGGGTCCCCATGGCGAGAAACTCGCTAAAACTGGCAAAACTCATAGGCCTTTCTCCACCTGCGCCTTCACTTCGGCCTTGGCCCAACTGCTTCGCGCCTCGCGCTTGAGCACCTCCAAACGCATGCGCAGCAGTAACACCGCGCCAAAGAAGCAGTAGAAGCCCAGCACCATGATCAGCAGGGGCATCCACATTTCAAACGGCATACTTGGTTTTTCCACCACGCTGAAGGTGGCGGGCTGATGCAGGGTGTTCCACCACTCCACCGAGTATTTGATGATCGGGATATTCACCACGCCGACAATCGACAGCACCGCACAGGCCTTGGCGGCGCTGTCACGGTTGGTGATGGCGTTGCCCAAGGCGATCACGCCGAAATACAGGAACAATAAAATCAGCATCGAGGTCAGGCGTGCGTCCCAGACCCAGTAGGTGCCCCACGTGGGCTTGCCCCATATCGCGCCAGTCACCAGAGCAATAAAGGTGATCCAGGCACCAATGGGCGCCGCCTGCTGCAGCGCGACATCGGCCAACTTCATTTTCCACACCAAGCCAACGGTGCCGGCGACTGCCAGCATCACGTAGATGGACTGAGCCAGAAAAGCCGCTGGAACATGGATGTAGATGATGCGAAAACTGTTGCCCTGCTGGTAATCCGGCGGTGCAAAGGCCAGGCCCCAGACCAACCCAACCAGCAACAGCAAGACGGCAGCAGCGGCCAGCCAAGGTAGCCAGCGGCTGCTGATTTCATAAAACCATTTGGGCGAGCCGAGTTTGTGAAACCACGTCCAGTTCATCAGGTTACTCATCAGTGCTAGGGCTGATCGCGGTGCAGGTAGGCACCTGCGGCGGCCGGCCATTCAGGCTTAGTTGTCTACTCAGCGACACTGATCGTTAGACCAGCGGCGATGGCAAAAGGTGTCAAGGTCACCGCCAATGCGGTGAGGCTGGCCAACCACAACAAGTGGCCGACCGCCGGCAATCCTTGCAGGCTGGCTTGTAACGCACCGCTGCCGAGAATCAACACCGGGATGTACAACGGCAAAATCAACAACGCGAGCAGCAGACCGCCACGTTTAAGGCCCACAGTCAGCGCGGCACCGACCGCGCCCAGCAAGCTCAACACCGGGGTGCCCAACAGCAGGGAAATCAGCAATACCGGTAAACAGCGCTCAGGCAAGCCCAGCATCAACGCCAACAACGGCGCCAACAGCACCAGCGCCAAGCCGGAAAAAAGCCAGTGTGCCAGTACCTTGGCCAAAACCAGAAGAGCCAGGGGGTGCGGCGAAAGGACCCACTGCTCCAGAGAGCCATCCTCAAAATCACTGCGAAACAGCCCGTCCAGCGAGAGCAGCACGGCCAATAGGGCCGCCACCCACACCAGCCCGGGCGAAAGGCTTTGTAACAACTGCGTTTGCGGCCCCACCGCCAGAGGGAACAGGGCAATCACAATGGCGAAGAACACCAGCGGGTTGGCCAACTCGGCGGGACGCCGAAACAGCAAGCGCGCCTCACGCGCCAGCAGCAGGGTAAAAACATTGCTCATGATGTGCGCAGCCCCAAATCAAGCTCGCGATAACCGGCCGGTTTAACGCGTAACTCGTGATGCGTGGTCAGCACCACCAAGCCGCCCTGCTGACAATGAGCGGCCAGATGCTCTTCCAGCTGCGCCACTGCGGCTTTATCCAGCGCGGTGAAGGGTTCATCCAGCACCCATAGCTTCGGCCCTGGCAGGTACAACCGCGCCAAGGCCACACGTCGCTGCTGGCCAGCCGACAGGGTATGGCAGGGCACGTCTTCAAAACCGCGCAACCCCACCGCATCCAGCGCCTGCCAGATAGCGTCGCGCTCCGCCGGCTGATGCAGCGCGCACAGCCAGCCGAGGTTCTCTTCGGCCGTCAGCAAACCCTTGATACCGGCGGCATGACCAATCCACAGCAGGTTGCGCGCCAGTTCAGCACGCTGCGCCGTCAACGGACGACCATTCAGGCGGATCTCGCCGGCAGTCGGCTGCATCAAACCGGCCAACAGGCGCAGCAGGCTGGTCTTGCCGCTGCCGTTAGGCCCGGCAACCTGCAACATCTCACCGGGAACCAGACGTACCTCCAGCTGCTCGAACAGCATGCGCCAGTCTCGCTCACAGGCGAGCGCCACGGCTTCGAGAAGAGGACTGATCAAGGCATCGGTACCTAAAGTGGATGGCAAAAGCGGCTCAAGTCGGCAGCGTCTTGGCCGCTATACTGACGCAAGTGAAACACGCAGCCGGCCCGGACGGGGCGCGATTATACATGCCATGCCCCGCCTCCCGCAGCGGGCATTTTCGACAGGTTGTAACCCACCCATGAGCGAAATCAGCAGTCCACGGCCCCTGCCGCCGACACCCCCCAGCAGCCGCCCCAACGCCGTAGCGGCTGACCAAGCGGTGAAACTGCTGCAACCCCTGCAAGGCTTGCTGCTCAGTGGGGAAACCGCCAAGGCCGAAGTTATCGCCTTGAAGGAAGTGGCGCAGAGCTTTCAGTTGCTACTCAAGTTGACGCTGGAGAATGGCCGGCAAACCACCCTCGAAGCCAGCAGTTCCCGGCCTATCGCCCAGGGCACCTCACTGGCGGTGACCGCCTTGTCGGAAACCCGCCTGGCCTTAGCTGTACTGGCCGGGGGCAACAAACCTCTCACCAGCCTGGACCTCGAACAACTACCCGTCGGCACCCTGCTACAAGGCAAGGTGGTCGCCCGCGAGCAACTGCTGCAGGGCCGCGCGCAAGAGGTGGTCTACAAAGTCGTGGTCAACTTGCTCAACACGCAGCTGGCCGGCAGCAAGCTGTCGCTGGAAACTCCGCTGGCGCTGCCGGTGGGCAGTTTGCTCAGCGCGCAAGTGCAGGGGAACCAGTCGTTGAGCTTTCTGCCCTTGAGCGGCCGCCTGGATCAACTCGCGCTAAGCCAGCAATTGGCCTCACAAAGCAACCGCCAAGGTTCATTGGAGGGCTTTTTCAGCGCCCTACAAGGTCTGCGCGGCAGCGCCGAGATGAGCGAAGGTCTGCGCACCAGCATCGATAAACTCTTCGGCACCCTGCCCGATGCCGCTCAGCTAAGCACCCCAAAAGGCCTGGCCGCCGCCCTGGAGAACAGCGGTATTTTGCTCGAGAGCAAACTATTGGGCGGCCAGGGCCAAGCTCTGCCGAACGACCTCAAGGCCAACCTGCTGCGCCTGATTACCCAACTATTACCCAGCCTGTCAGCCGGTACCCCTTTGGCCGCCGCCACTGCCAGTTCCGCAATGGCACAGGCCATGCCGGCCCTGGCCCGCGACCTACTTGGCAGCCTAGGTAAGGCCAGCACACGCCAACAAGGACTGAACTTCCCCCTGCCCTCGCGCCTGCTGCAATCGATGGAAGGTGAGGCTGACCTGGAGGCCCTGCTAAAACTTGCTGCAGCGGCCATCTCGCGCCTGCAAACTCACCAGCTGTCCAGCCTGGCGCAGAGCCAGGTCGGATCGGACGGCAACCTGCTCACCACCTGGCAACTGGAGCTACCCATGCGTAACCACCAGGAGCTGGTGCCGCTGCAGGTAAAAATCCAGCGCGACGAAAGCAACCCACAAGAAAAACCCGAGAAAAAAGAAACCCTGTGGAAAGTTGAGCTGGCATTCGATATCGACCCACTGGGGCCCCTGCAGATCCAGGCGCAACTGGCCCATGGCCGTCTATCCAGCCAGCTGTGGGCAGAACGCAGCAGTACCGTCAGCCTGATTGACGCCGAACTGGACAACCTGCGCCAACGCCTTAATGCCGCAGGCGTCCAGGTAGGTGAGCTGGCCTGCAGCCAGGGCATACCGCCGCGTGGTCCACGCACAACCTTGGAACAACGCTGGGTGGATGAAACCGCATGAAGAAGACCACGCCACGCCAAGCCATCGCCCTCACCTACGACGGGCAGAATGCGCCTGTGCTCAGTGCTAAAGGCGATGACGAACTGGCCGAAGCAATCCTGGCGATTGCCCGAGAATATGAAGTTCCGATCTACGAAAATGCGGAGCTGGTACGCCTGCTCGCGCGCCTGGAGTTGGGTGATGCAATCCCGGAGCAGCTGTATCGCTGTATCGCGGAAATCATCGCCTTTGCCTGGTACTTGAAGGGTAAAGCACCGGCGGGTGGTGGGCGCGATACAGATATCACGCCGCCGCTGCGCCTATTGGAAGGCCCAGCCCACTGAGCAACCGCCGATCTAGAAGGAAGGGTTCATCAGTAACGCTGCAGTTTGGCCTGCTGCATTTTGCTGACCAACTCAGCCTCAGCCTTGCTCAGGCCGCAGGACTGAGTCAGGTCATCCACACTGGCACCCATGCCAGCCAGTCGCGCCGCTTGGGTAAACGACAGGCTACTGGGGTCACGCTGTTCAATTTGATTGAGTTTGTCCGGCAGCGGCGCCACAACGCGGCGCAGCTCTTGTAACTCCTCACCCATCTGCACACTGCCCGCCAGGTAGGCATCCAGACGCCGACTGAGCTCTTTGAACCGCCGGTCACGCGCGGCGTCACGCTCACCTTGCAGCTTGACGACGTCGCGCAACTGCCGTGCAAGCCAAATGCAGGCACCCATTAGCCCCAGGCAAACCAGGACTAGGACGGTAAGCAGCGCGACAAGCATGAGCTAGATGCTCTCCAGCTCGGACCACTCTTCTTCACTCATCATTTTGTCCAGCTCAACCAAAATCAGTAGTTCGCCGTTCTTGTTGCATACGCCCTGAATAAACTTGGCGGATTCATCATTGCCAACGTTCGGCGCTGTTTCCACTTCAGATTGGCGCAGGTAAACCACCTCCGCCACGCTGTCGACCAAGATACCAACCACCTGCTTGTCAGCCTCGATAATCACGATACGGGTGTTATCGGTCACCTCAGTGGAGTCAAGGCCAAAACGCTGGCGCGTGTCGATCACGGTGACCACATTACCGCGCAGGTTGATGATGCCCAGCACATAGCTCGGAGCACCCGGCACAGGGGCAATTTCGGTGTAGCGCAGAACTTCCTGCACTTGCATCACATTGATGCCATAGGTTTCGTTATCCAGGCGGAACGTCACCCACTGCAGAATCGGATCTTCAGAGCCTTGTGCCGAACTTTTCTTCATGTCCCTAACCTCGTCTTGAACCGCTCACGGCGGCGATCGCGGGTATCTAGCCCGGTGTCTTTACTGTAGTTGCCAGGCGGTGCAGCGCACAGCCCGTGCGTTATTCAATGACCCTGTCTGGCCGCCATACGTTTAGCGGCACCACTGGCAATCAACTCAGCCAGCGATGCAATATCCAACAGGGCACACATGTGTTCAATCACCGTACCGGCCAGCCATGGGCGCTGAGTCCGCTGGCTGCGCCATTTGACCTCATTCGGGTCGAGCCGAATCGAGCGGCTGACCTGATGCACAGCCAGCCCCCACTCATAGCCCTGAACGGAGATCACATACTGTAAACCTTCGCGAAAATCATCGCGGTAACGATCAGGCATTACCCAGCGCGCAGTATCCAGCACCTTCAGGTTGCCTGCCTGGCTAGGCAGTATGCCGAGAAACCAGTCGGGCTGGCCAAATAATGGCGTCAGCTCCTGGCCTTGCAGGGGATAAATCGAACCCAGACACACCAGCGGCACGGCCAACGTCAGGCCGGCAACGTCGAACAATAGACATTCGAAAGGCTCCTGAGCCCATTCCGGACGACCCGATAATACCGGCTCGGGCACCATCAACGACGGCAGCGGTGCGCGCTCAACCTCAATCACGGCTAGAGTGGCAGCCACTTGCGGCGCGACTTCAACGGACGGTGCCGGGATCTCGATAGTGGGCAGCACAAGCGGTCGCGCAGCCAGTTCAGCCAAGGGTTTGCTGGCCACGGCTTGCACTTGAGGCAGGGTTCGGGCGTCGCGGACCTGCTCTTCAAGCACCGCCGCTTCGAACTCATCCAGCGTGATGCTATCGGCTAACTCGACCGCAGCGTCCTGCAACAAGCTATCCAGATAGGACTGCAAGGCCAGTTGCGGACGTGTCGCGGTAGCAAGGGGAAGACTCATGAAAACAACCCGTAATAACAATCTGTACAGACTATCGGCCGCGCTAGCGACAGACTTGAGCCTATATCTTCAGCATAGCCGCTCATCTCAGGCGACCTGCGCGGCAATCTGCTGCGCCAACAAGTGCTTGAGAAGCGCCCGATAGGCAATCACGCCACGGCTATTTTTATCGAATTGCGACGGTGTCAGGCCGGCCCGACTGGCGTCGCGCAGGCGCGTATCAACCGGAATATAAGCGGGCCACAGGTGCTCAAGGTAATTGTTGCGCAAGACCCGCAGCGTACTCATGGAGGCCTGAGTACGGCGATCAAACAGCGTCGGCACGATGGTGTAAGGCAGCGCCTGCTGCCGCGAGCGGTTGATCATGGCCAGGGTATTGACCATGCGTTCAAGGCCTTTGACCGCAAGAAACTCAGTCTGCACCGGAATCACCAACTGTTGGCTGGCCGCCAGGGCATTGACCATTAACACGCCGAGCAAGGGCGGGCTGTCGATCACTGCATGATCAAAGTCCTCCCAAAGCTGCGCAAGGCTCTTGGCGATCACCAACCCTAACCCGCTCTGCCCGGGTGACTGACGCTCAAGCGTGGCAAGTGCGGTACTGGAAGGCAGCAAAGAAATTCGCTCATGGCTGGTCGGCAACAGCAATTGCTGCGGCAAACCGCGCGGCACGCTGCCCTTGTGCTGAAACAGATCAAAACTGCTGTGTTCAAGGCTGTCAGGGTCGTGCCCGAAATAGCTGGTCATCGAACCATGAGGATCGAGATCGACCACCACCACGCGCTTACCGGCATCAGCCAGCAGGCCCGCCAAGGCGATTGATGTGGTGGTCTTACCAACGCCACCTTTTTGATTGGCTACTGCCCAGACTCTCATCGTAATCATCCTCTCGGTGCAGGTGATGCCTGACCGAGAACGGGGCCACCTTTATGGGGCCGGCGACGGGGGGTTGACGGCACCCGCTTGCGGGGCCGGCGCTATCAGTGTTGCTGCAGGTTGCGTGCCAGCCCGCTTCAGGGCCGCATCAGGCTGCGCATTCGCGCTGCCCACACCACTTACGCTGCGGCGCACATCGAGATTGCGCGATATCACCAACACCACCCGACGATTGCGGCCACGCCCTTCTGCAGTGGTGTTATCGGCCACGGGCTGGAACTCACCGTAACCTACAGCCGCCAAACGACTCGGGTTAACCCCATCCATCGCCAGCATCCGGACGATACTCGCGGCCCTTGCGGTAGACAGCTCCCAGTTAGTAGGGAACTGCGCAGTCTGAATGGGCAGATTATCGGTAAAGCCTTCTACGTGAACCGGATTCTCATAGGGCGCCAGAATTTTGGCTACCTTCTCGATAATATCGAACGCCGCATTATTAGGGACGGCATCGCCACTGGTGAACAGCAGGCTGGAACTGAGTTCAATCTCGATCCATAACTCATTGCCGCTGACCTTGAGCTGACCGGACTGAATCAAGCCGCCAAAGGCATCACTTATGCTTTGGGCGATGCTTTCCAGCGAGTCGGCAGCTGACAGCGTGCTTTCTTCATCCACCAGCGAACGATCCGGCTCAGTGGTACGCGGCCGCTCATCACCGACCGGAATCGGCTTGATCGCACGATCAGGCTGATTGAACACACCGGTCAGGCTGTCTGAAAGAATTTTGTACTTGCCTTCGTTAATCGAGGAAATCGAGTACATCACCACGAAAAACGCAAACAGCAAGGTAATGAAGTCGGCATAGGAGACCAGCCAACGTTCGTGGTTTTCATGTTCTTCTTGATGACGCCGGCGGGCCATGTTGTGCCTCCATCAATCCATAAAGCCTTGCAGCTTCAATTCGATGGAGCGTGGGTTTTCACCCTCGGCAATCGACAGGATGCCTTCGAGCAACATCTCGCGATAACGCGATTGGCGTTGAGCGATGGCTTTGAGCTTGTTACCAATGGGCAGCAGCAGCAGGTTGGCAAAACCAACGCCATAAATGGTCGCCACAAACGCCACCGCAATGCCGCTGCCGAGCATGCTCGGGTCGGCCAGATTACCCATGACGTGAATCAGGCCCATCACCGCACCGATAATGCCAATCGTCGGCGCATACCCGCCCATGCTTTCAAACACCTTGGCAGCCTGAATATCACGGCCCTCCTGGGTGTACAGATCGACTTCGAGAATACTGCGAATGGCTTCCGGCTCTGCCCCGTCAACCAACAGCTGCAAACCTTTGCGGGCGTAGGGGTCCGTTTCAGCATCAGCCACCGCCTCAAGGCCCAGCAAACCTTCCTTACGCGCGGTCATGCTCCAGCCGACGACCCGATTTATGCCTCCAACCAGATCTATCCGCGGCGGGAAAAAGATCCAGCTGATAATTGCCAGCGCGCGCTTGAATACATGGACGGGAGCCTGGAGGAATGCTGCGCCTAGGGTACCGCCGATCACGATCAGCGCTGCTGGCCCATTGAGCAAAGCACCAACATGACCGCCTTCGAGATAGTTGCCGCCGAGGATCGCGACAAATGCCAGGATGACCCCAATAAGGCTCAGTACATCCATTAAATACAGGCCTCCACCAGGTGCCTGCCAATATCATCCAACGGGTACACAGCATCGGCCAGATTGGCTTTGACGATAGCCATGGGCATGCCGTAAATCACACAACTGGCTTCATCCTGTGCCCACACCTGGCTGCCAGTCTGTTTGAGCAGGCGCGCACCTTCACGGCCATCCGCGCCCATGCCCGTCAGCACGACCGCGAGCACTTTGTCCGCGTAAGATTTGGCCACGGAGCCAAAGGTGATATCGACACAAGGCTTGTAGTTAAGGCGCTCGTCACCCGGCAGGATCTTCACCATGCCACGGGCGTCGACCATCATCTGCTTACCGCCTGGGGCTAGCAGCGCCAGCCCAGGCCGCAGCACATCGCCATCCTCAGCCTCCTTGACGCTGATACGGCACAGTTTGTCGAGGCGTTCGGCAAAGGCCTTGGTGAAGGCTGCGGGCATGTGCTGGATCAGCACCAGCGGCGCGGGGAAGTTAGCCGGCAACTGCGTCAATACACGCTGCAGCGCCACCGGCCCACCCGTTGAGGTGCCGATAGCGACTAATTTATAGGGCTTACGCTTGGGTGTAGCACTCGAAACGGCCACAGGGGCAGGTGCAACCGCGGGTCGACTCAGCGTGCTGGCCGTTGAGGCGGGGCGTACCGCTGGCCGGGCTGGCGCAGCAGCTGATGCCGCAGGCTGCGGGCTCAGGCTGCGGCGGTTGCTGCGGGCGATGGTATGGATTTTCTCGCAGAGCAGTTGTTTAACCCGCTCGGGGTTACGCGAAATGTCCTCAAAGTTCTTCGGCAGAAAATCCACGGCACCCGCTTCAAGAGCATCCAGGGTGACGCGTGCGCCCTCATGGGTAAGCGAGGAGAACATCAATACCGGCGTTGGACAGCGCTGCATGATGTTACGCACGGCCGTGATGCCATCCATCATCGGCATCTCGTAATCCATGGTAATTACATCAGGCTTGAGCGCTTGAGCCTGCTCAATCGCCTCACGACCGTTAGTGGCGGTGCCGATTACCTGAATATTCGGATCGGCTGAGAGAATTTCCGACACGCGCCGACGAAAAAAACCGGAGTCATCGACCACCAACACCTTAACAGCCATATACAACTCCTAAGCGGCGCGAAAAATACCCGCGCCGCGAACAATCAGATACGTCGCGCGTAATGTTTGAGCATGCTCGGCACGTCAAGAATCAGAGCAATACGGCCATCACCGGTGATCGTCGCGCCTGACATGCCTGGTGTGCCCTGCAACATTTTGCCCAGCGGCTTGATCACCACCTCTTCCTGACCCACCAACTGATCGACCACAAAGCCAATACGCTGGCTGCCAACAGTGAGAATCACCACATGCCCCTCGCCCTGCTCCACGTGGGCGGCATTGCCGATCAGCCAACGCTTGAGGTAGAACAGCGGCAAGGCTTTATCACGCACGACCACCACTTCCTGGCCATCGACAATATTGGTACGCGATAGATCAAGGTGGAAAATTTCGTTGACGTTAACCAGCGGAAAGGCAAAGGCCTGATTGCCCAACATCACCATCAGCGTCGGCATGATCGCCAGGGTCAGCGGCACCTTAATGACGATCTTCGAGCCCTGCCCCTTCACCGAAAACACGTTAACGGTGCCGTTGAGCTGATTAATCTTGGTTTTCACCACGTCCATGCCCACACCGCGACCGGAGACATCGGAGATCTCCGTCTTGGTCGAAAAGCCGGGGGCAAAAATCAGGTTGTAGCACTCGAACTCATTGAGTCGATCAGCCGCATCCTTATCCAGCAAACCTTTTTCCACGGCCTTGGCACGCAGCACATCCGCGTCCATGCCCTTGCCGTCATCAGAGATCGACAAGAGGATGTGATCGCCCTCCTGCTCCGCGGACAGCACCACTTTGCCGCCTCGCGCTTTACCGGACGCTTCGCGTTCGTCTGGGGTTTCAATACCATGATCAACCGCGTTACGCACCAAGTGCACCAGCGGATCGGCCAGCGCCTCAACCAGGTTCTTGTCGAGGTCGGTTTCTTCACCGACCAGCTCCAGATTGATCTCTTTCTTGAGCTGGCGCGCGAGGTCGCGAACCAGACGCGGGAAGCGCCCGAAGACTTTCTTGATCGGCTGCATGCGGGTTTTCATCACCGCCGTCTGCAAGTCGGCCGTCACCACATCCAGGTTGGACACCGCCTTGGACATGGCTTCATCGCCGCTGCTGGAGCCCAAACGCACCAGGCGATTACGCACCAGCACCAGTTCACCGACCATGTTCATGATTTCATCCAGGCGCGCAGTGTCTACCCGCACGGTGGTTTCCGCTTCACTGGGCGGAGCAGCCTTTTCTACCGCAGGCACCTTGGCGGGTTCAGCCTTAGCCGCAGGCTTTGCAACCGCAGGCGCTGCACTTTTGCTGGGTTCTACTGGCTTGGCAGCTGGCGCCGGCGTAGCGGCTTTGATCGCCTCAGGCTCGACAAACTTGCCCTTGCCATGCAGCTGATCGAGCAAGGCTTCGAACTCATCGTCGGTGATATCACCGTTTGCTGCAGCAGGCTCAGCCGGGGCTGCCGGCGTAACGGGAGCCGAAGTGGCTGGCGCTACAAACTGACCTTTGCCGTGCAGCTGGTCGAGCAACGACTCAAATTCATCGTCGGTGATTTCATTGCTAGAGGTAGGCTCGGGTACGGCAGGTGCGACGGGAGCCTCGGGCGTGACGAACTGACCTTTGCCATGTAACTGATCCAGCAACGACTCGAATTCATCATCAGTAATTTCATCGCTGCTGGCGGCGCTGGAAGCGGCTGTCGCCGGCTCATCCAAAGCACCGAGCAACGTCTCGAATTCACTGTCGGTAATGTCGCCAGCAACGGTCTCAAACGCAGGCTCAGCGGACACTTTAACCGCCACGACCGGTTCAGGATCAGCACCTGCCGGTTCAGCCAGGCGCGCCAAAGCAGCCAGCAGCTCAGGAGTAGCCGGGGTTAGATCGGTACGCTCGCGCACCTCGGTAAACATGCCATTAACGGCATCCAGTGCTTCAAGCACCACATCCATTAACGCGGAGTCGACGCGCCGCTCACCCTTGCGCAGGATGTCGAAGACGTTTTCTGCGATATGGCAGCATTCCACCAGCTCATTGAGCTGGAGAAAACCAGCACCACCTTTGACGGTATGAAAACCGCGAAAAATAGCGTTGAGCAGATTCATGTCGTCCGGACGACTTTCCAGCTCTACCAGCTGCTCGGACAACAGTTCAAGAATCTCGCCGGCCTCTACCAGGAAGTCCTGGAGGATTTCTTCATCGGCGCCGAAGCTCATAAGACGTGTGCTCCTAAAATCCTAAGCTAGAAAGCAGGTCGTCGACATCATCTTGATTAGATGCGACGTCTTCACGCTTATCGGCATGAATCTGCGGACCTTCACCGTGGGAAGGTTCTTTTTGTTTTTCTTGCTCGGCACGGAGTAACTCGTGGTTGTGCTCAATGCCGGCAAATTGATCCACCTGACTGGCCATCAGCACCAGTTTCAGCAGGTTGCTCTCAACTTCAGTGACCAACTGGGTCACCCGCTTGATCACCTGCCCGGTGAGATCCTGATAATCCTGAGCCAGCAAAATATCATTGAGGTGCCCGGAGATTTTCGCGCTATCACGCTCACTGCTTGCTAGAAAAAGCTCAACACGCTTGGCCAATTCACGAAAACCGTCTGCGCTCATCTCGCGGCGCATAAAACGCCCCCAGTCGGCACTCAGGCTTTGCGCTTCAGCACTGAGGTCATTAACCAGCGGCGCACTCAACTCAACCAGGTCCATGGTGCGATTGGCCGCTTTCTCGGTCATCGTCACCACATAATTTAGGCGTTCGGTGGCATCGGTGATTTGCGAGACTTCAGTGGCATGCGGCACACGAGGGTCAAGCTGAAAATTGACGATGGCGTTGTGCAGCTCACGGGTCAGCTTGCCGACCTCATGATACAAGCCACGATCACGCGCCTTATTCAGGTCGTGTATCAGCTGGACCGCTTCACCAAAATTGCCTTTTTCCAGGCTGTCTACCAGTTGGCGAGCGCTGTGCTTCAAGGACGATTCAAGATCACCCTGAGCAGGATTTTTATGCTCCATAGAACCTCGTGGCAGACATCAGCCGTTGACCCGCTCAAAGATTTTCTCAATCTTCTCTTTCAGAACCTGGGCAGTGAACGGTTTGACTACATAACCGTTAACCCCAGCCTGGGCAGCTTCGATAATCTGATCACGCTTAGCTTCTGCCGTGACCATCAGCACGGGCAGGCTTTTCAGCCGATCATCCGCACGCACGGCACGCAGCAAGTCAATACCGGTCATGCCAGGCATGTTCCAATCCGTTACCAGAAAGTCGAAGCTGCCGCTTTGCAGCATGGGCAATGCAGTCGTGCCGTCATCGGCTTCTGCGGTGTTGGTGAACCCCAAGTCACGCAGGAGGTTCTTGATGATCCGTCGCATCGTTGAAAAGTCATCAACGATGAGGATTTTCATGTTTTTGTCCAAGTCGACCTCCGTACAGTCCCAAACGCACCCAGCAACCTGCATGCGCCTTTATTCATGAAACCAGCCGCGCGAGCGGGCAGTTTAGTGCGCGCGCCACTCACCCAGACGGGCGCGTAAACGAGCGGCACATTGACTGTGTAGTTGGCTTACGCGTGACTCGCTAACCCCCAACACCGCGCCGATCTCTTTAAGGTTCAATTCTTCATCGTAATACAGTGCCAACACCAAGCGCTCGCGCTCTGGCAGGTTGCCAATGGCATCCGCCAAGGCCGCCTGAAAGCGTTCATCTTCTAGATCACGAGAAGGTTCGAGGTGATGGTTGCCAGCGTCTTCAGTCAACTCGCCGTGCTCGCCGTCCTGTAACAGGTCGTCGAAACTGAACAGGCGGCTGCCTAAAGTGTCGCCAAGAATGCCGTAGTAATCCTCCAGACTCAATTGGAGTTCGGCCGCAACCTCTTGATCTTTAGCGTCCCGACCGGTTCTAGCCTCAACTTTTCGAATGGCATCACTGACCATGCGGCTATTGCGGTGCACCGAACGGGGTGCCCAGTCGCCTTTACGCACCTCATCAAGCATGGAGCCGCGAATACGGATACCGACGAATGTCTCGAAACTGGCACCTTTACTGGAGTCGTATTTTTTTGACGCTTCAAGCAGGCCGATCATCCCCGCCTGGATCAAGTCGTCAACCTGCACACTGGCCGGCAAGCGTGCCAGCAGGTGATAGGCAATGCGTTTGACCAGAGGCGCATAGCGCTCGATCAGCTGGTGCTGGGAATCCTGCGCCTGCGCTTTGCTATACATACGAAGTCCAGAGGCTGCTGTCATATGGCCGTGTCTACGATCGGTTGCTGCACCAGTCGCTCAACAAAGAACTCTAAATGACCGCGCGGGTTGGCCGGTAATGGCCAGGCGTCGACTTTCTGAGCGATTGCTTTGAACGCCAGCGCGCATTTCGAGCGCGGGAAAGCTTCGTAAACCGCGCGCTGCTTCTGCACGGCCTTGCGCACTGACTCGTCGTAAGGCACTGCACCGACATACTGCAGGGCAACGTCAAGAAAACGGTCAGTCACTTTGGTCAGCTTAGCAAAGAGATTACGACCTTCCTGCGGGCTGTGAGCCATGTTGGCCAATACGCGAAAACGATTCATACCGTGGTCGCGGTTGAGCAATTTAATCAGGGCGTAAGCATCGGTAATCGAGGTGGGTTCATCACACACCACCACCAGAACCTCCTGCGCGGCGCGCACGAAGCTGACGACACCATCACCGATCCCGGCGGCGGTATCGATAATCAGCACATCGAGGTTGTCGCTGATATCGCTGAAGGCCTGGATTAATCCAGCATGCTGCATCGGCGACAACTGCACCATGCTCTGAATGCCCGAAGCAGCAGGCACGATGCGAATACCACCTGGCCCCTGCAACAGCACATCACGCAGCTCACACTCGCCGCTGATAACGTCTTCCAGGGTGCGTTTAGCACTGAGCCCCAACAATACATCGACGTTGGCCAAACCCAGGTCAGCGTCCATCAGCATCACCCGACGGCCGAGATCGGCCAAGGCCAACGCCAGGTTCACCGAGACGTTGGTCTTGCCGACGCCACCTTTGCCGCCGGTCACCGCAATCACCTGTACGGGATGCATACCCATAATTTCTAATACCTTGTCTAACGTCGACTGGAGCCACTTGCTCGGCTAAACACCGCTCAATTCCAATAATATTTAGCTTAACTGGCACGCCGTGCAGGCTGCTGGTAAAGACCGGAAAACATCTCTGCCATCGTATCTTCACTCGGTTCTTGGGTCGCCTGCAGCCCAACGGCCCGACTCACCAACTGATGACTGCGCGGTATCTGCAGATCATCGGGAATACGTGGCCCATCAGTGAGGTAGGCTACCGGTAGACGTTGGCTAATAGCCAGCCCTAACACCTCACCCAAACTGGTGGCTTCATCCGCTTTAGTGATAATACAGCCAACCAGACCACAGCGTTTATAACTATGGTAGGCGGCTTTCAGCACTTGGCCCTGGCTGGTCGCGGCCATCACTAGATAGCTCTTGGCATTGACGCCACGGCTAGCCAGCGTTTCCAGCTGCATGCGCAGCGCCGGATCATTGGCCGGCAGGCCAGCGGTATCGATCAGCACGACGCGCTTACGCGCCAGCGGAGCCAAAGCCTGGGTCAAGGATTGACCCGGATCGACCAGCGTGACTGGCACGTTAAGAATACGACCCAGGGTTTTGATCTGTTCCTGCGCGCCAATGCGGTAGCTATCGAGGCTGACCAGGGCAATATGCTGCGCGCCGTACTTGAGCACATAACGCGCCGCCAGCTTGGCCAAGGTCGTGGTCTTGCCCATACCCGCCGGGCCCACCAGGGCGATCACACCACCCTCTTCCATTGGCTCTTGCTGCGGCGTCTTGATGGCGTGAGCCAGATGCGCCAGCAACATGCGCCAGGCCTGACGCGGCTCGGCAATGTTGGCAACGCGTTCAAGCAGCGCCTTCGCCAGTTCAGCGGACAGGCCCATGCGTTGCAGACGACGCCACAGATTCGCTTGCTGCGGCTGGCGATTCTGCAGCTGCCCCCAGGCAATTGAACCCAGCTGCACCTCAATCAGTTCACGCAGGCCATGCAGCTCGAAGCGCATGGCATCCAGGGCACCCTGATCAGCGGCGGCAGGTGCAGCACGTGCCGGAGACAATGCCTCGGCCAAGCGATCGACCGGCACGCTGGCGGCGGCGCCAAACAACTGACGATCCTTGCCGGCATCGACTTGAGCACGCGTGGTCAGCTCCGCCTGCGCTGTGGCGATTTTTGCCTGGGTTTTGCGTAGTTCGGCTTCCAGCGCCGGATTAGGCTGACGGGCTGGCGCGGCGGGCACTTGATAATCCAGTGCGGCAGTCAGCTCGACACCGCCAGCAACCCGGCGATTGCCAATGATCGAGGCATCGGCACCCAGTTCATCACGCACCAGCTTCATGGCGGTACGCATATCGGCGGCGAAAAAGCGTTTGACCTGCATGGCCTGTAACCTCGGTTAGTTCTGCCCCACCGTCGCAACGATGGTGACCTGCTTATTATCCGGAATTTCCTGGTATGCCAGTACATGGATACTCGGAACCGCCAGCCGCGCGAATCGCGAGAGCATCGCCCGGACCGGACCGGCCACCAGCAGTATCACTGGCTTGCCGAGCATTTCCTGGCGCTGCGCCGCTTCCACCAGGGAACGCTGCAGCTTCTCGGCCATGCCAGGCTCCAGGAGGATGCCCTCCTCGGAGCCTTGACCGGCCTTCTGAATACTGTTTAGCAATATCTGTTCCAACCTTGGCTCAAGGGTGATCACAGGCAGCTCCGGCTCTAGTCCCACAATGCTTTGCACAATTGCCCGGGCTAACGCGACACGCACCGCAGCCACCATCACGGCGGGATCTTGACTCTTCACCGAAACATTGGCGATGGCCTCGGCAATGGTACGGATATCACGCACCGGCACCTGCTCCTGCAGCAGGCTTTGCAGCACCTTGAGCAGGGTCGACAGGGAAATCATCCCAGGCACCAACTCTTCGGCGAGCTTGGGCGAGCTCTTGGCCAGCAGCTGCATCAACTGCTGCACTTCTTCATGCCCCAGCAGTTCATGAGCATGCTTGTGCAGCACTTGGTTGAGGTGGGTGGCAACCACGGTACTGGCATCAACCACGGTGTAACCGAGGGACTGCGCCTGATCACGCTGGCTTGGGTCAATCCACACCGCTTCCAGGCCGAATGCCGGATCCTTGGCGGCAATACCATTAAGTGGACCGAAGACCTGACCGGGATTGATCGCCAGCTCACGATCCGGATACACCTCGGCCTCGGCCACGCTGACACCCATCAAGGTCAGGCGATAGGCGCTGGGCTGCAGGTCAAGGTTGTCGCGGATATGCACCGACGGCATAAGAAAGCCCATTTCCTGGGAAAGTTTTTTGCGTACGCCTTTGATCCGCGCCAGCAACTGGCCGCCTTGGTTACGGTCAACCAGGGGAATCAAGCGATAGCCGACTTCCAGGCCGACCATGTCCACCGGCGTCACGTCGTCCCAGCCCAGCTCCTTAACCTCCTGAGCCTTCTGCGCTGGCAGCAGTTCCTGCTGGCGCTGCACTTCCTTAACCTCGCTTTCTTTGGTCGCGCGCTGCTTATTGGCAATCCAATAGGCCGCGCCCGCCGCCACCAGCCCGAGACTGATAAAGGAGAAATGCGGCATGCCAGGCACCAGGCCCATGGCGATCATCACCGCCGCCGTCACTGCCAGCGCGCGCGGCGAAGCGAACATTTGCCGATTGACCTGGGCGCCCATGTCTTCCGAACTGGAAACCCGGGTCACCATAATCGCTGCAGCAGTCGACAACAGCAGCGAAGGAATCTGCGCCACCAGACCGTCACCGATGGTCAGCAAGGTGTAGATACGCCCCGCATCGACAAAGCTCAGGTCATGCTGAAAAATCCCGATGGCCACACCGCCGATCAGGTTGATAAATAGAATCAGCAAGCCGGCAATCGCATCACCGCGCACGAACTTGCTCGCACCGTCCATGGAGCCATAGAAATCGGCCTCCTGGGACACCTCGCTACGCCGCAACTTGGCCGTTTCCTGATCGATCAGACCGGCGTTGAGGTCGGCGTCGATGGCCATTTGCTTACCGGGCATGGCATCCAGAGTGAAGCGCGCGCTGACTTCGGAGATGCGCCCAGCACCCTTGGTGACCACTACGAAGTTGATGATCATAAGGATCGCAAACACCACGATACCGACCACGTAGTTACCGCCGATCACCACCTCACCAAACGCTTGAATCACCTTACCCGCGGCATCTTGGCCATCCTGGCCATTGAGCAGCACCACCCGCGTGGACGCGACGTTAAGCGCCAGCCGCAGCAAGGTCGCCGCGAGCAGAATGGTCGGGAATACCGCGAAATCCAGGGGCCGTAGGGCATAGATCGCCACCAGCAACACGACGATCGACAAGGCAATACTGAAGGTAAACAGCACATCGAGCAGGAATGGCGGAATCGGCAGCATCACCATGCCGAGCATGACCAGCAGCAGCAACGGAATACCCAGATTGCCCTGCTTCAACCCCGACAGGTTGCTGCGTACGTCACCGATCATTTGTGAGCGATCTATTGCCACACCACTACCCCAGCCAATTCAATCTTTTGACGCTTTGCGCGCCTCTGGGCAGGGATTTGCAAGAAGCTGTCCAACTTTGCCGGGATCAGGCAAACAGCCGGTAAATGCGCGAGTTGCCGCGCACGGATGATCAGTCGTCGCGGCGTAAATCCGGCGGGATCGGTATCTCTGGCAGCGGCCCGGGGCGCTTGCCTTTGCCCGCCTGGTACTGGCGCAGCTGGTAGACGTAAGCCAGTACCTGGGCAATCGCCAGATAAAGCCCTGCGGGAATTTCCTGATCCAGCTCAGTGGAATAGAACACGGCCCGCGCCAGAGCCGGAGACTCCAGCACCATCACCTTGTGCTCATTGGCAATCTCACGAATCTTCAACGCCGTAAAGTCGCCGCCCTTGGCCAGCAGCACCGGCGCGCTGCCTTTGGCCGGGTCGTATTTCAAGGCCACGGCAAAGTGCGTCGGGTTGGTGATCACCACATCGGCGTCCGGCACTGACTGCATCATGCGCCGCTCGGCCATTTCGCGCTGTAGCTGACGAATACGCTGCTTAACTTCCGGCTTGCCTTCGCTGTCTTTGTACTCGTCGCGCACTTCCTGCTTGGTCATCATCAGCTTCTGCTTGCTGCTCCAGAGCTGGAATGGCACGTCTACGGCAGCAATCAAAATCAACCCGCAGGACATCCACAGGGCGCTCCAGCCCACAACCGTCATCGAATGCAGAATCGCCGATTCAAGGGGCTCATGGACAATTGCCAACAGGTCTTCCTGCCAGGCCGACAACACCACCACGCACACCAACAGGATCAGAATGAATTTGGCCAACGCCTTGAGCAGCTCAACCAGCGCCTGCACGGAAAACATCCGTTTAAGGCCCGCTGCGGGATTCATCCGGCTGGCCTTGGGCGCCATGGCTTCGGCGGAAAACAGCCACCCCCCCAAAGAAATCGGCCCAACAATCGAGACGATCAACAGCAGTATCAGCAGGGGAAACAGCGCGTTTAATGCGATCTCCCCGGATGCCGCCAGCCACAGCCCCATGCTGCGCTCATCCATGACCACCTCACGCGGCAAGGAAAAATTGCCCTGCATGATGTCCATCATGGACTTACCGATACTGCCGCCGAACGCCAACATGCCGCCAAACCCGCCCAACGTCACCGCGAGGGTGTTGAGCTCTTTGGAGCGGGCAATCTGGCCCTTCTCACGGGATTCGCGCAGGCGTTTCTCCGTGGGTTCCTCGCTTTTATCAGCACCACTCTCGGACTCGGCCATGGCTTAGCGCGCCCTCGCCATTTCACGAAGGAACTGCAAGGCTTCGGTCGCAAACATCTGGTATTGCGCGAGGAAATCGGCCATGCCGATCCAAACAATCACCAGCCCGAGCACCAAGGTCAGCGGAAAACCGATCGAGAAGATATTCAGTTGTGGCGCCGCCCGAGTCATGACTCCGAACGCAAGATTGACCACCAGCAGCGCGGTGACCGCAGGCAACACTAAAAGCAAAGCGGCGCCTAGCACCCAACTCAGTTTGTGGGCGATCTCCCAGTAATTTTCCAAGAGAAAACCGCCGCCAACCGGCAGGGTAAAGAAACTCTCGGCGAGCACTTCAAAGACCACTAAATGGGCATTCATCGCCAGAAACAGTAGGGTCACCAGGATCGTAAATACCTGGCCGATCACTGGCACCGAAATACCGTTGGCGGGGTCAACCATTGAGGCAAACCCGAGGCCCATCTGCATGGCAATAATTTGCCCGGCAATCACAAAAATCTGGAAGAACAGCTGCAGCACAAACCCCAGCATCGCGCCGATCAGGATCTCCTGAGCAATCCAGATAAAGGCCTGCACACTGATGGCATCAATAGCCGGCATGGGCGGCAGGCTCGGCATAATTGCCAGGCAGATGGCCAGAGACAGATACAGGCGCACCCGGCCAGGAACCAGCTGAGTGCCGATGAGCGGCATAAACATCAACAGCGCAGAAATGCGAAACAGTGGCAGCATAAAACTGCCCACCCACGCCCCAATCTGCCCGCTGCTTAATTCGAACATGTCAGCCGATCAACAGCGGAATGTTCATGATCAGGTTTTGGGTGTATTCCATCAATTCGCGCACCAGCCAAGGGCCGAGCACTATCAAGCAGATCAGAATCACCAGCAACCTGGGTAAAAAACTCAGGGTCTGTTCGTTGATTTGGGTCGCTGCCTGGAACATTGCCACCAGCAAACCCACCAGAAGACTAGGCACGACGAGCACAGCAACAATCATCGCAGTCAACCACAAGGCATCGCGCACCAGATCAACCGCCACTTCAGGAGTCATGGCTAAGTACCTCCGAAGCTGGCGGCCAAGGTGCCCATGATCAGCGCCCAGCCATCAATCAACACAAACAGCATGATCTTGAACGGCAGGGAAATGATCAGCGGCGACAGCATCATCATGCCCATCGCCATCAGGATACTGGCTACCACCATGTCGATGATCAGAAACGGGATAAAGATCATAAAGCCAATCTGGAAGGCGGTTTTCAGCTCCGAGGTGACGAAAGCCGGCACCAGAATGGTCAGCGGTGCATCATCCGGCGTGGCGATATCCGTACGTTTGGACAGGCGCACGAACAGCTCCAGATCGCTTTCGCGGGTCTGCGCCAGCATAAAATTTTTGATTGGCCCTTCCGCCTTGAGGATCGCATCCTGGGCGGTCATCTGCTCGCTGAGGTAGGGCTGCAGGGCTTCGCGGTTAATCTGATCAAACACCGGAGCCATGATAAACATGGTCAGAAACAGCGCCAGGCCCACAAGAATCTGGTTCGACGGTGTTTGTTGCAGGCCCAGCGCCTGCCGCAAAATAGAGAAGACGATGATGATCCGGGTAAAGCTGGTCATAAGCATGACAAACGCTGGAATAAAACTCAGCGCAGTCATGATCAGCAGGATCTGCAGGCTAACCGAATATTCCTGCTGTCCTTCGGTGTCGGTACTCAGGGTGATCGCCGGAATCGATAACGGGCTACTGCCCGACTGAATCAGCGTGCTACCCGTCGGCGGATCTGCAGCGAACGCAAGCGAAGCCGCCAGGCTAAAAACCAACACCAGTAAGCAACGCAGCATCACGACTTGTCCTTCTGATCCTTACCCAGCAACTCCATCAGGCGCTGCGCAAACTCGGTCGAGGCCGGCTCGGCATCCGGCAAATGCACCGGTTCCTGCATCACATGTAACGAGGTGATGTTGCCTGGCGTCAGCCCCAGCAACACCTGCTCGCTCCCCACCTGCACCAGCACCAAGCGATCGCGCGGCCCTAAGGCCTGGGTGGCCACCACTTTGATCACCTGACCACCACGCGGCACGATCCGCTGTACCCGGCGCATCAGCCAGGCCAGCAGAAAGATCAAGCCGATCACCAGCAACAGGCCCAGCAACAGCTGCACCAACTGCCCGCCCATACCTGAACTGGCAAGTGGGGCAGCGGCTTGTGCGGCGGGTTCGGCAGCCATTGCAACAACAGGTAGAGCCAGCAGGCTCAGCAGGAGGGTTCTATACATGGTTAGCGCAACTTCTTGATGCGTTCGCTGGGGCTGATCACGTCAGTCAGACGAATGCCGAATTTCTCATTCACCACCACCACTTCGCCATGAGCAATCAGGGTGCCGTTGACCAACACATCCAGCGGCTCGCCTGCCAGACGATCCAACTCAACGACCGAGCCTTGATTGAGCTGCAGCAGGTTGCGAATGGTGATATCAGTGCTGCCGACTTCCATGGAGATCGACACCGGGATATCCAGAATCACATCCAGGTTCGGCCCATCCAGGTTAACCGGCAGGTTGTTCTTGGGCGCGCTGCCGAATTCTTCCATGGGCGCACGCGGGACCGAGGGTGCCGCATTGCTTGCAGCAAGCATGGCGTCGATATCGTCCTGCCCGGCATCGCCGGCCTCAGACAATGCAGCCGCCCACTCATCGGCTAGCGCCTGCTCTTCAGGGGAGCTGGCTTCTTCGCCGTCTTCGATATTATCGTTTTCGTCTGCCATCGTTTTTCCTCGGCTGGCGTGAATAGGGTTAACAGTTAACGCAGGCGCTCAATCGGATCGAGCACCTGCAACGCCAGGTTGCCTTTGTGGGCCCCTAGCTTGACCTTGAATGAAGGGACGCCGTTAGCGCAGAGCACCATATTTTCTGGCAGTTCAACTGGGATCACATCGCCTGGCTGCATGTGCAATATGTCGCGCAATTTAAGCTGGCGCCGCGCGACGGTGGCACTCAGCGGCACGCTCACGCCGAGGATGTCTTCGCGCAGGGCCTTGATCCAACGCTCATCCTGATCGTCGACATCGGACTGGAAGCCCGCATCAAGCATCTCGCGAATTGGCTCGATCATCGAATACGGCATGGTGATATGCAGATCACCGCCGCCGCCGTCCAATTCGATATGGAAGGTCGACACCACAATCACTTCACTGGGGCTGACGATGTTGGCCAGCGCCGGGTTCACTTCCGAGTTGACGTACTCGAAGTTGATATCCATCACCGCGTGCCAGGCTTCTTTCAGGTCAACAAATGCCTGATCCAGCACCATGCGCACCACGCGCAATTCGGTCGGGGTGAACTCACGCCCTTCAATCTTGGCGTGACGGCCGTCGCCGCCGAAGAAGTTGTCCACCAGCTTGAACACCAGCTTGGCGTCGAGAATAAACAGGCCGGTGCCGCGCAGCGGCTTCATCTTCACCAGGTTGAGGCTGGTCGGCACATACAGCGAGTGCACGTACTCGCCAAACTTCATCACCTGCACGCCGCCCACTGCCACATCGGCGGAGCGGCGCAACAGGTTGAACATGCTGATGCGGGTATAGCGGGCGAAGCGCTCGTTGATCATCTCAAGCGTCGGCATGCGCCCACGGACAATGCGGTCCTGGCTGGTCAGGTCATATTGCTTGACGCTTCCCGGCTCGGCTTCATCCTCGGTTTCAACCAAGCCGTCATCCACGCCGTGTAACAGGGCATCGATTTCATCCTGGGAAAGCAGGTCTTGCACAGCCATATACCGCTCCTGGTTACTGCAATACGAGGTTGGTGAACAACACTTGCTCGATCGTGACCTTGCCGGTCTCTTTCTGCGCCAACTCCTGCACGCTGGCGGTGGCCTGTTGGCGCAGCATTTCCTTGCCCACCGGGGTGATCAGGGAGGCGAAGTCCTGTCCGGAAAACAACATAACTAAACGGTTACGCAGCACTGGCATATGCACTTTGAGGGCATCCAGTGCAGCCTGGTCGCGCGTCATCAACGCAACGCTGACCTGCATATAGCGGGCGCGGCCCTGATAGTTGAAATTCACTACAAATGCCGGCGACAGCTCTTCATAGATCGCCGCCTGTTTGACTGGCGCTGCAGGTTCAGCACTGGCGGCAGCCTTGGCTTCTTCAGCGCCCGCGTCATTCTTGCTCAAAAAGAACCAGGTGCCGCCCACGGAAAGGCCTACAGCCAGCAGCACGGCGAGCACGATGATGATGATCAGCTTCATTTTGCCGGCTGGTTTCGCTTCGCCATCTGCCGGCGCTTGCGCTGCTTCTTTCTTAGCCATGCCAATAATCCGTCATTATTCGGAGTTCTATCCGCTTTCAAAGGGTTGCGAGCAAGTGTTATGCCAGTCTGTCAACAGGCCTGCTCACTACGGGTGGCCCAGCACCTTAAATAGGTGCGGCCAAGGCATCGGTAAGCGCACGCCCCAAACAAAACCGCCCGACTCCCACGCAATGGGAGTCGGGCGGTACGCAGTTTAGATCAGTGGGCCGTGCAACTACAGCGCCAAGCACCTCAGAACCTAACCAAAGCCGGCGGCGCATCGCCTGCCCTGCATTAAAGCAGGCTGATGCGGGCTAGCGGTTGCTACTCGCTCAAGCGTAATAGTCGACCAGGCCACGGGCACTCCCCGCGTTTGGCCGCGCGGATTCAACAGTGCTCACGTGCAGTTCTTCGTCCGCGCCCGATCGTTCACCCGAGGCACCGCCACGCCCTCTGCCGTCACCACCGTCCTGACCTTGCCAACCGCGGTTCAGCGACTGATCGGAAACGCTCACGTCTAGTTGATTCATGCCTTGCTGAGCGAATAGCTCACGCAGGCGATGCATCTGCGCATCCAAGGCTTCACGCACGCCCGCATGGGGGCTGGCAAAGGTCACCTGGCTCTGTTCTTGGTTGACGCTAATGCGCACCTCTAGGCGCCCCAACTCGGCCGGATCGAGTTGAATTTCGGCGGATTTTAGATTCTGGCTGGACATCACCATCACTCGATCCACTACCGCCTCACTCCAACCGCCCTGCTGCATGGGCACCGGCTGCCCAACCACAACCGGCGCTCGCGCAGAGAGTGGGCTTTGTTGGCCAATGGCCTGACTCAGCGCATTGAGTTTGCTGACAAAGTTCTCAGGCGAATTGTTCGCTGTGCCTTCCTTCAGTGCTTCCAGGCTTTTGCCGGTAAGGGCCTCAAGCTGTACGTCCGAGAGCTCGAGCGCATCGCCTTCAACTGGCGCCTCATCCTGCAGCAGCTGACTGGCTAGCATGCCCTGACTCGCGCTCTGCGTTGCCTGATTAGCCTGCGCCAGAGGTGTAGCGGCTTGTTCCGCCAACGCTTTTTCCTTCGCCCCCATTTCCAATGCCATACGCACTGCCGGCAGTTGGTTGAGCGCATCCAACTCAGCGTCAAAGCTGGCCTCGGTCATGCTCGCAGGCCCTGAACTGGTCAACCCGCTGGTTACCAGCAAGGGCGCAGGCGCACTGTCGGGCGCTAGCCCTTGCTGCGGCAGTTCGCCGGTTATACCGAGCAACAACAGCGGATCAAGCGCATCCGCCTCGCTTGCCGGGTCACTCGGCAAAGGCTTGCCGCTATCGGCAAGCTCGCCCGGCACAGCGGCAGCAACAACCTGCGGCTCATCGTCTTGCTGTTCTTTCGGTTTACTCTCACGCGCAGGCTTTGCGGCAGCATCGTTACGCTCGACCGCCTTGGCCTGACGCTCTTTGGCGTACACCTGGGAAAAGCTGGATGCCTCGTTTTTATTGGCCTGCGCGGGTTTTTCCGGCGGCTTTGCTGCAGCAGCCTTAGGCTTTACGGCAGGTGCCGATTTAAGCAGCAGATCGGGGGCAACGGACATGGATACTCTCCGCTCGGGGTTGGTCGTGCAGAGGCAATTGCAAGGGGCGGGCCAACTCATTGGCGTAGCAATAAACAAGGCAGGTATGCAGCAGGCGCCTGCTCAGCAGCAAAACTAATGCCGATAACGCTGGCGCTCGGACTTCAGCAAGATGCGCACAATGGCAAACTCACGCTCAACCTGCTCAACCAGCTCAGGGGCTTGCGCCCATTGCTCGCGCCGCGCGGCCTCTTCCAGTTGCCTGCAAAGGCCTGCGAGCATCAGGGCCCCCATATTGCTGCAACTGCCTTTAAAACTGTGGGCGGCCAGTCGCAGGCTCTGTGCATCCGTCGCCTGCTCAGCCTGGCGCAGCGACAGTAGGCGCTCTTCGGAGTCGATCAGAAAGGTATCCAGCAACACTGGATATTCATCTTCCATAACGTCCTGCAATGCCAGCAACACGGTGCTATCAAGATGAATATCGGACAACGTCTCACTCCCTGGGCGTTATTGCGTCGATTATGCCCTAGGCTGCCAAGAAAACTCCACGCGCACCCCGGACTCGCCGCCACCCCAACTGCAACGCTCACTCAACCGCCTGACCAGCGCCAACCCGCGCCCGCTTAGGCGATGGGTATCGCTCGGTTGCGCTGACACCTGCGGCGCATTGAAGCCCGTGCCACTGTCCTCGACGCGGACAATCAAACGCCCGCCAGCACCTTCGGGGATTAACTGCAGATGAAAACGCACAAAACCGTCCACCAGCGCGGCCAGCCGCATGCTGCGCTGGCGGTAATACTCGGCAAACCCTTCGGCATTCGCCTTGAGCGCAGAATCCAGGCCTAACACACCATGCTCCAAGGCGTTCGAATACAGTTCGGCCAGCACGCTGAACAGGGCACCGCCTTGGGGGCGCAGCCCTTGTACCTCCAGCAGCAGCTGCAAGAGAAACGGCAAGGGATTGAAATGCCGCAGGGTTTCACCGCGAAACTCGAAGTTCGCCGACCAGTCCAGTGAGTGACTCTGGCCATTGTCCGCAAAAGCCAGTGGCGGCCGGTTCAGCGTGGCCTGATCGACCAGGCTGACCTCAACAAGGCTGACATCATCCTGTTGCTCACCACTGAAATGCGTCAGCGCCTGTTGGATTTCAGCAAACAGCTGCGCCTGCTGCCGGTTGGCACGAAACACCTCAAGCAAACGTTCCTCACCGAACAGCTCACCCTGCTTATTACACGCCTCCAGCACACCATCGGAGAGCAGGAAAACCCGATCACCCAGCGCCAGCGGGTAGACCTCGTACTTGTCATTGAACGCGCCAGGCTCCAGCACGCCCAGCGGCAAATGCCGCGACACCAACGGTATCCGCTCGCCATTACCGCGCAGCAGATAACCATCCGGCAAGCCACCGCCCCACACCTCGACCACCTGGCGCTGGAAGCTGATATTCAGAATGCTCGCACAGCAAAACACGCCCACGGGCAGGATGTGTTTGAGCTTGGCGTTGATTTCACGCAGCACTTCGGCCAGGGAATAACCCTTGGCTGTCATGCCATAAAACACCTCGGCCAACGGCATCGCGCCAATCGCCGCCGGCAAGCCATGCCCGGTGAAATCGCCGAGCAACACATGCATGCCACCGGAGGGTTTGAACGCGGCGAGCAGTAGATCGCCGTTAAACACCGCATAAGGCGATTGCAGGTAGCGGATATTCGGCGCATCCAGGCAACCGGAATGGGTCACCTTGTCGAATACCGCCTTGGCCACCCGTTGCTCGTTAAGCAGATGCTCGTTGTGCATGGCAATCAGATCGCGCTGCTGCAAGACGGTGTCCTGCAAGCGCCGCAGGCGGTCCATCGCGTTGATCTTGGCCTCAAGAATGACCCGATTGTAGGGCTTGGCCAGAAAGTCATCACCGCCGGCCTCCAGGCAGCGCACCAAGGCTTCGCCTTCGGTCAGGGAGGTCAGAAAAATGATCGGCACCAGTTCTTCGCCGGCAGCCTGCTTGATTCGCCGTGCGGCGTCGAAGCCATCCATCACTGGCATCAGGGCGTCCATCAGCACCAGCTGTGGACGCTCCTGCTCGAACAATGCCACCGCCTCAAGGCCATTGCTGGCCGTCAGCACCCGATGTCCCTGACGACTGACGATGGTCGACAGCAGCATGCGGTCGGCAGCGTTGTCCTCGGCGATCAGAATGGACAGGCGCTCTGGCATGGCATGCGCCCCGATCAGGTGATTTTGAACAGCTGCTCGAAGTTCGAGATCGCGAGGATTTTGCGCACATCCGGGTTGCAGTTGCGCAAGCTAATCTGCGCACTGTCGCCGCCGGCGTGATCACGCAGCAACAGCAACATACCCAGCGCTGAGCTGTCCAGGTAAGTGGTGCCCTTAAGATCGACAACATAGCGCTGCGGCGTAGTGCTGACGCGCTCATAGGCATTGCGAAATTCCTGATGCGCAGCGAAATCGAAGCGGCCCTGAATCACAATGGTCAGCTCTTGCCCATCGGATGAGGGCTGCGAGGTGATTGCCATGAATTACTCCTTTAACAAATAGACTCGGGCGCATGTTCGAGTATGCCAGGCGGCATGTTATGCACAGTCAAGATGTAGCATCGCAAAGCCTGTGCGGCAACTGTTTCGGCGGTATTGAGTGGTGATTCAAGCCGTTATATCGATGCCTAATACTGGGAATCACGGGCCACTAAGCGCTGCGAGAGTTCATCAAGCAACTTCTGTTCGCGCTTGTCTTCGGCCAGACGCGCTTCGTCCTGATAACGCTTGACCAGTTTGCGCAGCCCTTCCATGCGGGCGTAGCGCTGTTGCCAGATATCGCGCACCTTGTCCATATTGGCGCGGTGCCAATCGACACTGTTGCGCTGCTGGCCGATAGCACCTTCCAACTGAGTGAGAAAGCGCTGGTAGTTCATCAGCCACTGCCCGGAAACACCGCGCTGGCCTTCACTGATCCATTGCTGCTGATAATCACCGCGGTAGCGCTCCAAGTCCCCCAGCTGCACTTCAGCCTGACGCAATAAGCCCTGACAATGGCCCAGCTGCAAAGCGGCCTCGCGCTCGGCACGCTCGGCCATGACCACCACGGGAGCCAACCGCGCCGCGCGGCTTTGCGCCATGGCTTAGTTGCCCGCCGCGCCAGGGTTGAAGGTGGCAGCGAGCATCGCACTGCTGTTTTCCAGGCTTTCATTGTCGTGCAGGCCCTGCCGCAGGTATCTGACCATCGCCGGCTGACGGGCGATGGCCAGGTCGGTATCCGCGTCGCCCCCCGACACATAAGCGCCCACACTGATCAGGTCGCGGCTCTGCTGATAACGCGACCACAACTGCTTAAAGCGCTGCGAAAGGCGCAGATGTTCGGCACTGACCACCTGCGGCATCACCCGGCTAATCGAGGCTTCAATATCGATGGCGGGGTAGTGCCCCTCCTCGGCCAAGCGTCGCGACAACACGATATGCCCATCGAGCACCCCACGGGCGGCGTCGGCAATTGGGTCTTGCTGATCGTCACCCTCACTGAGCACGGTGTAGAAGGCGGTAATCGAGCCGCCGCCCTCCTCGGCATTACCGGCACGTTCCACCAGCTTGGGTAGACGGGCAAATACCGACGGCGGATAGCCCTTTGTCGCTGGTGGCTCGCCAATGGCCAGGGCGATTTCGCGCTGCGCTTGAGCAAAACGGGTCAGCGAATCCATCAGCAGCAGTACGTTCTTGCCTTTGTCGCGGAAGTATTCGGCTATTCGCGTGCAATACATGGCGGCACGCAGACGCATCAGCGGCGCGTCATCGGCTGGCGAAGCCACCACCACGGAGCGTTTAAGGCCCTCGTGACCGAGAATCTCATCGATAAATTCTTTTACTTCACGACCCCGCTCACCGATCAGCCCGACCACGATAATGTCGGCCTCGGTAAAGCGCGTCATCATGCCCAGCAGCACCGACTTACCCACACCGGTACCGGCAAACAGGCCAAGACGCTGACCGCGGCCGACGGTCAGCAAGCCATTGATCGAGCGGATACCAACATCCAGCGGTTCACTGATGGGATTACGCTTGAGCGGATTGATCGTCGGGCCATCCATCGGCACCCAGTCTTCGGCCTTCATCCCGCCTTTGCCGTCGAGCGCGCGGCCGGTGCCATCGAGAACCCGACCGAGCATCGACATGCCCATGGGCAGTCGGCCGGTATCCGGCAGCGGCACCACACGCGCACCGGGGGCGATACCGGCCAGACTGCCGACCGGCATCAGGAAGATTTTGCCATTGGAAAAACCCATCACCTCGGCTTCGACCTGCACCGGGTGATAGCTGTCATCGTTGATCACCAGACAACGGCTGCCGAGTGCAGCACGCAGGCCTTCGGCTTCCAGGGTCAGACCGACCATGCGCAGCAAGCGGCCTTCAACCTGCGGCTGAGTCGGCAGCGCTACGACATTGCTGTAACCGGCCAGGCGCTTGGCAAAGCTGATCCGTTCAAGGCGCATCCGCAATCATCTCGGGGGCATCCAGGTCAGTCTGCAGGTCGGCTTCCAGCGGGTGCATGGCCTGCTCGCGCTGCTGTTCAAACAACTGCTTGATGGCCTGATTCAGTCGGGTTTCCACCGTGGCATCAATGCGGCTGAGTTCGCTTTCCACCCGACAACCGCCGGGCAGCAAAGCGGCATCTTCGAGAATTCGCCAACTCTCTTCATGGCGCTCGCGCAGGGCTTTAACCATCTCGAAATCTTGCGGATTAAGGTGAATGCGGATATTGCCCGCGCCCATCGGCAGCAGCTTCAACGCCTCGCTGAGCACCTGACGAATCTGGCTGGAATCACTGACCAACTCACGCTGAATCACCTGGCGCACGATCTGCTCAAGCAGCTTGATCAGCCCTTCTTCGAGCTGCTGATCCTGCCCGGCGATCGGCTCGAACAGGTGAGTCATAAGCTGCTCCAGCCCAGCTATTTTTGCCGCCAAGGCCACATCGGCGTCCTGTTTGGCTTTTAGCTGGCCTGCATGGAAGCCGTCTTTTTCGCCGGTGGCAAACCCCTCGTTGTAGGCGTCCTGACGGATTGCCTCCAACTCATCCAACGTCAAAGGCTTGACGTCTTCTAGAGCCACCTCTTCGCTGTCGGCCTGCGCGGGTTCGCTCGTTTCAGCGGTCGGTTCAACAGCCTGTTCTTCTGCGCTGGGTTCAGGCGTTGGTGCGTGCGGGTCAAAGCTGGGCAACGCCCAGACGTTAACGCCTCTTAGATCCTTGGCGCGAATCAGCTCACTCGCCGGTTCTTTACTGGACATTGCTTAGACCATTTCCTCGCCGCCTTTGCCGCCCAGGACAATTTCCCCGGCTTCGGCCATACGTCTGGCGATGGTAAGGATTTCCTTCTGCGCCGTTTCCACATCGCTGACGCGTACCGGGCCTTTGGCTTCCAGATCGTCGCGCAGCAGTTCGGCAGCACGTTTGGACATGTTCTTGAACACCTTTTCCTTGATGGCCTCATCGGCGCCCTTGAGCGCCAACACCAGCACATCGGAGGAAACTTCGCGCATCAACGCCTGGATGCCACGGTCATCGACATCGGCCAGGTTGTCGAAGACGAACATCAGGTCTTCGATCTGGCTGGACAGGTCCTCGTCAACTTCACGGATCGAATCCATCAGCTGACCTTCAACCGAGCTGTCGAGGAAGTTCATGATGTCGGCGGCACGCTTGACCCCGCCCAATGCAGCGCGAGTGCTATTAGAGCTGCCGGAAAACTGTTTCTCAAGGATCAGATTGAGCTCTTTCAGCGCGGCTGGCTGCACGGTGTTCAGTGAAGACACCCGCAGCACGATGTCCAGGCGCACCTTGTGGTCGAAATGGCCAAGCACTTCACCGGCCTGGTCGGGGTCGAGGTAGGCCACAACAATGGCCTGAATCTGCGGGTGCTCGTAGCGGATCACATCCGCCACGGCACGCGGCTCCATCCATTTAAGGCTGTCCAGACCGCTGGTGCTGCCGCCGAGGAGGATGCGGTCAATCAGGTTGCCGGCTTTGTCTTCGCCCAGGGCCTGCGTGAGCATCTTGCGGATGTAGCCGTCGGCACCAACGCCCAGGCTGGTCTGATCGCCGACGATGTCAACGAACTCGCCCATCACCTGCTCGACCTGCTCACGCTGAATATTGCGCATACCGGCCATGGCCACGCCTACGCGCTGCACTTCCTTCGGCCCCAGATGCCGCAGCACTTGGGCGGCATCCGTTTCACCGAGCGACAGCAGCAGGATCGCGGCCTTATCGACCTTGTTCAACTTGGCGACGGTTCGATTATCACTCATCGGCGTTAATCCACTCTTTCACAACCTGGGCGACGCGGCCCGGATCTTCTGCGACCAGGCTCTTTATGGCGTTTAGCTGTGCATCATACCCCTCACTCGGGCTCGGCAGGAGGATGCTTTGCGGCCCGCCGAGGCTGACCCGGTCTTCGGCCAAGTCACCGCCCAACCCGCCCATTTCACCGAGTTCAACGTCGCCACCACGGCCATCGCCCTGGCTGCGGCCAGCACCGGTGATGTTGTTCAGCACTGGGCGCAACACACCAAATACCAACACCAGGATAAACAGGACGCCAAGTACCTGTTTGACCACATCCCAGAACCACGGCTGGGTATAAAACGGAATTTCGATCAGCTCTTCACCCAGTTCAGCGGAGAACGGCGTATTGATCACGCTGACGCTGTCGCCACGGCTGGCATCGAAACCGACGGAGTCCTGCACCAGACGGGTAAAGCGCGCCAGGTCGTCACTGCTCCACGGCACGCGAGTGACCTCACCCGTGGCGGCATCCAGCTTGGCTTGATCATCGACCACCACCGCCACCGACAAGCGGCGCAGACGCCCCTGCTGTTGTTTGGTGTAGCTGATTGAACGGTCCAGCTCGAAGTTGCGTGTCGATTGCTCACGTTTGTCCGCCGGATAAGGCGCGAGCATGGCCAGGCCGGTGGCCGGGTCGATGATTTGCGCGCCATTGGCGTCCAGCAAAGGCTGCCCGGGCGCAATCGCCCCAGCCACAGCTGCGGCACCCGCACCGGCTTGCTGAGGCGCAGCGGCGGGACCTGGCGGCTGATTACTCAGGGCACCGGGCACGCCTTGTGGTGGCAGGCTGCTGGTGCGTTGCTCATTGACCTGCTGCTCACTGCGCAGCGCCGGCTGGTCGGGGTTGAACATTTCCGAGGTGGACTCCACCGCGCTGAAGTCCACATCCGCCGACACTTCGGCCTTGTAACGACCAGAGCCCAGTACCGGCTGCAAAATATTGTGCACGCGCTGGGTGAACAGGCTTTCCATGCGGCGGCTGTAATCGAACTGTTTGCCGGCCATGGTCAGCTCGGACATTTCCTGAATATCCGAGAGCAGGTTGCCCTTCTGATCGACCACGGTGACCTGGGCCTTATTCATTTCCGGCACGCTGCTGGCAACCAGGTTGACGATGGCCATCACCTGGCTCGGCTCCAGGCCGCGCCCCGAATACAACTCAACCAGTACCGAGGCGCTGGGCTTACGTTCGTCGCGTACGAACACCGAGCTTTTCGGGATAGCCAAATGCACGCGGGCGGCTTTGATGTTGTTCAGGCTGGCGACCGTTCGGGCCAGCTCGCCTTCAAGGCCACGGCGGTAGCGGGTGGCTTCCATAAACTGGCTGGTGCCCAGGCCTTGCTCCTGGTCGAGAATCTCAAAGCCGACGCTGTTGTCTTTCGGCGCAACGCCAGCGGCCGCCAGACGCATACGCGCACGGGCCAGGTCATCGGCCTGAACCAATAACGCGCCGGAGTTGGGCTCCACGGTGTATTTGATATCGGCAGCGGACAGTGTCTCCATCACCTGCGAAGCATCCATGCCATCAAGGCTGCCATACAGCGGGCGGTAATCCGGTTGCTGCGACCACAGCACCACGGCAAAGCCGATGGCCACACTGGCGGCAAGACCGACCAACAAACCGATCTGCCGCAACATCGACATATCGGAAAGGTTTTCCAGGAAGGTCAGGCCGAACAATGGTTTTTTCGGCTCGCCACCAGTGGTGGCAGGTACGTTTGCAGCGACAGCTTCCGCCATGATTCAGCCCTACCCTTAAACCGGCATCTGCATAATGTCTTGATACGCCTGAACCAGCTTGTTGCGCACTTGGGTCATGGCTTGCATGGAGACGCTGGATTTCTGCGAGGCAATCATCACATCCGTCAAATCCACACCACTGGTGCCCATTTCAAAGGCGGTTGCCAACTTACTGGCTGCCTGCTGGGTTTCGCTAACCTTGCCCACCGCCAGGCCGAGCATATCGGAAAAGCTCGGGGCCCCTGGTTCAGGCGTGCTGGCGACAGGTTTCTGACGCACCATGGCGTCGGCCTGCATAGAACGCATTTCCAGCATCAAACGATTGAACTCAACACCCTGACTCATCACTTCCTCCACTGGCCGCAGTTTTTTGACGCTTTGCGGCGTTTGCAGAGGTATTGCAACAAGGGTGCCAGGTTACCGACCTAGCGCTCAGCGCCTAGCGACGCGCCTGCGAGCGGATATACAGCGCTTCAACCTTCTCTCGTGCCCAAGGCGTCTTGCGCAAAAAAGTCAGGCTGGACTTGATGCTCGGATCGCTCTTGAAACAGCGAATGTCGATGCGTTGCGCCAAGCCATCCCAACCATACTGGGCAACCAGAGCGGTGAGGATGGCTTCAAGTGTCACGCCATGCAGCGGATTGTTCGGTGATTGAGTCATGCAGAACCTGTACGGACAGCCTGATTGAAAATATGCGCCACCTTAGCCAAGCCCACGCCTGACCGAAAGTGCGAAAACTGATGCCGGGGCTTTTATCTCGTCATAAAACGGCTCTGGCCGTTTTTGACGTCGCCAAGCAACGGCGTAAGGACGATAGCGAAATATGACGACCAAAAAAAAACCGGCCCTACAACGTGTGGGCCGGCAAAAAAACGCTTAAGTCACATGCACATCAGCGCAAAACACGCTGACTGGGCAACTGCGCGATCGGTCAGTTGCCCACTACAGGGGATTATCAGGCCGACTGGTATTCTTTCTCGGCTTCGTCGAAGCGCTTGATCATGCCAGCCGATGGGCCGTTGCCGATTTTGCTGAACACGACGATGGCCAGGGTGGCGAAAATAAAGCCAGGGATGATTTCGTACAGACCCAGGTGACCGAGAAGGTTCTTCCACAGGATCACGGTCAGGGCACCCACCAGCATGCCGGCCAACGCGCCGTTGCGAGTCATTTGCTTCCATACCAGCGACAGGATCACCACCGGACCGAAGGCTGCACCGAAGCCTGCCCAGGCATAGGACACCAGGCCCAATACACGGTTTTCCGGATTAGCCGCCAACATGATGGCGACGATAGCGATCAGCAGCACCATGCCGCGACCCACCCATACCAGCTCGACCTGCGACGCATCTTTACGCAGGAAAGCTTTGTAGAAGTCTTCCGTAAGGGCACTGGAGCACACCAGCAACTGGCAGCTCAGGGTGCTCATCACCGCGGCGAGAATGGCAGACAACAGAATGCCGGCAATCCATGGGTTGAACAGCAACTTGGCCAGTTCAATAAAGACGCGCTCTGGGTTATCGGTTACCGGGCCAGCAAGGTCCGGGTTAGCGGAGAAATACGCAATACCAAAGAAGCCCACTGCCACGGCACCCGCGAGGGTCAGGATCATCCAGGTCATGGAAATGCGACGGGCAGCGGGAATCGACTTAACCGAATCAGCAGCCATGAAGCGTGCAAGGATGTGCGGCTGACCGAAGTAACCCAAGCCCCAGGCCAACAGCGAAATCACGCCAACAAAGGTCGCGCCCTTAAGCATGTCGAAGTTAGTGGCGTCCTGCAGTTCGATGGCAGCGAAGGTGGTATCTGCGCCACCGGTGGCAATCATCACCACGACCGGAGTGAGGATCAGCGCGAAGATCATCAGCGTGGCCTGCACGGTGTCAGTCCAGCTCACCGCCAGGAAACCACCGATAAAGGTGTACGCAATGGTCGCCGCCGCGCCAGCCCACAAGGCTGTCTCGTAGGACATACCGAAGGTGCTTTCAAACAGGCGGGCACCAGCCACCACGCCCGAGGCGCAATAAATGGTGAAAAACACCAGAATGATCAGCGCCGAGAAAATACGCAGCACACGACTGCCATCCTCAAAGCGGTGGGTGAAGTAATCGGGCAGGGTCAGCGCGTTGCCATTGTGCTCGGTCTGCACCCGCAGACGGCCAGCCACGAACAACCAATTCAAGTAGGCACCGGCGATTAGGCCGATGGCGATCCAGCCTTCAGACAGGCCCGAGAGGTATACCGCGCCCGGCAAGCCCATTAGCAGCCAGCCGCTCATATCCGATGCCCCCGCCGACAAGGCGGTAACAAAACTGCCCAGGCTACGGCCGCCCAGAATGTAATCGGAAAGGTTCTTGGTGCGCATATAGGCGACCAGGCCAATCAGCACCATGAGCGCGATGTACACCACAAAGGTGACGAGCATCGGAGTACTTGCAGTCATTAGGGAATCCCCTCTTGATTGTTGTTATTGGGCAATAGGGAGTAGCCCCATTACCAACGTGGCATTTCATACCCGCGGTGCAGGTGAAGCCGGTTCACGCAGTCGGAGTTCTAGACCCCATTACAAAAAGGGCGCATGTCGCAAAACAGTCGCCCGTAAAACGCCTTTAACGGCTTGCCAAGGCCTCGCACGCAAAGCCCCGGCACGTACTCAAACTACGAATTAATACTGCGCACGGCTGACAACTTAACACCCAAAGAATGCGGAGTTTGCGCACGATCAGCCGCAGAAGCGACCCAGCAAATTATACCGCCACGCCCTGCCTTTTATTGGCCGCTACCTGTATTAGGTCTAGCCCAATTGCAGCGACTTGCAGGAACGCCCTATGGCGCAAACCTAGGCACGGCGTAAGCCGGGAACGGAATTTAGTGGCAGAGGCATGAACGCTTCTTACAAAATGCTCTGGAGTTTTTACAAAAAGCTCCATGCCGGGAACTTCCGGCAAACACCTGTTTCAAGCTCCGAGCAGTGATGGCGGCGCCATTTACCGCACGGCCTACCCGCATAGTACCGATCTAGACAGCCTGAACAAATATTGAGGTGTGTATTGCAGAGCGAAACATCCGATTACTCCGTCTACCGGCGCTTGGTCTCGCAACTGCTGCAGGGTGAGGAGCAATTACCCAGCCTGCCGACCCTCACGATGGATATTCGCCGCGCCTTGGGCGATCCCAATATTTCGCTCAGCGCTTTAACCCGCTTAATCAGTCGCGACCCTGCCCTTAGCGCCTTGCTGATAAAGCATGCGTCCAGCGCTCTGCACCGTACCACCACGGCACCGAAAACCCTGCTTGAAGTCATCAGCCGGCTCGGCATGGCTGAAGTCGATCGAATCACCATGGCGCATAGCATCAAAAGCCTGTTTACCCTGCACAGCCCCAAGCATAAACAGCTGTTTATCGAGGCGTGGGAGCGCGTGGTGATCAAGGCCAGCACCTGCACCCTGCTGGCTCGCCAGCTTGGCCATGTGGCGGCGGAACACGCCCTGTTGGCCAGCCTACTCAGTGAAGTCGGCACCCTCGTTGTGCTTTCGGCGTTCCGCAGCGACAGCGTGCCCCTCTCCAGCGCGCTGTATTACAAGCTGTGCCGCGAATACAGCAAATCGCTGGGGATTATCGTGTTGAAGAAATGGTCGGTGGATAACGACTATATCGAGATCATTCGCAACACTGGCAATTGGCAGCACAGCCCGGCAGGTAAGCTGCAATTGCTGGATATGGTCAACCTGGCGCTTTACCACTCGCTCAGGGAGCACGAGCCAACGGCCGATTTACCGCCACTGCAAGAGCTGGCGGCCTATCAGAAGCTGATGCCGCCGCAGAACTCCATCGATGACAATGGTCAACTGAGCCTGCTGAGCAGTCACCGCGCCGAGATCCTGGCAATCGCCCAGACCTTACGCTGAGCCTCTTTACGGCTTCACACGCTCGAGCCAAGCAACGCACTGCGCGGGCAACAGCGTCAGGCTGGGTTTGATGCCGTAGGCCTATGCGCAACAGACCAGAACTAAACGTTAGCGATCGATTACTTGCGCCCGCATGGGCGCCAGCCGCGCCAGCAGGCGATTCTGCGCGGGCATGGGGACGCCCTGGGCACTCATGGCCTCTTGCAGGTTTTCCACCAGGGCATTGAAGTCACTCGGCGTGAGGTGCTGGCCCTTGTGGCTTTCTTCCATGCTGTCACCACTGTAAGTACAAGGGCCGCCGGCCTCGACGCAAATCTGCTCCACCAACTTGTCGCGCAGACGCACGATGTCGATATTTTCAAAGTGCCTAACGATGCGCGGGTCGCCGGCAATATTCAGCAGCATGCCCTCGACGATGCGGGTAATCCCGGCCTGTCCCCCCAGGTCGCGGTACAGGCTGTCGTCTTTGGCCGGCTGCTGAGCACAGGCCGTCAGGGTCAACACAATGGCCAGCAGCAGGCTGCGCATGCTTAGAAGCTCCCTTGCACGGACAGGTAAACGCCGTCCTGGTTATCCAGCGTGGCGATTTCCCCCAGGCGCGCATAGGCCAGTACCACGGAGAGATGCTTGTTGGGGAAGTAACCGAGAAACAGGTCGGCCCAGTCACTCTCCCCGGCAAAGCTGAGGTTGTCCGGCTTCTCGCGGTACTCGACGCCCAGCGCCCAGCGCGGGTTGAACAGCACGGCAACCGAGCCTTCCTTGAGCACCGAGTGGCGATCACGCCGATCACCGCCAAAGCCCAGCAGGCCCAGCTCATTGGCCCGGCTGTAACGAACACCGCCATTGAGCAGCAGGTTGTAGCCCAAGGCACCGCCAAGGATCAGCCGGCTCGCGGTGATATAGCCCTCGGTGTCTTCGCTGCGCTGCGCGCCAATCAGCCGGGGAATCAGAAAATCCTTCTGGCGCTTGTGCTGAATACCCAGCGACACCTGCGGCAGCTTGTCGTAAATCAGGTCGCCAAACAGGCGCACCTTGAGGCCGAACACATCCTGGCTCAGGCTGTTTTCCGGCAGGTTGAGGTTGCGCGCCAGGGTGCCCAAATCAAAACGCTGGCGGGCGAAGGACAACTCGATTCGGTTATCGAATGCGACACCAATACCGGCCACATCCAGGCGGTAGTCGCCGGTTTCCACCCGCGTGGCGAATACATCGGCGCCCCACTCGCCGCGCTCGCCATACCCGGACAACACCGCCCAGGGCGTGATGCCACCGCCGGCCGCGCCCTCCAGGCTGCTGGCGCCACCGGTGGCCAGCAGGCGGCCATCGGCCCAGCTCAGGTTAGCCAACAGGCCCAGCAACAGAAGCACACCGTGAAACGGCTTTAGCATGGTCAATGCACCACGTCCGAGGCGGCTGGCGCGTGTTGCGCCAGCCAGGTTTCAAAGGCTGACGCCGCCAGCGGCCGGCTGATCAGGTAGCCCTGGGCGGTGTCACACTTCCAGCGCGCCAGGAGTTGCAGGCTGCGCTCAAACTCAACGCCTTCAGCCACCACCTTGAGGCCCAGGCTGTGGCTCATTTCGATGGTTGAACGCACGATCACCGAATCTTCACTGTCATCATCCAGATCGCGGATAAACGATTGATCGATCTTCAGCTCCTGCACCGGCATACGCTTGAGCTGAGCGAGGGACGAGTAACCCGTACCAAAGTCATCCACCGACAAGCTGATACCGCACTCGCGCAAGCCATGCAGCACCTGCAGAGCGACCTCCGGATTGAGCATCACCCCGCTTTCGGTAATCTCAAAAATCAGCTGTGCGGCCGGCACTTGGTATTCAGACAACAATTGGCTGACCCGCGCCGGTAACTGCGGGTCGATCAGGTCCTCGGTGGAGATATTCAATGACACCTGCACGTAAAGGCCGCGCCCGCCCCACTCACGCAACTGGCGCATAACGTCTTCTAGCACCCAGGAGGTCAACAGCTGAATGCTGCCGGTGCGCTCGGCCAGCGGAATAAACTCCCCAGGCGAAACCATGCCCAGCTCGGGGTGTTGCCAACGCAGCAAGGCCTCTGCCTGCCGCACCCGCCCGCTGGCAATATCCAACTTCGGTTGATAGTGCAGCAGCAGCTCGGCCTTGCTCGGCGCGTGGCGTAAATCGCGAATCAGGCGAATCTGCCGCTGCTGGGCATCATCGCGCCCCCGCTGGTAGACCTGTAGATGGCTGGCCATACCGGCCGCATCCTGCATCGCGATGGCCGCCCGGCGCAGCAGTTCTTCCGGGGCGTTGCCATCCACCGGGTAACTGGCAATGCCAATGCGGCAATCCAGTGCTACATCATGGCTGGCCACGCGCAAAGGTTTGAGCAGCAATTGCTGCAGCGTGTCGGCAATGCCCACGGCGCTGTCGCTGTCGGCGTTTTCCAGCAGCAGGAGAAACTCGTCACCGATGATCCGCGCCACGCTATCGCCGGGGCGCAAAATTCCCTGCAGTTGCCGGCTAAGCTGCTGCAGCGCCAAGTCGCCGCCCTCCGGCCCGAGGCTTTCATTGACCGCGCGAAAGTTCGCCACCCCTAAATACAGCAACGCCATCGGCCGCCCCGCCGTAATGGCACTGCCCAGGCGCTCCAGCGCCAGCGTGCGGTTGGGCAAGCCGGTGAGCGCATCATGCAAGGCATTGTGCGCCAACTGCCGTTCACGCTCGGCAATGCCTTGCTGCATGGCCTTGAAGGCCATGGCCAAACGCCCTAATTCGTCAGCGCGGTGCAGGTCCAGATCGGCCTGATAATCCCCCTGACGCACTCGTTCGGCGACGGCAGCCAGTTGCTGCACGGGTTGCGACACCGAGCGCGCTAACAACAGGGCGCCGCTTAGTGACGCGGTCAGTGCCACCAGGGCGATCAGCAGAATATTTTGATCAAGCGACGCGAACGCCTGCTGCGCCTGACTCAGGGATTTGTGCAGCAGCGCACGCACCTCAAACCCGTCGCCACTGGCCAGTACCAGTGCTTGGTTAAGGTAGCGTTCGCTGCCGATCAAGCTCACCGCATCATTCGCCAGGTGGGTCATCCCCTCCTGTACCTGCTCGCGCTGCGCCGCTGGCAAGGTACTGATCCAGATATCGGCAACCCCCTTCTGGGTCGCCAACAGGGTTAAGTCCAGGTGGGTCAGTTCGCGCAGCTCGGCAGCAAAGGCATCATCCACCTGAAAGCCCATCATCACTCGGGCAATCGGCAACGGTGCGCTAACGGTGGCCTGCACCAGCAGGTAAATTTTGTCGGCAATCGGCATCAGGAAAATCTGTGCGCCTTCGCGCTGGCGCTGCATCACCTGGGCACTCAAACGCAGGGCTGTGGCGCCGCTAATCTGCCGGTCGCTGCTGACTTCCAGGTTGCCGTCTAGGGACAGCATCATCACCACACTGGCATTGATCCGCGCACCGTGATTGGCCAACGCCGAACGAATGGTCTCGGTGTCACCGCTGGCCACGGCGTCCTTAAAACCGAAGTCGGCGGCCAACACCTGAACGGCATCGTGCAACTGCCGGCCACGCACTTCGAGCAACTGCTGAAACACCAGGCTGCCGACATCCAGCTGCTCGCGTGCCTGGCTGCGCACCGCTGCATTAGTGGCGGTTTGTACGGCTACATAGAGCGCGCCGACCACAATGAGCAGCAGCAGAACCAATACACCGGCAATTCGCGCCTGGAAGCTATTGCGCAGCATCGCGGGCCTTCTTAAATGCATCGCCAAAGGCGCTGGCCGGCGCACGCGGGGCAACCCGGGCAGCCGGGGCTTGTATGGCCAAGGTGAAGCGCTGCTGGTTACCGCCCTCGCTCAACTGCACCTCACCGGCCGCCTGCGGCAACATCTCTGGGGCTTGTGGGTGCCACAGGCTGGCCGAGTAAGTACCCGCCGGCAGTTGGTCAATACGCAAGCGCCCCTGGGCATCGCTCACAGCAAACCAAGGATCGTCGGTGACATAGACATAGCCCAACATCCAGTCGTGGATATTGCAGCCAAGCACGACCACACCGGGCTTATCGAAGATCACCGGTTCACTTGGCGTGCCCTGATACAAGCGCAATTCAAAGCGCTTGGCTGGTGAGAAGGAATAGACGTGGTGGCGAATATTGTCGCTATTGGGAAACTTCACCGACGTGCCGCTGCGCACCGCCAGCACATTCGGTACGAACTGCTGCGAGCGTTGATCCATAATCGCAGCCGCCGATACAGTCGGGGCATCGGCGAAGCTGCGCAAACTAAGTACGGCATTCGCAAGCGGCTGGCCTTGGCTGTCCAGCAGTTCAGCCTGCAAGCTGGCGGCATGCAGCGGCGCGCTCAGCAGCAAGAAACTCAGCAGCGAGCGCGCAAACGATAAATACAGGTATTGGCTCATCAAGACGACTCGTACGCGAGGGGCACACTTTATTAGGAACAGCATCCATGCCTGACACATTGAGTGCCGCAGTGAGCCACAGCTTAGCCGCCTGCCTGCAGAAGTTCACCTTATGTCGGCCGCCATCCCCCGTTGTATCGCGGCGAGCCAGATGCAGCGCAGGCTAGAAGGGCCGGTTACTCGGCGCTGCGCAGGCGCTTGGACGTCAGGCCGAGGTAGCGACGCATCGCCGTGGTGAGCGCGCTCTGGCTGGAGAAACCGCACTCCTCGGCGATGCGGATAAGCGGCAACCCACTCTCGCGCAACAAGCGCACTGCGCGATCAAGGCGGGTTTTCAGCAGGTACTGGTGCGGCGTAAGGCCGACACTGTCCTTGAACTGCGCGTGAAAATGACTAGGGCTCAAGCAAGCCACCTGGGCCAGCTCAGCCACGCTGATGCGCCGAGCCAGGTGCTCGACGATATAAGTATCGAGTCGTTCTAAATTAAGCGGGCCAATGGCGCGCGCCTGCTGCTCACCAAACAGTCGCAGGTGCAAAGCCCTCAGCAAAACGCCACCGAGCGCCCGCGCCAACAGCGGATCAGAGCCGTAACGCTCCAGCTCGGCGCCGGCATAGCTCAGCAGGTTCTGGAAATCGGCATCCAGCTGCGGGTAGCGCGGTGTTTCAAACAACCCCGTCAGCAGCTGCAGGTCCTCACTGGATACACCCTGCTCATCCAGGTCGATGATCAACATGCGGTTATCGCCCATACCGGCGAACTGATGATCGGCATCCCCGGGCACCAGGCAGGCACGCATGCGGCACACCTCGCCGCCACGACCATTGACCTCAAACTCCGCGCGCCCAGCCAGCGACAACACCAGCTGGTGATGGTCGTGGGTGTGTTCATGGGCTTGGTCATCAAGACGTATCAAGCGCGCGTTGAGCATTAAAAGTGCAACCCCGGATAAAAGAGGTGCAACTTTAACCGTTTGCCCGGTGAAACTGCAGCCAGCACGACAAATGGGCAGCGCCCGCCGCGCCCCTTACAGCTAATTAAAAGCACCTGAATACGCTGCCTGTAGTCAGCCCCTAGTGGGTCAATCACCTTTCATTTGCACGACCTGGCAAGCGATTTGCTGAACAATCCTGTCCCTTGCGCATCGCTCGGGTTTTAGGACACCCGCTATGGTTTTCAGCATTGCCCTCGCTCTCGCATCAGCGCTGTTACTCGCCGGCCACTACCTCAGCCAGCTTGCGGCTAAACGCCATGAGCAGCACCTAAATCAACTGCAATCAGGCCGCCCCCTGGCACTGCAGGTGACGCGCCAACCCTAGTGCAGATTTCCGCAGGCGAGCCGTTGCAGTTATGCTGGCAACCTCGACTTTCGCCAGGAGTTCACCATGCTCGCTCCCCGCCTAACGCTGATGTTTGGCCTTGTGCTGCTCAGTGCCTGCGCACAAAAACCCAACAGCGTCAGCCTGGAGCAGAACCAGCAGAGCAAATGCCCGCTATCACTGCACATTGGCCAGCAATTTATCCTGCGCTTGCCGAGCAACCCGACTACTGGCTTTCGCTGGTTGATGCGCGACTCGGCAACACAGGTTCTGCAAAGCCTCGGCCCGGAGGTCTACAGCAACCCTGAAGATGCCGGCCTGGTCGGCAGCGCCGGGGTTTCTACCTGGCGCTTTCAGGTGGTTAAGGCCGGCGAAGGCCAACTGGCCCTCACCTATGAACGCCCCTGGGAAGTCGGCGTAGTGCCTGCCCAGCGCTTCGACTGCACACTCAAGGCGCAGTGACCTGTCGCCATAGGCTGCGCTAACTGGTTGGGCCAATGGGCAATCACCGCATCAGCCTTTAAACCGGCTAACGAGACCGAGAACTAGCGCCGCATACGTGACGGCCGCATGGATTTGCGACCAATAGCTGCAATCAACGTTTGGCTATGGACGTTACTTGGCTAAAATGCCCGGCTTTATCGATCAGTGCGCAGCCAACGTGAGCAAACAGCCCGACCGTCTTTTCGCCCAACCCCTGGCCCAGGTGCCGGACTTCGTGTTCAACGAAGATGTGGTGCGGGTCTTCCCCGACATGATCAAACGCTCGGTACCGGGCTACCCGACCATTGTCGAAAACATCGGCGTACTCGCCGGCCAGTTTGCCCAGCCGCACAGCGTGCTGTATGACCTCGGCAGCTCATTGGGCGCGGTTACCCAGGCGTTGCGCCGGCATGTACAGATCGCCGACTGCCGAGTCATCGCCGTGGACAACTCCAGCGCCATGGTCGAGCGCTGCCGCGAGTATCTGCATGCACAAGACTCGATGTTTCAGGAGCTACTCCCGGTCGAGGTGCTCGAAGCCGATATTCTCAGCCTCGACTTTCAGCCAACCTCGTTGGTGGCGCTGAACTTCACCCTGCAATTTATTCAGCCCGAACAGCGCCTCGAATTGCTCACCCGCATTCGCCAAGCCCTGCTGCCCGGCGGCGCACTGATTCTCTCGGAAAAACTGCACTTCGAGGACGCCGAACAACACCGCCTGCTCGGCGACCTGCACATCGCCTTCAAGCGCGCCAACGGCTACAGCGAGCTGGAGATTGCCCAGAAGCGCAGCGCCATTGAAAAAGTCATGCTGCCCGACAGCCTGGAGCAACACCGCGAGCGCCTCCTCGCCGCGGGTTTCAGCCAAGTAGTGCCGTGGTTTCAATGCCTCAACTTTGCCTCGATGATTGCCCTGCCATGATTAATCGCCTCGACCTCGACGCCCTGCAAGCAGTGCTTGCCGGTACCCCGCTGCAGGATTGGTCCGCCGACTTGCCTGGCCAGATCGATGCCAAACTGGCCATCGGTCACGGTGACCTGCCGCGCTGGTACGGCGCAGTCCAAGCACTGCCTGAACTGCAGGTTGAGCAACTGGAGTTGCTGCACGACTTCAGCCTCAACGGTCGCTGCGATGAGCCGACGCGCGGCGCGCTAAAAACCGCTTTGCAAGGGCTGATCCCCTGGCGCAAAGGGCCGTTCCATCTGTTTGACGTACACGTCGACACCGAATGGCGCTCGGACTGGAAGTGGCAGCGAGTGGCCCCCTACCTCGATCTCAAGGGCAAGCGCGTGCTGGATGTCGGCTGCGGCAACGGCTACTACATGTGGCGCATGCTCGGCGCAGGTGCGGACAGCGTGGTGGGCATCGACCCGAACTGGTTGTTCCTCTGCCAATTCTTGGCGATGAAAAACTACCTGCCCGACCTACCCGCCTGGCACCTGCCGCTGGCCTTCGAAGAGCTGCCCGGCAAGTTGCAGGGCTTCGATACGGTATTTTCCATGGGCGTGTTGTACCACCGTCGCTCGCCTATCGATCACTTGATCGACCTTAAGGATTGCCTGGTCAAAAATGGCGAGCTGGTGCTGGAAACCCTGGTGGTGGAAGGCGATGCGCAGCAAGTGCTGGTACCTGAAGATCGCTACGCGCAGATGCGTAACGTCTGGTTCCTGCCGTCGGTGCCGGCCCTAGAGCTGTGGCTGCGCCGCGCCGGCTTTGTTGATGTGCGCTGCGTGGATGTCAGCACCACCAGCGTCGACGAACAGCGCTCAACCGAGTGGATGCGCTTTCAGTCGCTGCCTGAGTTCCTTGATCCGGCCGATCATAGCCGCACGGTCGAAGGCCTGCCGGCGCCGAGCCGCGCAGTATTGATCGCACGTAAGCCGTAAGATGAGTTAGACGCGCAGCGGCGTAACCCATGAGTCCGAGAGATGGGTATCGCTGCGCTCAACCCATCCTACAACTCGTCTCTCGATCAGCCACGATTGGCCGCTGCGGTGATCAGCTGCTTCATTTCCACCACTGCCTGCTTAAAACCGACAAACAGGGCGTGCGCCACCAGTGCATGACCAATATTCAGCTCATTGATCCCGGCAATCGCGGCCACCGGCTCAACGTTGTGGTAATGCAGGCCGTGGCCGGCATTGACGATCAGCCCATGTTGCAGGCCGCAAGCCACGCCGTCGCGAATCCGCGCCAGCTCGCGTGCCGCCTCTTGCGGCGTATGGGCATCAGCATAACGACCGGTGTGCAGCTCGATAGCCGGGGCACCGACGCGCTTGGAGGCTTCAATCTGCTGCGGCTCAGGGTCGATAAACAGCGACACTTCACAGCCAATTTTGCTCAGACGCTCAACCGCCGCACGAATGCGTTCTTCTTGTCCTGCCACGTCCAGGCCGCCTTCGGTGGTCAGTTCCTGACGCGTCTCTGGCACCAGGCAGACGTGCTCGGGACGAATGCTTTCGGCAAACGCGAGCATCTCCTCGGTCACACCCATCTCGAAGTTCATCCGCGTCTGCATGACTTCCTTGAGCAGGCGCACATCACGCTCTTGAATATGCCGGCGATCTTCACGCAGGTGAACGGTAATCCCATCGGCCCCGGCCTCTTCAGCATCCAGCGCGGCCTTGACCGGGTCTGGGTAACGGGTACCACGGGCCTGGCGCAAGGTGGCCACATGGTCAATGTTCACACCCAGCAGAATACGATTGGCATCAGTCACGGCTTGGCTCCTTGAGCGTCATAAAAAGTTCGCGGCTGACCAGCGGTCGTCCGCCTAAATGGGGGGCCAGGGCTTGGCGCATCAGGCGCTTGGCAGCCGCTAGGGCACCCGGCGTGGTCCAGTCGGCCTCGGCCATGGCCAGCAACTCAATCCCGTGGAAAACCCCAGGCTGAAAATGCCCGATGGGCACCAGCCCGGTTTCGGTCTGCAGCCGATACAGGCCGGCTTCGGCGATGGGCTGGCCTTCACTGTCCAGATCCAGAGCAAAACCATAGCCCAGCTCATCCAGCAAACGCCACTCAAAAGAACGCAGCAACGGCTCCAGCGCACGGCCCTCGGCAAGGGCCAGCACTGTCATCGCGTAATGTTCGAAGACGGCTGGATGGGGCGCTTCAGCGGGGAGTAAGCGGATCAGTAGCTCGTTGAGGTAGATGCCACTGAACAGGGCCTCACCGACCAACAGATTAGGAATGCCTGCGGGATCGAGGCGGCCAACGTTCTTCAGCTCGCCGCGCCCGCGAAACTCGGCCTCAAGCGGAATAAACGGCCGCGCCAGGCTGCCCGCCTTCCCCCGCGCACTGCGCAATACCGCCCGCAGGCGGCCTTGCGGCGTAAGGAAATCCACCAGCGCACTGCTTTCGCGGTAAGCACGGCTGTGCAGCACATAAGCGGGCTGGCTAGGCGCAAGCATCAAGGCTTACTCGAAATAGCGGGCACACAGGCGGGCCCGCGGCGCATCAAATATTGTCGTAGCCCAACGAACGCATCGCGCGCTCATCGTCAGACCAGCCACTTTTGACCTTGACCCACAGATTAAGCATGACCTTGGAGTCGAACATCACCTCCATGTCCTTGCGCGCTTCCTGGCCAATACGTTTGATCCGCTCACCCTTGTCGCCAATGATGATTTTCTTCTGCCCGTCACGTTCCACCAGAATCAACGCATGGATGTGCAGAATGCGCCCATCACGCTTGAATTCTTCGATTTCCACGGTGATTTGATACGGCAGCTCGGCGCCAAGTTGACGCATGACCTTCTCACGCACCAGTTCGGCAGCGAAGAAACGGCTGGAGCGGTCGGTGACCTGATCTTCCGGGAAGAAGTGCACCCCTTCCGGCAAACGCTCACCTACCAGCTTTTCCAGAGTATCGAGGTTATGCCCGTGCTGCGCCGATACCGGTACGATTTCGGCATTCGGCAACTGGGTGGCCAGCCACTCCAAATGCGGCATCAGCTCGGCTTTATCTTCCAGACGGTCAGTCTTGTTGATCGCCAGAATCACCGGGCCTTCGACGTACTGAATGCGCTCCAGCACCATCTGGTCTTCGTCAGTCCAGCGGGCACGGTCGACCACAAAGATCACCACGTCGACATCTTTCAGCGCCGACGAGGCATTCCTGTTCATGTAGCGGTTGAGCGCTTTCTCGTTGTTTTTGTGCAGCCCAGGGGTATCGACATAGATCGCCTGCACCTCACCCTCGGTCTTAATCCCGAGCATATTGTGCCGCGTGGTCTGCGGCTTGCGCGAGGTGATCGCCAACTTTTGCCCGAGGATATGGTTGAGCAAGGTCGACTTACCCACGTTGGGCCGGCCGACGATGGCGACATAGCCACAGCGTGTAACAGGTAAATCAGTCATTGCCATTCTCCACACCCAGGGCGATCAGCGCGGCAGCGGCGGCCACCTGCTCGGCAATACGCCGGCTAGCACCCTGCCCCAGGGTTTTATCATTCAGTAAGGTAATCTGACATTCGACCACGAACGAGCGGCAGTGCGGCTCGCCCTGGATGTCCACCACTTCGTAACGTGGCAGCTCACAACCGCGAGACTGCAAAAACTCCTGCAGGCGGGTTTTCGGGTCTTTGTTGGTGTCGACCAGCGTCAGGCTCTCCAACTCCGTGGTCAGCCAGGCCAACACCCGCTCACGGGCGGCCTCCATACCGGTGTCCAGGTAAATGGCGCCAATCAACGCCTCCAGGGCATCGGCCAGGATCGACTCACGACGGAAGCCGCCGCTTTTTAGTTCACCGGAACCCAGGCGCAGGTACTCACCGAGGTCAAAGCCGCGCGCCAATATCGCCAACGTTTCGCCCTTGACCAAGCGCGCACGCAGGCGTGACAACTGGCCCTCACGGGCCAATGGAAAGCGCTGAAACAACGCTTCGCCGGCGACAAAGTTGAGGATCGCATCACCGAGAAACTCCAGGCGCTCGTTATTACGCCCGGCGAAGCTGCGATGGGTGAGCGCCAGGATCATCAGCTCCTGGTCTTTGAAGGTATACCCGAGTTGCCGCTCGAGGCGGGCTAATGAAGCGCTCACGGCATACGCACGCGGAATTCTTTATCGAAACGCACCACCAGATCGATATTCTCGATCAACGGCTCGCGCTTTTCGTATTTCACGTGTATCAGGAACTCGTTGTTTTCCACTTTAATTTTCACTGCGTCCTGCATGTTCAGGTCACGAATGCTGTTGACCTGCATGCCTTTGCTGATGTGGCTGTAGAAATCGCTAACGCTGCGAACATCAAGCGCTTTGTCGGTTTCGACGGAGGTGATCATTTTCTCCAGCGCCATGTTGTCGAAGTAATGCGGCATTACCTTGAACGCTGCGCTGGCCAAAAAGGCCACAACTGCAAGCACCATCAGCCAACTGAGAATCGACATTCCTTTTTGCGAATGTGCAGATTTCATATTTGTCCCCAAATTCAAGTGATGTGAAAGCCATTACGGCTGGAGGCAAGACTATATATAGCCTGCGAGGCTGCGTTTAACAGCGTCGCAAACTCGTCCGAGGGTCAGTGAATCAGACCTACACGGGAAAAATTGGGCAGGTTACTCGACTTAGGATCCGGCCAGCTCATCCAGATCGCGAAGGCTTTGCCGACGATATTCTGATCCGGAACCATGCCTAGCAGCGGTTTGGGGATAGCCGGATCATTCCAGTAACGGCTGTCATTGGAGTTGTCGCGGTTGTCGCCCATCATGAAGTAATGCCCTTGCGGCACCACCCACTCGCGGCCAGGTTCAAGGCGGTAGCGGCGCATTTCCTTACGGATCTGGTGCTCTGCCTCACCGAGTTTTTCGTTATACAGCGTCGCGCTGCCCAGACTGCCGGGCTCATCGCCAATCAACTGCTGAGCCACAGACTCACCATTAATGGTCAGGCGCTTGTCGCTGCTGTAAGCAATCCGGTCGCCGGCCAGGCCCACCACACGTTTGATGTAGTTAATGTTTGGATCGCTGGGGTAGCGGAACACCATCACATCGCCACGCTGTGGGTCACCCACCTCAATCACCTTGGTGTCCAGCACAGGCAGGCGAATGCCATAAGCGAACTTGTTAACCAGGATGAAATCGCCCACTTCCAACGTCGGCTTCATCGAGCCGGATGGAATCTGGAAGGGCTCGACCAGAAACGAGCGCAGCACCAGCACGATAGCCAGCACCGGGAAGAACGATTTACCGTACTCCATCAGCAGCGGCTCTTTGTTCAAGCGCGCCACCACCGCCTCATCAGGTTCACTGACCTGGCTGTGGTAGGTGCTAATCGCCGCTCGCCGGCGTGGCGCCAGAAAGATCAGGTCGAACAACGCCAGCGCGCCACAAACGGCGACGGCGATAACCAGCAATAACGGGAAATTGATCGACATAGGCCCTTAACTATCCAACCTGAGCACGGCGAGGAAGGCTTCCTGTGGAATTTCCACGTTGCCGACCTGCTTCATGCGTTTCTTACCGGCCTTCTGCTTTTCCAGCAGCTTGCGTTTACGGCTGACGTCACCACCGTAGCATTTGGCCAATACGTTCTTGCGCAGCGCCTTGACGGTAGTGCGCGCCACGATCTGCCCACCAATGGCCGCCTGAATGGCCACATCGAACATCTGCCGAGGAATCAGCTCTTTCATCTTCTCGGTCAACGCACGACCTTTGTAGTGCGCGTTGTCACGGTGCACGATCAACGCCAAGGCATCGACCTTCTCACCGTTGATCAGTACATCCAGCTTGACCAGATTGGCCGACTGGTAACGGTCGAAGTGGTAATCCAGCGAGGCATAGCCACGGCTGGTTGATTTCAGACGGTCGAAGAAGTCCAACACAACTTCGTTCATCGGCAGGTCATATGTAACTTGCACCTGGGAGCCGAGGAACAGCATGTCGTGCTGCACGCCGCGCTTTTCGATGCACAGGGTAATCACGTTACCCAGATGCTCCTGCGGCACGAGGATATTGGCGCGCACAATCGGCTCACGCATATCTTCGATGGCCGAAAGATCCGGCAATTTCGACGGGTTATCGACGTAAATCGTCTCACCGGTCTTGAGCAACAGCTCGAAAATCACTGTCGGCGCGGTGGTGATCAGGTCCAGGTCGTACTCGCGCTCCAGGCGCTCCTGAATGATCTCCATGTGCAGCATGCCGAGGAAGCCGCAACGGAAACCAAAGCCCAGTGCATCAGAGCTTTCCGGGGTGTACTGCAGGGACGAATCGTTCAGCGTGAGCTTTTGTAGGGCTTCACGGAAGTCTTCGAAATCATCGGAGCTAACCGGGAACAGGCCAGCGTAAACCTGCGGCTGGATGCGTTTGAAGCCCGGCAGCACATCAACATCCGGCGTCGAACTCAAGGTCAGGGTGTCGCCCACGGGCGCGCCATGAATGTCCTTGATGCCGGCGATGATAAAGCCCACTTCACCCGCTTTGAGATCAGCGGTGGCGGTGTGCTTCGGATTGAACACGCCGACACTGTCGACCAGGTGAATCTTGCCGGTGGACTTCACCAGCACCTTGTCACCCTTCTTGATCCGACCATGGCGCACGCGCACCAGGGACACAACGCCCAGGTAGTTATCGAACCAGGAGTCGATGATCAAGGCTTGTAGCGGGTCTTCGATATTGCCGGTGGGCGCGGGAATGGTCTGCACCAACCGCTCAAGCACCTCATCAACGCCCAAGCCGGTCTTGGCACTGCAAGTTACGGCGTCGGTGGCATCAATACCGATGATCTTCTCGATCTCTTCCTTAACCCGGTCTGGGTCGGCCTGAGGCAAGTCGATCTTGTTTAGGACCGGCATGACCTCAAGGCCCTGCTCAATCGCGGTGTAGCAGTTGGCTACCGACTGCGCTTCCACGCCCTGACCCGCGTCGACCACCAGCAGCGCGCCTTCACAAGCGGCCAAGGAGCGGCTGACTTCGTAGGTGAAGTCGACGTGACCCGGCGTATCAATGAAGTTCAGCTGGTACGTAACGCCGTCTTTAGCCTTGTAATACAGGGTGACGCTGTGGGCCTTGATGGTGATCCCGCGCTCGCGCTCAAGATCCATGGAATCCAGCACCTGGGCTTCCATTTCACGATCAGCCAGGCCGCCACACATCTGGATAAAACGGTCAGCCAGGGTCGACTTGCCGTGGTCAATGTGGGCGATGATGGAGAAATTGCGGATATGACTCAAATCACTCACGGATCAACACTCGAAAAGGTCGCAGGCGATTGCCCGCCGAAAATAGCCGCGAAGTGTACCCGAAAGCCACCTTGCACGTCACCACAGCCGCAAAGCGGCTCCACGTAAAAGGGCGACCGAAGTCGCCCTTTTACCCTAGAACTGCCGTTAATCGGCCAGCTTAAAGGTAATAAAGCTGGCACGCCCCTGGCGCAGTACGCGCATCGACACCGAACGATTTTTCGGCAATGCCTGCGCCACCTCGGTAAAGGTCTTGGCCGAATTAATCGCCTGGTTGTTCAGGTGCGTGATCACATCGCCCGGACGCAAGCCAATCAACGCTGCTGGCCCCTCCTGCACCTCGGAAATCACCACGCCACCTTTAAGGTCGAGGCTCTTCTTCTGCTCAGCACTCAACTCAACCACCTTGACCCCAAGACGGTTGCTGCTGCGCTCGACGCCAGGCGCCGCGTTTCCTGCCAACGTTTCGCCATCTTCAGGCAACGCACCAATGGTCACCTTTAACTTCTTACGTGCACCGTCACGCACCACGTCCAGCTCGGCGCGAGCGCCCGGCTTCAGCGCACCGACCAAATGCGGCAGATCAGCAGACATGATAATCGGCTTACCATCCAGACTGAGGATGACATCACCCACTTGCAGACCGCCTTTAGCCGCCGGACCATCTTCTAGCACCTGAGCCACCAACGCACCCGCCGGCTTATCCAGGCCAAATGATTCGGCCAAATCCTTGTTCACTTCCTGAATCACCACGCCCAGCCAGCCGCGACTGACCTTACCCTCCGCCTTGAGCTGATCAGCCACATCCATGGCCACACTCATCGGAATGGCAAACGACAACCCCATAAAACCGCCGGAACGGGTGAAAATCTGCGAGTTGATACCGACTACTTCGCCGGCCAAGTTGAACAGTGGACCACCCGAGTTACCCGGATTGATTGCCACATCCGTCTGGATGAACGGCACATAGCTCTCGTTCGGCAGACTGCGACCCTTGGCACTGACGATGCCGGCAGTGACCGAATGATCGAAGCCGAATGGCGAACCGATCGCCAAAACCCACTCACCGACTTTCAGCTCGTCAGACTTGCCCAGCTTGACGGTTGGCAGACCGCTACCCTCAACCTTGAGCAACGCCACATCGCTGCGCGGATCCGTACCAATCAATTTGGCTTCCAATTCACTGCGATCCGCCAAGCGCACGATGATCTCATCGGCATCGGCGATCACGTGATTATTGGTCAGCACATAACCATCAGCCGAAATGATAAAACCGGAGCCTAGCGACTGAGCCTCACGCTGACGACCGCCCCCTGGCGTACGCGGCATCTGGGGAATGTTGCGCTCGAAAAACTCGCGAAACATCGGCGGCAAGCCTTCCAAATCAGGCACATTAAGCTGACCTGCGCCGGCCACCGGGCGATCCGGCATCTTCTGCCGGGTACTGATATTGACCACCGCCGGCGACGCCTGCTCAACCAGCTCGGTGAAATCCGGCAGGCTTGCCTGAGCAAGCAGTGCCTGCCCCATCAGCAACACGGCACATAACGCAGTAAAGGTAGATTTCAGACCAGGCTTCGACATACAACTCCCCATCAGGCCAGCAAAAGTCTTAAAATACTGCCGCGGCACCAGCAAGCAATGCGCGCAACACCACAGGTTGCAGAGCCGGATCACCGGCCGTAAGACGACTGCGCCAACGTACTGCGCAGCAGGCAAGCAGAAAACCGAACAGCGCACTGAGTATCACCCAAGGCTCACTCAACCCTAGCTGATCAGCCAGCACAGCTGCAAAAAATAAACCCAGCAATGGCAGCAAATAAACCAGCAGTGAGCCGCGCACCAGCAAATCCTCGCGCACGCCGATGATGACTGCGTCACCAACACTCAGGTGTAGATTCGACAGCGCGCGTACATAACCACGACGCCCGCCTACCCCGATCTGGTCAAGCAAGCCCTGGCCGCAACCGGCTTTGACCGAGCAGCTGGAGCAGGTGCTTTTACGCAAGGTTTCGACCCAGACAGCGCCTGACTCGACAGCCACGACGCGACCCTGCTCCTCGATCACTGCGCCACCTCAGTGGCTGCACGCATTGACAAGGCCACACGCTCAGCGGTCCCCAGCGGTATCTCGCCGACCACCGTGACCATGACATCACCATCGTCCGTTTTCAGCCGGCGCGAAACAGCAGCAGTTGGCCCCAGTTGAGTGCGCATGTCTTCAACGGCCGTACCGCGCAGCGGCTCCATAAATACAGAAAAGCGTGCCAGGCCGTCGTCGTACACCTGGCAGGCGACCAACTCATCCGATGCTGGGCTGCGACGCTGAGTAACTGAGCTCAGGCTAAAACCTGGCGGCAACCAATCCGAGCGCCAGGCCTCAGCAGTGTCAGCCTGCACAGGCGACAACCGCACGGGCCGACAGCCGACACTCGGCTCTAGGTTGGCAACGGTGGGGGTTTCAGTTTGCAACTGGGTGAATTGAAAACGCTCGAGCAACTGGCCTTTATCGTTAACCAACAACGATTTCAACGGCAAACCTGTTTGCTGATCAATGTGCAGCTCGATGCCATAACGGTGCTGATCTCGCGGCACCAGCGCCAATACACGACTGGCACGCCCCGCCACGCGAGCCGCACCCAGCACGCGCAGCTCGTACCATTCACTCAATTGCGCAGCATCCAGCCCTCTGGCGGGCCACAGATGGCTATCAATCAACTGATCGGCCAATGCGCCGCTGGCACATTGCACCTGACCATCGACGCGCACGACCTCCTGAGCTGAACCATCCAGCTGCAGCAGCCGCTCACGCAGTGCGCCATCCCCCTCAACGCGATGCCAGATACTGTGCGTCGAAAAGCTGCCATTGCGCTCGTATACAAAGGTGCCTTGAAAGCTCTGCGTGCGCTCAGCATCCGCCAAACGCTGCAGTAAGTCCTGCCCCTCATCGGCCACGGCAGGCAATGCCAGCCAGCTACCCAGTAACAGGACGCTAAAAGGAATAAAGCGCATGCGACTCCCTAACGAAAGCCCTTAACGGGTTTCCAAACTGGCGGCGCGCGCATAAGGCAGCGCACCCTCACTGGTGCTCATGGCCGCTTGTTGCGCATGCTGGCGCAAATAGGCAGGCAGGCGCTGCTCATGCCAGCCAGGCTGACCCTGACCTACAGCACTGGCCGCTGGGCCAACAGACTCTTCGCTCGTATTAAAACCGGCCAACATGGCCTGACCGCTGACCTGTGGCGCGCTCAGCACCGGCTGACTAGCCTGCTGCGCCAACTGTGCACCGGTGATGTCATCCTGATTGTACAGACGCACGCCAGCCAACACCGCCACGGTAACCGACGCAGCAACCGCCAAACGCCCTACGGTGCGCCAGGCGCCACGTGCCGCTGACTGGGCAACCGGCGCGGCCTCATCAGCCAAGACGGCAGACACGGCAGCCGCAATATCCAGGCGCGGCTCAAGCAGCTCTTTGTGCATGACCGCACGCGCAATTTGATAGCGCGACCAGGTTGCACGCAGCTCTGGGTCGTCACTGGCCGCCAGCACTCGCCTTAATTCAAGTTCATCCGCTTGGTTATCCATCACCGCGGACAGCGATTCCTGCAGGGTTTCACGACTCATGGCGGTTCCTCTCTTGGCTGACGCCGCTGCCTTAGGTTTCCTGCAACAACGGCTGCAGGGATCGATCAATGGCCTCACGCGCCCGGAAAATTCGCGAACGCACGGTACCAACTGGACACTGCATGACGCTGGCAATGTCCTCGTAACTCAGACCATCAAATTCACGCAAGGTTAGCGCTGTGCGTAAATCTTCTGGCAACTGCTCAATACTGCGGTGCACCGTGGCCTCGATCTCGTCACGCAAGAGCACACGCTCCGGCGACTCGATATTTTTAAGGGCGTGATCGCCATCATAGAACTCGGCATCCTCAGCACTTACATCACTCTCTGGCGGCCGCCGACCGCGCGACACCAAATGATTCTTCGCCGTGTTAATGGCGATGCGGTACAGCCAGGTATAAAACGCACTGTCACCGCGGAAATTACCCAAGGCTCGGTAAGCCTTGATAAAGGCTTCCTGCGCCACATCCTGTGCCTCATGGGTGTCATGCACAAACCGCACAATCAACCCGAGAATCTTGTGTTGGTACTTGAGCACCAATAGATCAAATGCACGCTTGTCGCCGCGCTGAACGCGCTCGACCAGTTGCTGATCATCTTCCTGGGTTAGCATGAAAACTCCTCATTGGGTTTGAAGGAGCGCAAGCCGACCCATTAATCGATCTGCCAAAGTAGACTTGGGCATTGCGCAAAAGTTCTCTCCTTCAAACAAGCTTCCTGCAGATCACTTAAAAGTCCTGCACGGAATAGCGCAGCAAAGGGACTCCGATGCTGCGCTTTTAGTCTGGATCACACACGGGTCAAGCAAAACTGCCGCCCTACTGCAACGCCGCCCGAGACAGGCGAATTACCAAATAAATAACCGCCTATGGAACCCGAAACACTTAAAAAGTTCCCGAGTAACGCACTTGGTCATAAGCCGGCTATTGTGCAGCCCACCCCCTCTATATACTAGGGGTCGCTTTTCGCGGAATTCAAACATGAGCCAACATTACCAACACGACGTTCTGGTTATCGGGAGTGGCGCAGCCGGCCTGACTCTGGCCCTGACGCTGCCGGCACACCTACGCATTGCTGTGCTCAGCAAAGGTAACCTGTCCAACGGCTCCACCTACTGGGCACAGGGCGGCGTGGCGGCGGTGCTGGACGACACCGACACCATCGAATCGCATGTCGAGGACACCCTCAACGCCGGTGGCGGCCTGTGTCGCGAAGAAGCTGTACGCTTCACCGTCGAGCACAGCCGCGAAGCCATCCAATGGCTGATCGATCAGGGCGTACCCTTTACCCGCGACGATGAACACGCCCGTGAAGATGGCGGTTTCGAATTCCACCTAACACGTGAAGGCGGCCACAGCCATCGGCGCATCATTCATGCCGCCGACGCCACTGGCGCCGCAATCTTCAACACCCTGCTCGAACAGACCAAGCAGCGTAGCAATGTCGAACTGCTGGAGCAGCGCGTCGCCGTCGATCTGATCACCGAACGCAAACTCGGCCTGGAGGGCCAGCGCTGCCTGGGCGCTTACGTGCTCAATCGCACCAGCGGTGAGGTGGATACCTTCAGCGCGCGCTTTGTGATTCTCGCCACTGGCGGTGCAGCCAAGGTCTACCTGTACACCAGCAACCCAGACGGCGCCTGCGGTGATGGCATCGCCATGGCCTGGCGCGCCGGCTGCCGAGTTGGCAACCTGGAGTTCAACCAGTTCCACCCGACTTGCCTGTACCACCCCAAAGCGAAAAGCTTTCTGGTCACCGAGGCGCTGCGCGGTGAAGGCGCATTGCTCAAGCTGCCCAACGGCGAGCGCTTTATGCCGCGCTTCGATGACCGCGCCGAGCTGGCCCCGCGCGACATCGTGGCCCGCGCCATCGACCATGAAATGAAGCGCCTGGGGATTGATTGCGTATTCCTGGATATCAGCCATAAACCGGCTGACTTTGTGAAATCACACTTCCCTACTGTGTACGAGCGCTGCCTGGATTTCGGCATAGACATCACCCAAGAGCCGATTCCAGTCGTACCGGCCGCGCATTACACCTGCGGCGGCGTGCTGGTTGATCAAAACGGTCACACTGACGTGCCCGGGCTATACGCCATTGGTGAAACCAGCTTTACCGGCCTGCACGGGGCTAACCGCATGGCCAGCAACTCGCTGCTGGAATGCTTCGTCTATGCCCGCTCGGCGGCCGCAGACATCGTCAGCCAGCTGGCTCAGGTACAAATACCCACAGCGCTGCCCAGCTGGGATGCCAGCCAGGTCACCGACTCCGATGAAGACGTGATTATTGCGCACAACTGGGACGAATTACGGCGTTTTATGTGGGACTACGTCGGCATCGTACGCACCAATAAGCGCCTGCAACGCGCCGAGCACCGGGTGCGTCTGCTGCTCGATGAAATTGACGAGTTTTACAGTAACTACAAGGTCAGCCGCGACCTGATCGAGCTGCGTAACCTGGCCCAGGTGGCCGAGCTGATGATTCGCTCAGCCATGCAGCGCCATGAAAGCCGTGGCCTGCACTACACCTTGGATTACCCACAGCAACTGACCGAAGCCAAAGACACTATTTTGCTGCCGCCCACCTATGGCGACTGAACTTCAACCGCACGCGTAAGCGCCGGTGCTGATCACGTGGCAGGCTGTCGCGGGCGATGCACAACGAGCGCACGCGGCGCTGCCCAGCCAGGCGAAAGCGCAGCAAGACAATCAGCGGCAACGCCAGGCTATCGGGGTGTATTTCGATGGCCTGCCACCCCTGCGCGGCACTGTAAACCTGCCAGCCATCGTGATTGCAGCGCAGCGCCTGATAGGCACAAGGCTGCGTCAGCAACAGGTGTCGCGGCACAACCCAAGCGGCATGCGCCAGACAGAACAGCACACCCAAGCCCCATGCCCACAGCGGAATATCCACCCAAGTGAGACTGAGCAGCGCCAGCCCCAGGACTAGCGCATAGCCTGCCAGCAGCCGGCGCGAGGGCTGCCACTGGCATTCAAAGGCATCACTTCGGCTGGACACGGTCCAGAATCATTCGAACCATGCGCTTAAGATCGGCATCTTCCGGCTCAGCACGCTGCATAAACCAGCCGAACATGTCCTGATCTTCGCATTCAAGCAGCTTGCGATAACGCTCGCGATCATCGGCGTCGAGGTGTGGATACACCTCTTTGACAAACGGCACCAACAGCACATCCAACTCCAGCATTCCGCGACGGCTGTGCCAAAAAAGACGATTGAGTTCAACCGAGTCAACCATAGGTCTGCTCCTTAAAAAAATGGCGTGAAACCATTTTTAACGTCGCACAGCGACTGCCCGAAGGGTGGTCGCCATAAATGGCAGACCATAAATAAGGCGCGCAGTATACCGAGGAAACCGCCGCGATTGGCCATGTACAGCACTGAGCAGGGCGATGTACTGCTGCGATGCAGCGGCAAGCGCTGACAAGGCGCAAGGTGCACTCTATGATGAGCACCCTAATTTTTATCCAGCGATACCTAATCCACCATGGCCGACACCGCGTTTTATTGCATCCTCAGCCACGAAGGCATCCTCGCCGTACGCGGCCCTGACGCCAACAAATTCCTCCAGGGCCAAGTCACCTGCAACCTTAACTACCTGAGCGACAGCCATTCCAGCCTCGGTGCGCGCTGCACACCCAAAGGCCGTATGCAGTCGAGCTTTCGCATCGTTATGGTCAGTGACGGCTATTTACTGGCGATGGCCAGCGAGCTGCTTGAAGCGCAGCTCGCCGACCTTAAAAAATACGCCGTATTCAGCAAATCTAAGCTCGCCGATGAAAGCAGCGCGTGGCTGCGTATTGGCCTAAGCGGCGGCAACAAGGCCCTACACAGCCTCGGCCTGGAACTGTCTGACACCGCCGACAGCGTGACCCACGGTAATGACATGCTGGCCCTGCGCCTGAGCGATGGCCGCGCCGAACTGTGGATACCTGCCGCCCAAGCCGAAGCCGTACAGACGTTGTTGGCCAGCCAACTGCCAGAGGCGCCGCTCAACGATTGGCTATTGGCCCAGGTCCGCGCCGGGATTGGTCAGGTCATGGGCAGTACCCGCGAGCTGTTTATCCCGCAGATGCTCAACCTGCAGGCGGTCGGCGGTGTCAGCTTTAAAAAAGGCTGCTACACCGGCCAGGAAATCGTTGCGCGCATGCAATACCTGGGCAAGCTCAAACGCCGTTTGTATCGCCTAGAACTGCAGGACAGCCAAGTGCCGGCACCGGCCACAGAACTGTTTTCGCCCACACATACATCCAGCATCGGTGAAGTCGTGCTGGCCGCGCGCAGCGAAGCAGGTGTCGAACTGCTCGCCGTGCTGCAGGGCGATGCGGTGCTAAATGGCAATATCCACCTGGGTTCTGCCGAAGGCAGCCCGCTAAGCGTGCTTGATTTGCCGTATACACTGGATACAGACCGTGAAATACAGCGCTAATCAGCGCGCACCCGTTCATTACACTTATTTGCCTGACCGCCTAAAGAGAATTGCCCATGAGTAAGCTTGCCGAAAAAGTCCAACAAGAACTGCTCCTGGCTATCGACAGAGATGAACTGGTGCTGCCAACCCTGCCCGAAGTCGCCCTGCGGGTACGCGAAGCGGCAGAAGACCCTAACGTCGGCATTGCCGAGCTGAGCAAGGTGATCGGTAACGACGCGGCGCTGACCGCACGCATCATCAAGGTCGTCAACAGCCCGCTGCTGCGCACCAGCAAAGAAATCACCGACCTGCAGATGGCCGTCGGCCGCCTGGGCATCAACTACACCAGCAACCTGGCCACAGGCCTGGCGATGGAGCAGATGTTCCAGGCCACCAGCGACGTAGTGGACCGCAAGATGCGCGAAGTGTGGAACAAAAGCACCGAAATCGCCGGCATTTGCCACGTACTGTGTAAGCACTACACCCGCCTGATGCCAGACCAGGCCACCCTCGCCGGCCTGGTGCATCAGATCGGCATACTGCCGATCCTTACCTATGCCGAAGAGCACAGCGAACTGCTGGCTGACTCAATCAGCCTCAACCACGTAATTGAGCAGATTCACCCCATCATCGGTGACAAGATCCTGCGCACCTGGGAATTCCCCGAGCAGATCGCCATGGTGCCCAGCCAGCACCTGGACTTCACCCGCGACAGCGCCAAAGTCGATTATGTCGATCTCGTTCAGGTCGCCACCCTGCAAAGCTACCTGGGCAGCGAGCACCCCTACACCCAACTGGACTGGAGCCAGATCCCGGCGTTCCGCAAACTGGGCCTAGACCCAAGCCAGAACCTGAATGACGACGAAGACCTGTCGGCTGCCATGGAAGCAGCCATGAGCATGCTTCAGTAACGCGCTCACAAGCCCACACGCGCATGCAACCGAAGCCAACCAGCCGGGCCTCTACCTCGGCAACTGGCATACGGTTCATGCGCACACTGCTGTTATCCGCCCTACTCAGCCTGTTGGGCTGTGGCCTCGCGGCGGCACAATCGGTGCGTCTGACCAACGGCGAATGGCCGCCTTACCTGGGTGAACACCTGCCACACCACGGCGTTGCCTCGCGCATTGTCAGCGAAGCCTTTGCCTTGCAAGGCATCGTGGTGGAGTGGGAGTTTCACCCTTGGGCCCGCGCATTGCTAATGGCTAAAAAAGGCCAACGTGCCGGCAGCGCCGTGTGGCTGAATAACAGCGAGCGGGAAGCTGCGTTCTTTGTCAGCGACCCCGTGATGGACAGTGGTTATTACATCTTCCACCGCAAAGGCTATAGCTTTGACTGGGCTCAGGTAGCTGACCTGCAAAGCCAGCGCATTGTCGGCACCCGCGGCTATGACTACGGCAAAGCCTTTCAGCAGGCCGAAGCCAGCGGGCAACTGCGGGTCAACCGGGTGACCAGCGATGAAACTGCGTTTCGCCAGTTGCTCGCTGGCCGAGTGGATCTATTCCCGGTCGATAAAGCCGTAGGCTTTGACGTGCTGTATCAGCACTTCAGCGCCGCCGAGCGTGCCCAACTGAGCTTTCACCACACCCCGTTACGCACTGACAGCATGCACCTGCTGCTGTCTCGGCAAGTTCCCGGCAATGCGCAACTGCTCAAGCGCTTCAACCTTGGTCTGCAGCAGTTGCGCGAAAGCGGCAAAATCACCCAGTACCTGCTGGAAATCCAGCAGCCGCTTAGCCTCAGCCCTTAACGCAGGCCTCGCCTGCGGCAAATGCAACGCGAACCAACAAGCCATGGGGCTGCGCCTGATGCAGGCTGATCTCCGCCTGATGTGCACGGCAGATTTCACCGACAATGGCCAAGCCCAAGCCGGCTCCCGCGCCCTTACTACTGTGCCGATAGAAACGCGCAAACACCCGTTCATGCGCCTCTGCTGGAATACCTGGGCCATCATCCTCGACCTCCAGCACCGCGCTCGGTAGCACCCGCAAAATCACATTGCCGCCGGACGGCGTATGCGCCAGGGCGTTGTCCAGCAAATTGCACAGCAACTCATTGAGCAAGGTCGGCTCGCCGCTGACCCACACCGGCTGCTCGGCTTCCAACGCCAAGGCGATGCCCCGCGCATGGGCCAGCGGCGCCAGCGCCATTCCTAACTCGCGGGCCAGTTGACTGAGATCCAGACGTTGCGCGCCACCTTCAGCGATTGCCCGCGCGCCACTTTCGATGCGTGCCAGGGAGAGCAATTGATTGGCCAGATGGGTCAGTTTGTCGGTGTTTTGCGCCGCTTCCTCCAGCGTACTGCGCCACACCGCCGGCTCTTGTGCGCGCAAGCCCAACTCAACCCGCGCCTTGAGCGCCGCCAAGGGTGTGCGCAGCTCATGGGAAGCATCGGCAATAAATTGCGACTGACGCTCGAACAGGTTGTGCAGCCGATCATTGAACTGGTTTAGCGCATCGATCAACGGCCGCAACTCACGCGGCATGCCGACAGCCGACAACGGTTGCAAATCATCACTGGTGCGCGCTGCCACGCGGCGACGCAGGGTTTCCAGCGGGCGCAGCGCAGCACTCACCGCCAACCACACCAACAGCAACGCGCTCAGCGACAGCACGCCCATGCGCAGCAGAGTGCCGAGCAACAACTCGCGGGCCATGCGCTCGCGTGCGCCCTGGGTTTCCGCCACGCGAATTTCCGCGACACCATTGACTCCCGGCTCGCTGACCGGCTGCAGCAAGCTAACCACCCGCACGCCCTGATTACGGAATTCGGCATCGTAGAAACGCGCCAACGCCGGATAATCCTCGGTGCGTTTGGTGCCCGCTGGCGCAGGCGGCAAGTCCTCATAACCGGAGACCAGCGCGCCCTGCACATCCAGCACTTGGTAGTAGATGCGCCCGGCGCTGTCATAGGCAAAGGTGTCCAGCGCCACATAGGGCACATTGGCATTCAGCCGTTCGGCGGTGGTGTACAGACCATCGGCAATCGCCCGCGCCGAGGCCAACAAGGTGCGGTCATAGGCGGTATCCGCCGCATGTCGGGCGCTCCAATAGGCGCTCAGGCTGCTGACCAGCAGAATCAGCGCCAATAGCAGCGCCAAGCGGCGAAGCAGGCGCCCGCGTAGGCTGCTCGAGTCAGTCACAGCAGGCTCAGTCACTGAGTGCTTCCAGCAAATAGCCCAGGCCACGGAAGGTGACAATCTTCACATCGCCCCCTTCAAGCTTCTTGCGCAGGCGATGCACGTAGATTTCGATGGCGTCGCTACTGGCCTCCTCATCCAGACCGAACACCTGGGCCGCCAACTGCTCCTTGCTCATCACCCTGCCCGGCCTCGCAATCATCGCTTCCAGCACCGCCTGCTCGCGAGAGGTCAGGGTCAGCAGGCCATCGGCCAGGGTAAAACGCCGGGTATCCAGGTCATACAGCAGATTGCCGCAACGTTGCTGACGTTCGCCGCCGAGCACGGTACGGCGCAGCAGCGCCTTGACCCGCGCTTCTAACTCGCTCAATTCGAAGGGTTTGGCCAGGTAATCATCCGCGCCGAGGTTAAGGCCATGCACGCGGTCCTTGACCTCACCGCGCGCGGTGAGCATCAGCACTGGCAGGGTATTGCCGCGCTCGCGCAGGCGCGCCAACACCTGAAAACCGTCCAGACGCGGCAGGCCGATATCGAGAATCGCCAGGGCGTAATCCTCGCTGCCAAGGGCCAGATCAGCAGCTACGCCGTCATGCAGCATGTCCACGGTCAACCCGTTGCCACGCAGGGCCTGAGCCACACTTTCAGCCAGGGGCAGATGGTCCTCGACCAGCAGGATTCGCACGGTATTAGCACTCCACAGCACTTTTCTTGTACGCCCAGTGTAACGGTGCAGAGGCCACTGCGAACGCCCCAGCCATTTTCTTTCAAGCTGAAAGCCTGGTGAAAGCTTGACCCCCTAGCATCGGTTTCAGGTGGCTCGACCCACCGACCTGAACGACTGACGCAGTGGTGCGCAGCCGTGACAAAAACAACAATGGAGACCACAGGATGCCGACTGCATCAAATCGGGCACTTTCGCCTGTACACCTGCTCAGCCTGGCCATCAGCACGGCCCTGCTTGCCCCCGCGGCCCACGCCGACTTTGTGGCTGACAGCAAAACCAGCCTGACCACCACCAATATCTACCTCAATCGCGACTTCCGTGAAGGCACGAGCAGCCAGCAGAACAAGCGCGACGAATGGGGTCAGGGCTTTCTACTCGACATCCAGTCCGGTTATACCGAAGGCACCGTCGGCTTTGGTTTGGACGCCCTGGGTATGCTCGGCGTCAAACTAAACTCCGGCGGCGGCAGTACCGGCACCGACCTGCTGCCTGTGCAGGACGATGGCGGCACCCCAGACCAATTTGGCCGCCTAGGCCTGACAGCCAAGGTCAAGGTCTCCAATACCGAGCTGCGCTATGGCTCGCATATTCCTGAACTGCCCGTGGTCAAGGCCAGCGACAGCCGCCTGCTGCCGCAGGTATTCGAAGGCGGCCTGCTGACCTCCTCCGAACTCGAAGGCCTGACCTTTACCGGCGGGCGTTTGGACAAGGTGATCGACCGCGCCTCGACCAACTCCGAAGAGCTGATCCTGAACGGCAAGAACAAGCGCTTTGCCGCTGGCATCACCGCTGACCATCTGGACCTGATGGGCCTCGACTACCAGTTCGCCAAGGGCCTCACCGGGCGTTACTACTTTGCCGACCTCGACGACATCTACCGTCAGCACTTCTTCGGCCTGCTCGCCAGCCAGCCTCTGGGCAGCGGCAACCTGAGTGCCGATGTACGTCTGATGCTGAGCAAGGACAGCGGCGCGGCGAACGCCGGAAAAGTCGATAACCGCGCCCTCAACGCCATGCTCAGTTACGCCATCAACGGCCACAAACTCGGCCTGGGCTTCCAGGACATGAGCGGCGACACCGGTTACGCCTATATCGATGGCAGCGACCCGTTCCTGGTCAACTTCGTACAGATCAACGACTTCGCCAACGCCGACGAGCGCTCCTGGCAGGCTCGTTACGACTACGACTTCGGCAAAATTGGCGTACCCGGCCTGAGCTTTATGACCCGCTATATCAAAGGCAGCGATGCGCAGATTGCTGGCAGCGACGATACCGGTGGCGAGTGGGAACGCGACATCGAGGTCAAGTACGTGGTGCAGAGCGGCCCGCTGAAAGATGTCTACGTGCGTCTGCGTAACGCCAGCTTCAAATCCGACTTCGCCCGCGACGCGGACGAGAACCGCGTCATTGTCGGCTATACGCTGCCGATCTGGTAACCCACAATAATCGGGTGATACACACTACTGCGCTAGGCCATGCCGCGTTGAAATCAGCCTCAAAATGCTCATGTACAACTCGTACACTGCGCTTTCTCGGCCAATTTCGCCTTGCCTGACCTTCGCTCGCTACGTGTGTAAAGCACCCTCTACGAGTTCAGAGGAACACACCATGAAAACTGCCTTTACTCGCATTGCCCTGGCGACCGCTTGCATGGCCTTTGCCGGCCAACTGCTGGCTGCGGAACCGAAGCGCCCAGAATGTATTGCCCCAGCCAAGCCCGGTGGCGGCTTCGACCTGACCTGCAAACTGGCGCAGAGCGGCCTGAAAGATGAAGGCCTGCTCAAGTCGCCAATGCGCGTCACCTACATGCCCGGCGGCGTTGGTGCGGTGGCCTATAACGCGGTGATCGCCCAGCGCGCGGATGATCCAGGCACCATCACCGCGTTTTCCAGTGGCTCGCTGCTTAACCTCGCGCAAGGCAAGTTCGGCCGTTACGACGAAACCGGAGTGCGCTGGCTGGCCGCCGTCGGCACTGACTACGGCGCCATCACCGTGCGTGCCGACTCGCCCTACCAAAACCTCGATGATCTGGTGCAAGCGCTGAAAAAAGACCCGGGCAGCATCGTTTTCGGCGCTGGCGCCACCATCGGTGGGCAGGACTGGATGCAAACTGCACTGATCGCGCGTCTGGCCGGCATCGACCCGAAAAACCTGCGTTACGTGGCCTTTGAAGGCGGCGGCGAAACCCTCACCGCCATGCTTGGCGGCCATGTACAGGTCACCTCCAGCGGCCTGGGTGAAGTCACCCCGCAACTGGCAGCGAAGAAAGTACGCATCCTCGCCGTGCTGTCCGATGAGCGCCTGCCAGGCAAACTGGCTGACATCCCGACAGCCAAGGAGCAGGGCTACGACATTAGCTGGCCGGTGATCCGTGGTTTCTACATGGGCCCAGAAGTGACTGACGAGCAGTTCAACTGGTGGAAACAGCAGTTCGACACCCTGCTGACCAGCGAAGATTTCGCCAAGCTGCGCGAGCAGCGCGACCTGCTGCCGTTGTCAGTCACTGGCGACGAGCTGAAAGCCTTGGTCTTCAAGCAAGTTGAGGAATACAAGGCACTGGCTGGCGAGTTCGGCCTAGTTCAGTAACTCGCTACGTAGGATGGGTTGAGCATCGCGATACCCATCGCTCAAGCGCACCCTTGATGGGTATCGCTGCGCTCGACCTACGCGGCCCGACCCATCCTACGGTTTCACGCTCTGCCCCCGATTCTCGACTAGGTAATCCGCCATGTACGTTCGCCTGTTCGCCGCGATCTGGCTGTTGTTTTGCGCCGCGCTCGCCGTTATTGCCTGGGGCTTCCAGGCACCCTTCGCCTACGACCCGGTGGGTCCGCGCGCTTATCCCTTGCTGCTGCTAACCCTGATGTCGGCCGGCAGCCTGTGGCTATTGTTCAAGCCAGGTTTGCTCGAACAAACCTTCAACCGCAAAGCCGCTCTGCGTGCCACGTTGTGCGTGCTTACTTTGCTGGCCTATGCCGTGCTGTTTGAAACCCTTGGCTTTGTTATCAGCACGGCCCTGGCCGCGTTCGCCCTTGGCCTGCTGTTTACCGGCCGCCTGATTCCTTGCGCCATCAGCGCCGTGCTGATGGGCGTGTTGCTGTATGTGCTGTTTGACTACCTGCTGGATGTGCCGCTGCCCCTCGGCCTGTTCGAAGCCTTTGTGGAGAGCTGAAATGGAAACCCTGAACTTCTTGATGCAAGGCTTTGATGTCGCCACCCGCCCGGAAAACCTGTTGATGGCGCTGTTCGGTGCCTTTGTCGGCACCATTGTCGGCATGCTTCCAGGCCTTGGCCCGATCAACGGCGTGGCCTTGCTGCTGCCGCTGGCTTTCGCCCTTGGCCTACCACCGGAAACCGCACTGATCCTGTTGGCCGCCGTGTACCTGGGTTGTGAATACGGCGGGCGTATTTCCGCCATTTTGCTCAACGTACCGGGTGATGCCGCCGCGGTGATGACCACCCTTGATGGTTATCCGCTGGCCCGCCAGGGCAAGGCCGGTATAGCCTTGTCGCTGTCCGCGGTCAGCTCGTTTATCGGCAGCATCATCGCCACCTGCGGTGTGGTGCTGTTTGCGCCACTGCTGGCGAAATGGGCGGTGGCCTTCGGCCCGGCCGAATACTTCGTACTGATGATCTTCGCCATTGCTTGCCTCGGCGGCATGGTCGGCGACAAACCGATGAAAACCCTGATGGCGGCGTTGATCGGTCTGGCCCTGGCCACGGTCGGCGTCGACTCCACCACCGGCGTATACCGCTTCACCTTCGGCAGCGTTAGCCTGTCCGACGGCATCCAGTTCGTGATCGTGGTCATCGGTTTCTTCAGCGTCAGTGAAGTACTGCTGATGCTGGAAAAAACCCACAACGGCCAGAAAGCGGTGAAGGCCAGCGGTCGCCTGCTGTTCAACTTCAAAGAGTTCACCTTCACCTTCTGGACCATGGTGCGCAGCGCCGTCGCTGGTTTCGTCATCGGCACCCTGCCCGGTGCCGGCGCGACCATCGCCAGTGCCATGACCTACATGAGCGAAAAGCGCATGGCAGGCAGCACAGGCAAGTTCGGTGAAGGTGACCTGCGCGGCCTGGCGGCGCCAGAAGCGGCTAACAACGCTTCGGCCTGCGGTTCACTGATCCCGATGCTGACCCTCGGCGTACCGGGCTCGGGCACCACTGCGGTGATGATCGGCGCGCTGACGCTGTACAACATCACCCCCGGCCCGCTGTTGTTTGAACAGCAGCCCGATGTGGTCTGGGGCCTGATCGCCTCGCTGTTTATCGGCAACGTGATTCTGCTGGTGATGAACATCCCGCTGGTTGGCCTGTTCTCACGCATGCTCAGCGTGCCTAACTGGGTATTGGTACCGGCGATCACCGTGATCAGCATGGTCGGCGTCTACGCGGTGCACAGCACCACCTTCGACCTGGTACTGATGATCGGCCTCGGCGTATTCGGCTACATCCTGCGCAAACTGGACTTCCCGCTGTCGGCCTTGATTCTCGGTTTTGTGCTCGGTGAGTTGATGGAAGACAACCTGCGCCGCGCCCTGTCGATCTCCGCAGGTGATCTGAACATCCTCTGGAGCAGCCCGATCAGCCTGTGCCTGTGGGCACTCACCGCGTTGATGCTGGCCCTGCCAGGCCTGCGCTGGTGGCGTGCACGGCGCACGGCGCAACCGGCCAATGCCTAAGCTACCTGTGCTCACCGGCTGGCAAAGCTGGTGGGCCACTCCGCTGGTCGGCCTGGCCGGTGGCGCGCTGGCCAGCCTGATCGGCTGGCCTTTGCCGTGGATCATCGGCTCACTGCTCGCGGTTATCGCGGCACGCTGCAGCGGCTGGCTGATTACCGAGCTACCGGGCGGGCGCAAGACCGGCCAGTGGCTGGTATCCAGCGCCATCGGCCTGCATTTCACTAGTGAAGTATTCGGCCAGCTCTTCAGCCACTTCGGCGTGATCCTGCTCGGCGCCCTGCTCACCCTGCTGCTCAGCCTGATTGGCATTATCGTGCTGCGCCGCGCCGGCCTCGACCGCGCCACCGCGTTCTTCGCCAGCATGCCCGGCGGCGCCAGTGAGATGGTCAATCTGGCCCAGCGGCACAACGCTGAAACCGCCAAGGTGGCGGCTGCCCATAGCCTGCGCTTGTTGTTGGTGGTGCTACTGATTCCAGCGATTTTCACCTGGAGCCTGCCGCCTATCGAACCACCGGTGCCGGCGCCGGTGAGTTGGCCGTGGTTAGCGCTGCTGTTGCCTGGCGGTGCGCTGATGGCCTGGTTATGGGGCCGCTTGGGCCAACCCAACCCCTGGATGCTCGGCCCGCTGACTGTTTGTGCGGTAGCCAGCGTCAGTTTTGACCTGCATCTGGGCTTACCCGACGGCCTGGGCCAGGCGGGACAATGGCTGATTGGCTGCGCATTGGGTTGTCACTTCGACCGCAACTTCTTTCGCAGTGCACCCGGCTTTCTCGCACGCATCCTGCTGTTCTGCCTGCTCGCCATGCTCGCCGCCGCCGCATTGGGCCAGGGCCTGGGCTGGCTGGCCGGGGAAAGCCAGAACGCACTGATGCTCGGCATGATGCCCGGTGGCATCACCGAACTGTGTCTGACCGCCGAAGCCCTGCAACTTTCAGTGGCAATGGTCACGGCCTTGCAGGTGCTGCGCCTGTTTCTGGTGATGTTCCTGGCCGAGCCCTTGTTCAGGCTCTGGCAACGCAGCTGAACAAGCATTAACGACCACGTTTAGCCCGCCTTGTGCGGGCTCTTTTTTGCCGGCTTCGGCAACAGTTTTTGTTTAACAGATATGTCCATCGCCACGCAGACGCATTGCGCAGGGGTACTCTCAGGGCCTGGCTAAAAGAGGCATTTGTGTATGAGCGTACTGCGCTGGCCCGCCGCAAAAACCCTGCTGTTATTGCTCTGCCTGAGTCTACTGGTCACGGCCTGCAGCCGCCTGGGGCTGGCCTACCGTAATCTGGACTGGCTGGTGCCCTGGCGGCTGAACGATTACCTGAACCTCAACAGCCAGCAGCAGGCCTGGCTCAAGCCGCGCTTGCAGACCCACCTGCAATGGCACTGCAGCGTCGAGTTACCACGTTATATCGACTGGCTGCATAGCACCGAGAGCCTCCTCAACCAGGCGCAACCGGACAGCAGCCAGCTGCTTGAGCAATTCGCCCAGTTCGATGCCGCGCTCAAACGCATCAGCGTCGAAATCACCCCCACCGCCATCGAACTGCTGCAAGGGCTGAACGAGCAGCAGGTTAACGATTTTTACGCGGCGCTAGATGAAGACAATCTGGAAGACCGTCAGGACTTCCTCGACCCGCCCCTGGCCACCCAGATCAGCGAACGGCAGACGCGCATGCAGGAACGCCTGCGACCCTGGCTGGGCCGCCTGAACAGTACGCAAACCGAGCATATCGCCGCTTGGGCCAATGGCCTTGGCGAACAGAACCGCCTGTGGCTGGAGAATCGCCAACGCTGGCAAGCACAGTTGCGCACCCTGCTTGCTGAGCGCCACAGCGCTTACTTTGCGCCCGAACTGACGCAGCTCTTGCAGCACCGTGAACGCTTCTCCAGCGACGCCTATCGCGCCAGTTATGCTCGCTCACGCCAGGCGCTGGCCACGCTGCTGAGCCAACTGTTAAGCAGTGCTGATGAACCACAGCGCGAGCGCCTGAGACATCGCCTGCGTGATTTACGTCGGGATCTGGCCGAGCAGCAGTGCAGTGCCGCTTAAAGGGTTCTAGCAAGCAGGCTCGGGTAAGCGCCAGTCGATCGGGCTCAGTTCATGCTGCTGCAGGAACTTGTTGGTACGGTTGAAATGGCCATTGCCGATAAAGCCACGGTGCGCTGATAGCGGCGAAGGGTGTACAGATTTCAGCACCAGATGCTTGCTGGAGTCGATGAGTTTTTCCTTGCTCTGCGCATGCGCGCCCCACAGCAGAAATACCAGCCGCTCCTGCTGCTGGCTGACCACTTCGATCACCTTATCGGTGAAGGTTTGCCAGCCGATTTTGGCGTGGGAACCGGCGATGCCATGCTCCACGGTTAATGAGGTGTTGAGCAGCAACACGCCCTGCTCCGCCCAATGCTGCAGGTTGCCGTGACTGGGGATGTCGATATTCAGGTCGCGCTTGAGCTCTTTATAGATGTTCACCAGCGACGGCGGGGTTTTCACCCCAGGCTGCACCGAGAAGCACAGACCATGGGCCTGCCCCGGCCCGTGGTAAGGGTCCTGGCCGATCACCACCACCTTGACTGCCGCCAATGGCGTGGAATTCAAGGCATTAAAAATCAGCGCACCCGGTGGGTAGATCTCTTTGCCCGCCGCCTTCTCCGCCCGCAGAAAGTCGCCCAGCTCACGCATATAGGGCTTTTCGAACTCCTCGCGCAGCGCAGCTTTCCAGCCGGCTTCGAGTTTGACGTTATCTGCAGCGCTCATGCCTATGTCCTGCCTGTACCAACGGAGACGGCACGCTAAGGAAGCCTCATCGGCAAGTCAAGCAGACAGGCATGCCCCATATTGCTCACTCTAGAGTGGCTTAATCCCGTAGCGGGCAAATAATGCGGCCCAGGCGGGATCAGCCTTAGCGCGCTCAAGCACGTCGCGTAAATCTGGACGGCTTCTGGGAATCATGGCCTGCAAGGTGAACTGGTTGAACGGTTGCTTGGCCACGTAGAAATCAGCCGCAATTGACATCAACCGCGGATCGTTCTGCAGGTAATAGTTGAACGCCAAACGACGAATAATGGTTACCGCGGCCCGCCGTGAGTGGATACGCATCAGCGAGGCGCGCACATCATTTCCATCTTCGCGGTCAATTTTGCCTTGCTGCATCAGCTCTTCAACGCCCATTGGGTAGTGATGCCCGCGCAACGCGGCGAAGCGTTGACCGATCAGCGAGTTGGCGTTGCGGTAAGGAACCTTATGCTGCTGCGTTGAAACCACCAGGTCTTCATCTTTGAACAGATCAACCCAGAGAAATCGCTGCTCAGCCCTCTCGCCCCAGCCCCACGCGGGGATAACCCAAAGCAGCATCCAGTTGTCATCACAACCTGGCGCCCCTGGCCCTGCACAACTGCCGTCTAGCCAACCCGCCAAGGTTTGGTTTAAGCGTGCGCGCGGCAGCACACGGGCATCATAGGTTTGCTGAGCGTCGGCTTGCTGATTCAGCAGCGCAGCCACCTCAAACATAAGGCCCGTGCGCGGCTCTAACTCCAGAACGAAGGGGGGCTGGCGATGGTAGGTGTAAAGACTGACAGGTGCGGCCACTACCGTGACGGGCAACAACAGAAGCAGCATCCAGGCTAGGCGTCTCAATATGACCTCGTACTAACAGTGTCCCTACCGACCGTTGTGGGCCAGCTTAATGACTTTATTAGTGTGCCGGGGCCTTCGGCAGCACTTCATGTATAAGGCAGAAATCTGGCAAACACCACCTGCTGCACGGCTTATTTACTAAAGAATGCAAGGCAGCATCAGCCCTGATGCAACGCCCGATAATGACTAGGCGCCATGCCCACTACTTTGCGAAATAGCCGCGAAAAGTAATACACATCGTCATAACCCAACTGCTCCGCCACCTGACGAATGCCCTGCTCGCCCTCATCAAGAAGGCGGCAGGCGTGAGCCATTTTTAGCTGGATAAAGTCCTGAATCGGCGCATGCCCGGTCAGTGCACGGTAGGTCTTGGCGAAGTGAAAACGGGACAGTTTGAACTGCGCGGCCAGCTCATCGAGGTTCAGCGAGTCATGCAAATGCGCGCGCATCACCGCCTGCACCGCGTCCACATCCAGCACCCGCCCAGACTTCAGTGTGGCACGCGCCGGCAGCACCGCCAGGGATGTCAGCAACACCTGTAATTGATGCGCCGCATGAATAAAGTGCGGCGGGTTCAAGCCCTGCTTACGCAGATTCAGTAACGCATCGAATTCGGCCAGCAGCCTTGGCTGCACGCCAATGCGCCACAGCGGCCCCTTACCCAACGGCTTGAGAAAGTCCGCCACCAACTCACCATCAAAATGCACCCAGTACAGGGTCCAGGGCTTCTGCGCGTCCGCGCCATAGGTATGCGCCACGCCTTTTGGCAACAGCAGCAAATCGCCACCACTGACAGCTAATCGTCCATCCGCCGTGTCCAGCCAGCCCTGCCCGGCGCGGCAGTAGATCAGCAGGTGATCCTCCGGCTGCGGGCGATGCATACGGTGCCCCGCAGCTTGCGGGTAGAACCCCAGAGCCAGCGGGTAGCAGCCCTGAGCCAAAGGGCTCCGAGCCAGCAGGCGGCGCAAGCGGGGCGGCGTGATAAAGCGCACGCCGTTAGCGGGCAAGGGCCAGTTGGAGGTCTCGACATAGGCTGGCATCGGGCAGTCCTATTAGATTTCAAGCACAAGATAGTCCATCCAGCGACCAAGATCGTCAATCCACAAAGCACCGCAGGGCCGCTATAACAACCAAACAATAACAATCGAGCCCAACAGCGGTTCGCCACGAGGAATACCCGCATGGCCAAGGCAATCCCACAGTTGATCGACGGTGAATGGCGCGAAAGCCGCGCCCGTGAATTTATCGAAGTCACCGACCCGGCCACTCAAGAGGTCCTGGCCCTAGCCCCCAAGGCCACTGCCGAGGAAATCGAAGCGACGATTGCCAGCGCCAAGGCGGCCTTCCTCACCTGGCGTGAAGTGCCAGTCTCCGACCGTGCGCGGGTGATGCTGCGCTACCAGCATCTACTCAAAGAACATCATGATGAGCTGGCGGAAATTCTCGCTGGGGAAACAGGCAAGACCCTGGCCGACGCCAAGGGTGATGTATGGCGCGGTATCGAGGTGGTCGAGCAGGCCTGCAATATCGCCAGCCTGATGATGGGCGAGACCATGGAGAACGTGGCCCGCGACATCGACACCGCCAGCTGGATTCAGCCGCTAGGCGTATGCGTAGGCGTCACCCCGTTCAACTTCCCGGCGATGATTCCGCTGTGGATGTTTCCCCTGGCCATCGCCGCCGGCAACACCTTTATTCTCAAGCCGTCCGAGCAAGACCCGCTGACCCCCAATCGCCTGGCTGAGCTGTTTATCGAGGCCGGTGCGCCCAAGGGCGTATTGCAGGTCCTGCACGGCGCGCGCGAAGTGGTCGACAGCCTGCTCACCCACCCGGATATCCGCGCCATCTCCTTCGTCGGTTCGGTGCCAGTCGGCCAGCATATCTACCGCACCGGCACAGCTCACCTCAAGCGCGTGCAGGCCTTTGCCGGTGCCAAGAACCATATGGTGATCATGCCCGACGCCAACAAACAGCAGGTGCTGAGCAACCTGGTTGGCGCCAGTTGTGGCGCGGCCGGGCAGCGCTGTATGGCGATTAGCGTGGCGGTATTTGTCGGCGAATCGAAACAGTGGATCGACGAACTGCAGGCGCAGATGACCGACCTGCAGCCCGGCTACTGGACCGACGGCCACGCCGCCTTCGGCCCGCTGATCAGCCAGCAAGCGAAACAGCGCGTGCTGCGCCTGATCGCCGAAGGTAAAGCGGAAGGCGCCGAATGCCTGCTGGATGGTTCGCACTGCGCGGTTGAGGGCTACCCCAACGGCAACTGGATTGGCGCCACACTGTTTCGCGGCGTGACCCGCAAGATGAGCCTGTACCGCGAGGAAATCTTCGGCCCGGTGCTGGTGTGCATGGAAGTCGACACGCTGGAAGACGCCATCGAACTGGTCAACGCAAGCCCCTACGGCAATGGCACCTCGATCTTCACCCGCTCCGGCGGCGCGGCGCGGCATTACCAGCACGCAGTGGAAGTCGGCCAGGTCGGCATCAACGTACCGGTGCCGGTGCCGCTGCCGTTCTTCTCTTTCACGGGCTGGAAGGGCTCGTTCTATGGCGACCTGCACGCCTATGGTAAACAAGGGGTGCGTTTCTTTACCGAAACCAAAACGGTCACCAGCCGCTGGTTTGATGAGGATTCAGTGGCCGGCGCAAATATGACCATTCAATTGAAATGAGAACCCGTAGCCGTATTGATCCACTGCAATACCCAGTTGTTTAGACCAAAAGACAATGCCTCCTTGCGTGCCAGAGCCTCACAGTGCTTTGACATAACAACAACATGGAGGATTGCAATGAAACAACTGACTGCCGCCCTGGCCCTCTGGGCCGGGCTTACCGCCTGCGCGCAAGCAGCTGAGCCGATCACCCTCGGCCTCAACTACCCACGCACAGGCCCGTATAAAGAAGAGGGTTTGGCCCAGATGCGCGGAGCCTTGCTGGCTATCGACGAGCTTAACGCCCAGGGCGGTGTACTGGGGCGCACGCTGCGCCTGTCGAGCAAAGACACCGCTTCGCGTCCGGCCAAGGCCGTGAAAAATGTCGACAAGCTGGCCAGTGAAGGCGCGGCCATGCTGTTTGGCGGCTCATCCAGCGCCGTGGCCATCGCCTCCGGCAAGCGCGCAGCAGAACATGGGCTGCTGTACTTCGGCACCCTCACCTACTCCAACGACACCACCGGCAAAGACGGCCATCGCTATATGTTCCGCGAGAGCAATAACGCCTGGATGAGCGCGCGGGTATTAGGCCAATACCTGAGTCAAAATCTGCCGGATAAACGCTACTTCTACATCACCTCCGATTACACCTGGGGCCACACCAGCGAAAGCTCCTTGCGGCAAACCACCGGCAGCGCAGACAGCACTCAGCACCCTGGCCTCAAAGTAGCCTTTCCGGGTGCGCGCCTGGCCGACTATCAAGATGCGCTGAGCCAAGCCGCCGCCAGCAACGCCGAGGTGCTCGCTCTGGTGCTGTTCGGTGAAGACCTGGTGCGCGCCATGCGCATCGCCAAGGACCTTGGCCTCACCGAACGCATGCAAATCGTTGCGCCGAACCTGACCCAGAGCATCGTCGAACAAGCGGGCCCCGGCCTGATGGAAGGCGTTATCGGCAGCGAACCCTGGACCTGGCGCGTGCCGGCACTGGAAAAATCCGTGCACGGCGAAGCCTTCGTCAAATCCTTCAGCGAGCGCTACAGCACCTACCCGTCCAGCTCCGCCGCATCGGCCTACAGCATCGTCTATCAGTGGGCCGATGCCGCCAAACGCGCAGGCAGCCTGGACAGCGAAGCGCTGATCAAGGCCCTGGAAGGTCATCAGTACCAGCTACTTAAGGACCCACAAACCTGGCGCGCCTTCGACCACCAGAACGTGCAGACGGTGTATGCGGTCAAAGTCAAAACCCGCGCCGAGGTGCTCAAGGACCCGTTCAAGCAAGACTATTTTGAAATCGTCGACCGCCTCGACGCCTCCCAAGCGGCGCCCAGCCTTGCCGAATGGCAAGCCGAACGACGCGCCGCCGGGCAACCCCTAACCCTGCAATGAGGACTTATGGATTTCGAACTCAGCGATGAACAACGCCTGCTGGTCGACAGCGCCCGTCAATTTTCCAGCCGTGAGCTGGCGCCGCATGCCGCCGACTGGGATCGCGACCACCACTTCCCGGTGGATGTGATCAAGCGCGCCGCCGAACAGGGCTACCTGGCCCTGTACATCGGCGAAGAGGACGGCGGCCTCGGCCTGTCGCGACTCTCCGCATCGCTGATCTTCGAACAACTGTCGGCGGGTTGTATCGCCACCACCGCCTTCCTCACCATCCACAACATGGCGGCGTGGATGCTCGCCTCCTTCGCCGACCAGGCATTGAAAGATGCCTGGCTGCCGCGCCTGGTCAGTGGCGAGTTGCTGGCCTCCTATTGCCTCACCGAACCCGACGCCGGCTCCGACGCCGCCCATTTGCGCACCCGCGCTAAGCGCGATGGTGATGACTATGTGCTGGACGGCAGTAAATGCTTTATCTCCGGCGCAGGCAGCACCGATGTGCTGATCGTCATGGCGCGCACCGGCGAAGACAGCGGCGCCAAGGGCGTGTCCTGCTTCCTGGTACCGGCCGATGCCGAAGGCGTGAAGTACGGCCGTAACGAACTGAAAATGGGCTGGCGCGCCCAACCGACGCGCACCATCACCTTTGAAGGCGTGCGTATCCCGGCGGGCAACCGCATCGGCCCCGAGGGCCAGGGCTTCGTCTACGCGATGAAGGGGCTGGATGGCGGGCGCATCAATATCGCCAGTTGCTCGCTGGGCGCTGCACAAGCGGCGCTGGAGCAATCACTGCGCTACGTCGAAGAGCGCAAACAGTTCGGCAAGCCGCTGAGCGACTTCCAATCCTTGCAGTTCAAACTCGCTGACATGCTCACTGATCTGACCGCCAGCCGACAGATGGTGCGGTTGGCCGCGCATAAGCTGGACCATGGCCACAGCGAAGCCAGCCTGTATTGCGCCATGGCCAAGCGCTTTGCCACCGACCACTGCTTCAACCTGTGTAACGAGGCGCTGCAGCTGCATGGCGGTTACGGCTACCTGAATGATTACCCGCTGGAGCGCTGGGTGCGTGACAGCCGTGTGCACCAGATTCTCGAAGGCACCAACGAAATCATGCGGGTGATCATCGCCCGGCGCCTGCTCGACCAGGGCGGCATGTTGGATCGCCTTTTATAGAGCCTGAATCCTTGACCCGCAGGTGGCAGCAACAAGCGCCTGCATCAGCCCACATGAGGACACCCATGAGCCACGCCATCGAACCCTACAACCCCGGTGTATTCGACCTGACTCACAAGATCACCGTAGAAAAGCACGGCCACACAGCACTGATCACCCTTAACAACCCGCCCGCCAACACCTGGGATCGCGACTCGCTGATCGGCCTCAAGCAGTTGGTTGAACACCTCAACCGTGACGATGACATCTACGCACTGGTGATCACCGGCCAAGGCGGCAAGTTCTTCAGCGCCGGCGCCGACCTCAAACTATTTGCCGATGGCGATAAGGCCCGCGCCCGGGAAATGGCCCGACGTTTCGGTGAGGCCTTCGAAGCGCTGCGCGATTTTCGCGGAGTGTCGATTGCCGCCCTCAACGGCTATGCCATGGGCGGTGGCCTGGAGTGCGCCCTGGCCTGCGACATCCGCATCGCCGAGCGTCAGGCACAAATGGCCCTACCGGAAGCGTCGGTAGGCCTGCTGCCCTGCGCGGGCGGCACGCAAAACCTGGCTTGGCTGATCGGCGAAGGCTGGGCCAAACGGATGATTCTCTGCGGCGAGCGCCTCGATGCGGAAACCGCGCTGCGCATTGGTTTGGTCGAGCAAGTGGTCGACAGCGGCGAAGCCCGCGGCCATGCCCTGCTGCTGGCGGCCAAGGTTGCGCGGCAAAGCCCGGTGGCGGTGCGCACCATCAAGCCACTGCTGCAGGGCGCACGCGAGCGCAGCCCGAATACCTGGCTGAGTGAGGAACGTGAGCGCTTTGTCGACCTGTTCGACGCCGATGACACCCGTGAAGGGGTCAACGCCTTCCTAGAAAAACGCGATCCACAGTGGCGCAATAAATAATCCGCTCATGGGAGGGGCTTTAGCCGCGATTACAGCCCCTCCGACAAACCTATTAAGCCGGCTGAGCTGAACAAGCAGCCCCGTGCAGCAGGGACACATGATGAACGTGCAATTTGAAGAACGCCCCGCCCAACACGGCATGCGCATCGGCATCGCCAGCCTGGATGCCGAGAAAAGCCTGAATGCCCTATCACTGCCGATGATCGAAGCGCTGGATGCCCAGCTCAAAGCCTGGGCCGAAGACCCGGGAATTGCTTGCGTAATGCTGCGCGGTAATGGACCTAAGGCGTTCTGCGCCGGCGGCGACGTGGTGCAGCTGGCGCAACAATGCCGCGAGCATCCCGGTGAAGTACCGCCCTTGGCGCGGCGCTTTTTTGCCGACGAATACCGTCTCGACCACCGCATCCATACCTACCCAAAACCCTTTATCTGCTGGGCCCATGGCCATGTGCTCGGCGGCGGCATGGGGCTGATGCAAGGCGCTGATATCCGCATCGTCACCCCAGGCAGCCGCCTGGGTATGCCGGAAGTGAACATCGGCCTGTACCCGGATGTCGGCGGCAGCTGGTTCCTCGCCCGCCTGCCCGGCAAACTTGGGCTGTTCCTCGGCCTCACCGCCAGCAGCATCAATGCCCGTGACGCGCTGGATCTAGGCCTGGCCGATCGCGCGCTGCTCGACAGCCAGCAGAGCGACCTGCTCGATGGCCTGGCCCAGCTCAATTGGCAGGAACAGAGTGCACAACAACTGCACAGCCTGCTCAAGGCGCTGGAAAACCAAGCCCTTGCTGAACTGCCGGAAGCGCAGTGGCTGCCGCGTCGCGCGCGCATCGATGCGCTGCTCGACAGCGCCGACCTGCCCCATGCCTGGCAAGCCATCAGCGAACTGCAAAACGATCACGACCCGCTGCTGGCCCGCGCCGGCAAAACCCTGACCGGCGGCTGCCCGCTGACCGGGCACCTGGTATGGCAACAGATCAAGCGCGCCAAGCACCTGTCACTGGCCGAGGTATTTCGCATGGAATACGCCATCAGCCTGAACTGCTGCCGCCACCCGGAATTCCCCGAAGGCGTGCGCGCGCGGCTGATCGATAAAGACCACGCACCGCGTTGGCACTGGCCAGATGTGGCAAGCATTCCTGTCGAGGTGATCGAAGCGCACTTCGAGCCGGTGTGGGACGGTGCTCATCCGCTGGCGGATCTGTAAGGCATATCAACTCAGTGCGTAGGGTGGATGACGCTTTTTTCATCCACCGATAAGACCACAGCCGGCGGATGGGTAAAGCGTCATCCACCCTACACGGCTACCCGAACGTTATTCAGCGCGACAGGAGCATAACAATGACAACAATCGCTTTTATCGGCCTCGGTCACATGGGCCTGCCCATGGCGCGCAACCTGCTCAAGGCTGGCTTCAACTTAAACGTCTTCGACCTGCTGCAAGCTGCCGTTGAGGATTTGGCCAAAGATGGCGCACTCCCTGCCAGCAGCGCACTGGAGGCGGTGCAGAATGCCGATGTGGTGGTGAGTATGCTGCCGGCCAGCCGTCATGTTGAAGGTCTGTACCTGGGTGATAGCGGCCTGCTGGCGGCGCTCAAGCCCGGCAGCTTGGTGCTGGAATGCTCAACCATCGCCCCGGAATCTGCGCGTAAGGTGCACCAAGCCGCGCAGGCGCGTTGTATCGAACTGCTCGACGCCCCCGTCTCCGGCGGCACCGCTGGCGCGGCGGCAGGCACCCTGACCTTTATGATCGGCGGCGCAGCAGAAACCCTGGAAAAAGCCCGCTCGATTTTCGACGCCATGGGCAAGAATATCTTCCACGCCGGCCCCGCCGGTGCGGGCCAAGTCGCCAAGGTGTGCAACAACCAAGTGCTCGCCGTGCAGATGATCGCCACCGCCGAAGCGATGGCCATGGGCGTAGCCAACGGCCTTGAACCCGCGGTGCTGGCTGAGATCATGCGCCAGAGCTCAGGCGGCAACTGGACGCTGGAGAAGTACAACCCCTGGCCTGGCGTCATGGAAAACGCCCCCGCCTCCAAAGGCTACAGCGGCGGCTTTATGGCCGAGCTGATGGCCAAGGACCTGGGCCTGGCGCAGGAAGCCGCCCAAGCCAGCGGCAGCAGCATCCCCATGGGCGCGCTGGCCTTGCAGCTCTACCGGCTGCTGCTTAAACAGGGCAAAGGCAAGCAGGACTTCTCGGTGGTGCAGCAGTTGTTTATCGAGTAAGCGTGAGACGTTTGTAGCCTTAAAGCAGCCGCGAGCGCACGGCAGCGGGCTCATACGTCATAGTGCGGAAGCGCCCGATTGATCGCAGCCAAAGCGCCTCGCTAAACGCTGCTCGCGCTCACCCCAGACAGCGAAAAGCCGCAGATAACTGCGGCTTTTCGATGCTGACTTTCAACCACTCAACGTTCGCGCAATGCCTCGGCGCGGGCACGGATAATCGGCTTGAGCAGGTAACTGAGCACACTCTTCTTACCGGTGATGATATCCACCGAAGCGACCATGCCAGGAATAATCAACAACGGATGCTCCTCGCTGCCCAAATGGCTTTTGTTGGTACGCAGTTTGATCACGTAAAAGCTGTTGCCGTCATCGTCGGTTACCGTATCTGCACCAATCTGCTCCAGCTCAGCCTTGAGTCCGCCATAGATGGTGTAGTCATAGGCAGTGAACTTGACCATCGCCTCCTGCCCCGGATGCAGGAAAGCAATGTCCTGCGGGCGAATACGCGCCTCAACCAGCAGGTTCTCACCCAGCGGCACGATCTCCACCAGGTCGCTGCCCGGCTGAATCACCCCGCCAATGGTGGTGACCAACAGCTGTTTGACGATGCCGCGTACCGGAGAAATCACCAGAGTGCGGTTGACCCGATCTTCCAGCGCCTTACCGGTTGACTGAATTTTGCTCAGTTCGGTGCGCGCCTCGTTGAGCTGAGTCAGCGCATCGCTGCGGAAGCGACCACGGGTTTCATCGATCTTGCGCTCGACCTCCTTGATCGCCGACTCGGCGCGCGGTATGGCCAGAGTAGTGGCCTCCAGCTGGCCACGGGCCTCCACCTCGGCGCGTTTTAGGCGCAGCACTTCCACTTGGGAAATCGCCCCCTGAGCCACCAGCGGTTCAGACATACGTATTTCCTGACGCAGTAGACTGAGGCTGTTGTGGAACTGCCCCTGCTTAGAGACAAACTCGCGCAATTCCTGTTGGCGCTGAATCAACTGCTCTTCCAGGCCAGCCACTTCATCGAGCAATTGCTGCTTACGACTGTTGAACAGCTGAATTTCGTTATCCGCCTGCCTCGGCGCCTTTTCGCGCACCTCATCGGCCACCACCAGCTCGCGGTCCTGCACTTCGGCACTGAGTCGCTCAACCCGCAGCAGCAGGGCCAGACGATCGGCCTCTGTTTCACCGACATTGGAGGCAAAGCGGGTATCATCGAGGCGCAACAGTGGGTCACCCGCGTTGACGATCTGCCCCTCGCGGACAAACAGCTCAGCAACGATACCGCCTTCCAGGTTCTGGATTTTCTGCAGCCGCGAAGACGGAATCGCCTTGCCATCACCGCGCGTCACCTCATCAACCACAGCGAAATTCGCCCACAGTAAGCAGAACACCACAAAAGCAATCAGCCCCCAGATGGTCAGGCGTACCACCCGTGGCGCGTCCTCAATCAGCGCTTTATTGACCTCCGGCAGCGGTTCATCGCCCAGCTCATCGTCACTGCCAAAATAGGCGGCAATGGCCTGACGCAGGCTCTTTTTCTCGGGCACTTTAGCTGACACTGATCTGCCCCTTCTTCAACGCTTCCATCACGCTGCCTTTTGGCCCGTCGGCGATGATCTGTCCGCGGTCGACAATGATCAGCCGGTCGACCAGACTGAGCATCGACGCACGGTGGGTGACCAACAGCAGGGTTTTAGTGCCAATCACCGCAGACAAACGCTGCTTGAGACGCTCTTCGCCAGTGTTGTCCATGGCGCTTGTGGGTTCATCAAGCAGCAGAATTGGTGGGTCAAGCAGCAACGCACGCGCCAAGGCAACGTTCTGCCGCTGACCACCGGAGAGGTTCTGGCCGCGCTCCCCCACCTGGAGCTCATAGCCTTTCGGGTGCAGGCGAACGAACTCATGCACGCCAGCCAACTCAGCGGCCTGCAACACCAGCTCGTCTTCCACATAGCGCGCGCCGGACACCAGGTTGTCACGCAAGGTGCCGCTGAACAGCTGAATGTCTTGTGGCACATAACCGATGTTATGCCGCAAGTCGCTGACATCCAGTTGGCGTACGTCAATACCGTCAACCAGCAAGCTGCCAGCATCCGGCTGATACAGACCGACAATCAGCTTGGCCAGCGAACTTTTGCCCGACCCACTGCGGCCGATAATGCCAATTTTCTCACCGGGGCGAACGATCAGGTTGATGCCCTGCAAAGCAGCCTGCTGCTGATCCGGGTAATGGAAGTCCAGCTGCCGAAACTCGATGGCGCCCTGCAGCGATTGGCGTTTGAGCGGCCGCTCATCGGCCTGACGCTCCTGCGGCAACTCCATCATCTGATTGACTGAATCGAGGGTGATCCTGGCTTGCTGATAACGCGTGAGCAAACCGGAAATTTGCGTCAGCGGGCCTAGCGCACGGCTACTGAGCATGTAGCACGCAATTAGCCCACCCATGCTCAGATTGCCGTCGATAATCTGGTACACCCCGAGCACGATCACCACCACACCCGCCAATTGCTGCAGCAGCATGGTGGCGTTCATCGCGAGGCTTGAGAGCATGCGCGCGCGCAACTCCAGACGACTAAGGGTGCCGATGGTCTGCTCCCACAGGTATTGGCGCTCACTTTCGGCGTTATTCACCTTGACCGCATCCAGCCCCGCCAGGCTCTCGATCAGACTCGACTGACGCTCACCGGCCAGAGCCATAGTGCGCTGCATGGTCTCGGCCAGCGGGCGTTGCAGCGTCCAGCCAATCAGCGCCACCAGCGGGAAAGCGAGCACCGGAATCCACACCAAATGCCCGCCGATCATGGCGATCACCGCGAGAATCAACAGGGTGAAAGGCAGGTCAATCACGCTGGCCAGGGTCAGCGAGGCAAGAAAATCGCGCAGGCTTTGAAACTCATGGATGTTCTGCGCAAAGCTACCAACCCGCGCAGGACGGAATTTCATGGCCATCCCAACGATGCGTTCGAACAACGTGGCGGAGATAATCAAGTCAGTCTTCTTGCCCGCCAAATCCAGGCACAGACCGCGCAAGGTTTTCAGCAACAGGTCGAAGCAAAACACCCCGGTGATGCCAATCGCCAACACCCACAGGGTCGCTTCGGCCTGATTGGGCACTACTCGGTCATATACGTTCATCACAAACAGCGGCGTGGCAAGGCCGATCAGGTTGATCAGAAAGCTCGCCGCAATGGCATCTATATACAGCCAGCGCGAACGTTTGAGGGTGTCGCGAAACCAAGAAGTGGCGCGCGGAATCAACTCGCCGCGGTTGAAGTCGAACTTATGCAGCGGTTGAGCAAAGAACACCCGTCCGCTGTAATCCTCAGCCAGCGCCTCGGCACTCACGGACAGCTCACCACCCTCGCTTTCGCTGGGCATGATGCGCGCACGGCCTTGATCATCCCACCCCAGCAAAATGGCGCTGCGGCCATCGCGCAGCAACAACAAAGCGGGCATGGCCAAGGCCGGAATCTTCTCCAGCGCACGCCGCAACCAACGCCCTTGCAACCCCGCACGCGCCGCTGCACGTGGCAGCAGCTCGGCGCTCAAACGCTGCTCAGGCAACGGCAAGCCAGCCGTGAGCATGGCACGGCTGACCGACTTTTGATGCAAGCTACAGAGCGACAACAGGCTGTCTAGCAGTGGGTCGTCGTAGCGATCACGCGGATCACTACGGGTTTGCATCGGGCTGGGGTCTACTGCCACAAAGATTCACTCGTACTCAACTTGGCTCAATTCAGACCCGGCAAATTCACCTGGGTCTTGATCTCGTCCAGCGGCGCAGCGGCTATTGGCGCGACTACACCCTGACTCTTGAGCAGGGAGCCCATGGTGGCCTTGATCCGGTATTGAGTAAACAGCTCGGTGAAACGCACTTCCTCAAGACGGCGCGAGGCGGTGAACAACTCGTTTTCGCTGTCGAGCAAATCCAGCAAGGTACGATCACCCAGGCTGAACTGCTTCTGATAGGACTCACGCACGCGGCTGCTGTAATCAACATATTGCTGGGCAATCGGCAACTGCTGGCGAGCATTCTCACGAGCGTTCCAAGCCAAACCCAGCTCTTCATTTAATACGCGTAGGGCGTTATTACGAATGTCCATGGCCTGGTTGGTTTGATAGGCCTTGGATTGCAGGTCCGCCTTGTTGCTGCCACCGGCAAACAGGTTGTAGCGCATACGCAGCATCGCCTGCCACTCGTTGCTATGGCCGCTGACGCCATCGATATTGTTGTCTAAACCGCGTGACAGTTCGGCATCAAAGCGCGGATAGAAACTCGACTTAGCCGCTTCATACTGCTGTTCAGTGGCCTTTACATCCGCCTCGGCAGAACTCAACAGCGGATTGTTGGCGAGCATTTCCTGGCGGGCCGCTGGCAAACTTTCCGGCAACCGACCAACCAGGCCAGCGGGGCGGCTCAGCTCACTGGCATCGCGGCCAACCACGCTGAAATAATTGACCTGCGCGTCTGCCAGGTTAGTTTGCTCGGTGATCAGGTTGTTACGCGCCTGCGCCAAACGCGCCTCCGCCTGATCAAGGTCCGCTGTGCGCCCTACGCCACTCTGGCTACGCAAGGTGATCTGATCGTAGATTCGCTCATGGCTGGCCAGATTAGTCTCGGCAAGACGCACCAACTCCTGACGGGTCAGTACATCCAAATACACCTGCGCCACTGTCAGGGCAGTGCGCTCGGCAGTGCCTAGCAACTCATAGGCACGCGCATTAACCGTGGCGCGTTGGCGGCCAACTTCACTGCGGGTGGCGAAACCGTCAAATACCATCTGCTGCAAGCGCAGGCTCGACTCGCCGCGATTTAGCGTTTCAGTGTTGTGGGTATTGCCACGGGTACCGGGGCTATCCGTACCTTCACGGCCATAACCGGCCAACAGATCAACCTGCGGCAGATACCCACCCTTGGCGGCCTTCATCTGCTCTTCAACCGACAAGCGCGCATTAATCCCCGCCTGAATCTCCGGATGCACCTCAAGGGCACTTTGCATGGCTTCATTGAGCGTTTGGCCATGGGCAGCCAGAGATACCGACAGGGCAAGGGGAACGAGAGCAAGCAGGCGCATTTAGTGAAACTTCCTTATCAGGTGGACTAGCGACTTGAATCGTGAGGCGCTGCACGCTTGACGTACGACCGGCAGGGTAATTAAACAGCCGGACTAGACGTGACTCACATCACAGAATTCTCTGCCAATATCAAAGTGACATCAGGTGCGGCATTGTTTATTATCGCGAAGAGATGGTCAATAGTTTGGCATATAGCTAATTCCAAAAAGAAATAAGCCATAGAAATGACGCACCGAAAAGTCAAAAAAATACCTTTCACGCATTACTTGTAAATTAGCCACATAACGAATTTCACTGCATCACACCCATGGAGCTTCACCTATGAGCACTATCGCCGCCATCGTCAAAACCCTTGTAGGACAAGTGTTTGCCGTTTCCCTCGACGGCCTTAAGCGTCAGATATTCGAAGGTGAGCGCCTGCTAATGGGTGAGCAGATCCTTACAGGCCTGGGCGGCGAAGTGACCTTGCAACTGGCCAGCGGCGATGTGGTCAATGTGGCGCAGAACAGCAGCTGGCAAGCAGCGCCCAGCGCAGCTCAAACTGAGGACGATAAAGCCGAGCCCGACTCAAGCCTGGAACAGGCCCTGGCTGCCGGCCTCGACCCCACTACAGACCTTGAAGCCACCGCTGCAGGCCCAGGAACTGGCGGCGGCACTGGCGGTACTGCAGGGGGTGGCCATAGCTTTGTATTGCTGGGGGAGACTGGGCAGCGTCTAGACCCGACGGTAGGGTTTGAAACCGAAGGTTTGGGCTTTGCTAACCAAACCTTCGATGATCAAGCAGGCGCTACGGAAAACGCTGCAACCGATGCAACGCCAGCAGTTATAGACACGCCTCCAACCATCATCAGCATCACTAATGGGGCCACAGGCTTAACTGTTAATGAGGGCGAAGCTGCCATCTTTACCGTTACTCTCAGCAAGACCAGCAGCTCGGCCACTGAGTTCGATCTGGCGCTGGCTGACGGCACTGCAAATTTGGGCGCTGATTACAGTGCAAATTTGACATTTAGCAACGGCGTCACCTTTAACGCGACCAGCGGTCGAATCAGCGTACCTGCAGGCGTAACCAGCTTCGACGTCAGCGTCCCAACTATCGACGACAGCATCTTCGAGGCTAACGAGACCTTCACTCTGAGCATCGGCGACAAAAATGCGACCAGTACGATCGTCGATAACGACAGCACCCCAACGGTCAGCAGCATCAGCAGCCCAACGGTGGCCGAAGGCGCCGACCTGGTTTACAACATCACCCTCAGCAACGCCTCGACCACCCCCACCTCGTTGGCCTACAGCCTGGGCGGCGGCAGTGCGAGTGCAGCGGATTACGGTACCCCGACCTTCAGCAATGGCGTCACCCTGGTCAGTGGCAACCTGATCGTGCCGGCCGGTGTGACCAGCTTCAGCGTCACCCTGCCGACCGTCGATGATGCACTCAATGAACCGACTGAGACCGTGCCACTGACCCTGGGTGGCGTGACCGGTACCGGCAGCATCACCGACAACGATGCGGCGCCAAGCCTCAGCATCAACAGCGTCAGCGTTAACGAAAGCGCTGGCACCGCGACCTTTACCGTCACCCTCTCGGCCGCTTCCGGCCAAGCCGTGAGCGTTAACTACGCCAGCAGCAACGGCACCGCCACCGCCGGCAGTGACTACACCGCGGTCAGCGGCACGCTAAATTTCGTCGCCGGCGAGACCACTCAAACCATCACGGTGCCGATCAGCGACGACACGCTGTTCGAAGGCGCTGAGAACTTCACCATCACCTTAAGTGCACCGACCAATGCCACCCTCGGCACCGCCGTCGGCACGGGCACGATCGTCGATAACGACAGCGCCCCGCCGGTCTTCGGTAGTTCACAGTTGACTGCGAGCGTATCGGAAGAAGGCCTGCCGAATGGAGTAGCGGACAATACCGGCTCACCCAGCGACACCACCAACGCGGTGATCGCCACCGGTAATTTCGCTATCAGCGATATAGATAGCCCAAGCGTTTCGGTCACCCTCGCGCCACCAGCCCAGACGCTGACCTCTAATGGTGTGCCCGTGAGCTGGAGCGGATCCGGCACTTCGACCCTGAGTGCCAGTGCCGGCGGCAAGACGGTCATGACTATCAGCATCAACAACAGCGGCGCCTATACCGTCACCCTGCTCGGTCCGGTCGATCACCCGCAGGCAGGCGTGGAAGACGTACTGAACCTTTCATTGCAGGTCACTGCCAGCGATGGACAGTCGAGCAGCACTGGTCAATTGAATATTCGTATCGAAGATGATGCGCCGATCGCCAATGATGACCTAGCCAACCTACTGTTCGGCGGGAACGCCGCTGGCAATGTATTAAACAACGACCTTGGTGCAGACCTCCCTGGCAAGGTAGCCAGCGTCAACTACAAGGGCCAGGCATACAACTTTGGTACGGACGGCAACGTCACCATCAGTACCGACACCGGCACATTGGCGATGAACCAGAATGGTGACTACAGCTACCAGTCCAAGTTGTTCAGCAGTATAGGCGGGGGTGGCTCCCTGGCATCTTGGAGCGGCGTCAGCATCACTGCGTTCAAAGGAGCCCTAACCGGCAACCAGTCTTCTCAGAATGAGTTCTTCATCAGCAATGGGGTACCGGTGGCGAGCAACATCCTCAACCTTACCGGTAGCGGGACACTAACCGTCAGTAGCAACGGCCTTGGTATCGCCGGGGGCGGCGGCAACGCCGACTACCTCAATGGGCACCCCGCCACCCCAGAAGCCATCATGGTCAACTTAGGCCATGAGGTCAGCTCGCTGACTGCCAATTTCTATGCTCAGACAGGCGCAGCGGCCAACTTTAACTGGGCGACCTATACGGCTAACGGTCAACTAATCAGCACAGGCTCTGGCTCGGCACTCAGCCCAGGCTTTAGCTTGAACGTAGCCAATGGCGGCGGACAGGCCTTCCAGTACGTAGTGTTTTACGGCAATAACGACACTGCAAATATCAAGGTGCTGTTGCAGGGACTGGAGAATATCCAGTACGCCAATCTGCAACCCGACACCTTTACCTACCAGATGGTGGATGCAGATGGTGATGGCAGCTCCGCCATACTCAGCGTATCCCAGAGTTCTGCGAGCAATACCCCGCCGGAGGCTAGGCCGGACACAACGGCGACCAAAGAAGATACCTCGGTGACCGTCAACGTACTGGGCAACGACAGTGATGCAGACGGTGATGCGCTGACTGTCGGGGGCGTGTCGGCAAACAATGGCAGTGTGGAGATCAACCCGAACGGGACGCTCACCTATACGCCGAATCTTGATTTCCATGGCACCGATACAATCATCTATTCGATTCGCGACGGCAAGGGCGGACAGGCGCAATCTACTGTCACCGTCAATGTGTCGCCGGTGAACGATGCCAGCAACCCTACCCTGAGCATCGCCACTGCTGGTCAATGGACGTTCAACGAGTCCAGTGGTTCTGGCACAACCTTGAACCAGTACAGCAATCAGAGTGGAACCTTGGCGGACGACAACAGTACCGGTGGTACGGCACTGCCTAGCTTCGCGGGTACACCACGTAACGCGACGGCAGGCAACAACCTGCACTTCCAGGATGCGGGCGACCGGGTAGACGTCAGCACCTCCGTCACTCAACCCCTGATGGGCACCTCCACACTCACATTTTGGGTGAATACCACACAAACAGGCACTGCCAGCGGTGCTGGCAATTCCTGGGATCTGCCTACTGTTATCGGCAGCGAACAAAATGGCGGTGGTAATGATATTCAATGGGGGGCTATCAATACCCAAGGCAAAATTGGTTTTGGCCTGGGCAACGTAGCGGGTGTCTACAGCACCACCTCCATTAACGATGGCAAGTGGCACCATGTCGCCATTACCCGTAACGCGACCACCAAGCTTGTTGAGGTCTACGTAAACGGCCAGCGTGAAGCAACAGGCTCGCCAAATGACCCAGACTTTACCGCAACCATTAATAAGCTCGTTTCGATTGGCGCCAACAATAGATTCAGCAACAATGCCGCTGCATCCGACATGGCGGACACACGCTACTTCAATGGCCAGCTCGATGATCTGCGCATCTATTCCGGCGTGCTCAGCGCCGCGCAAATTACCGCCATTCGTAGTGTTGAGGGTGGTTTCCATGACACCGCACTGGCAAATGACGGCGGTGCAATGAAGTTCAGCCTGAGCGCTGGCAACTTCACCAGCTTGGCTATTTCCGGCCTGGAAGCCGGCATGACCATCACCGATGGCGTGCGCTCAGTCAGCGCCACCGGCAATGACCACTCCATCGCCCTAGATGGCTGGAACCTGTCTTCACTGAGCCTCCTGAGTGCCGGCACACAGTCGGCCACCCTGGCCATCACGGCGACCAATACCATCGCCAATGGTGACAGCGCCCACACCACTAGTTACCTGACCATTGCCAACGGCAACACAGTGCTGACCAACGGCACCAGTGGTAACGACATACTCACCGGCAGCAATGGCGCTGACCTTCTGCGCGGCGGTGACGGCAACGACAGTCTTAATGGCGGTGCAGGCAATGATCGCCTTGAGGGTGGCAGCGGTAATGACACCTTAATCGGCGGTACCGGCAACGATGTACTGTTCGGTGGTGCGGGCAACGATCTTCTGATTGGCGGTGCCGGGAACGACGTCCTATGGGGAGGGAGCGGTGCGGATACCTTTACCTGGAAGAAAGACGACCTCGGACGGGGCGTCATCAAAGACTTCAATGCCAGCGAAGGCGACCGCATTGACCTGCGCGACCTGCTGCAGGATGAGAGCGATGGAAATATACTCAATTACCTGCGGGTCAATACCAGCAATTCGACCTTGGAAATCAGCACCACCGGCCAGTTCAATGCCGGAGGCAGTGCCGATGTGACCATCAAACTGGAGAACGGCGATATACCAGTCGACTTATCCAGCTATGGATCGACATCCTCTGCCATAGTCAACTCACTGATCGCGGGCGGTGATCTAGCGCTAATCAAAGTCGACCACACCTGATAAAGCCAACCCCGCTACCATAAGGAAGCGGGGTTATTTATTTGGGGCAGCCAATGAGCCAACGAGGCAAGGAGCGGTCGATGTTGTATGTAAAGCGCGATGCCTGGGGCAATTTACAGCAAGTGGAGGCCGCGCCTTTCGAGGGCATGGATGGTGAGCTGTTGGCAGACAGCCAGGAAGCTCAGGCGTGGTATGCCAATCAGATAGCTGAAAGCAGCCTGCTTAAACTGGAACAGAGCGACCTGGACATGATCCGGGTACTGGAAGATTTGATCACCGTGCTCATCCGCAAGGGCGTAGTGCGCATTACTGATCTACCGGAAGCGGCGCAGAGCAAGTTGGTCGGCCGTAGCAAGGCGCGGGATGCACTGGGCGGTTTGCATCGGCTGATTAATGACGATGAGTCAGAGCTGATCTGACCCCGACCAACGGTATAAGGCTTTTCCGGTTCAAACCCAATTGTTTGCGGGCAACCCGCACTTATAAAGGCAGTGGCTGCTAGTACCTAGGCGCGAGCTCGTGCCTTGATACGCCTAGCGCACTATTCGCACGTCCCCTTGCGTCTCCAGCGGTTCGGCACTCAGCGCTACCGCTTCCATCCCCGCTTGCCATCGCGGCGCTCATCTGCACGGCGTTCTTCGTAACGCGGTGCATCGGCGCGCTGTTGGCGTGACGCCTGATGGCTGCGTGAGAAGTCGCGATCAGCATGGCCATCCCACCTCGCACGCGGTTGCGGTGCGCGGTCACCATGGCGCTTCTGATACCTATGCGCTTGGTAATCGCGGGGCTGTGGGGCCGGCGCGTAATAACGCGGCGGTTGTCGATGATCATCATAGCGGCGACCATCATGGCGGTATGCCTTGTAGCGGTGAGGCTGCGGCACCGCATACACCGGGTAGCGTTGCACCTGGTAATAGGTGCTTGAATGCCCTCGATCATAACGGTGATCGCCATAACCGCTGCCGCCGCCATAGACCGCACAACCGCTTGAGGACATCAACAACAGCGCCAAGAGCATCGTTTTATAGGGCATAGCGGCCTCCTTCGACCGCAGGTATGGCAGCGACCGTTGTCGCTACCAGGGGTGACTCCCGCTAACTCTGACAGCGGTATATGCGCTTTGGTGCGCTTATGGACAGTAAGTATCCGACCAGTTGCTCTCTGCAGATTGATTCAGCAACGCCCCAAAGCCCAGCTCAGCCATCAGCTGTTGACTCACGCCCCGTCGTGACCTGCTTTAAGCCCCCGCTCGGTCACGGTTTAATCACCTGAGCCTTAAAAACGGCGTTGCACCGGCCTGTCCTTTGAACAGGCTCGGTGGTCGGTCAGCCCCCTGAAACCAACCCAGCGTTACACCATAAAAATCAGCACCTTCAAACATTTTGAGCGGCCCTAAAAGCCTCGAGGAGTCAGCCCTAGATGATGCTCAGGGCATAACGGCTATCGCCTTCTACTGAGCAGGCCACGTGATATTTACAGCCTGCATCTGTTTCAGCGATGTAACACATTGCACCGTGCAGCAAACACGCCACATGCCCATCGGTGGGCAAGCCTATGTTTTAAAAACATTTTTGCCTGACAGCCAAGTATCACCGGCTTTACACATACGCCATTAAGCCGGCAAAAATAATCACCATCTTATTGATATTTAAGGAAATTAAATTAATGGCATGTTCTCTGCGTTACCTACCGCCGTAAATAAGAGGCTTCGCAAAGGGAACCTAAAAATGCACAAGCAGCTCAGCAGAATCACATGCACAGGGTTGCTGAGCAGCGCGCTGGTAATGGTGCTGCTGAACAATCCGGTACACGCCGATAACGGCTTAATCGTCCTCACACGCGACGTTCAACCGCGTGCCGCAACCCGAACGGAACTGGTTGCCGACCCTCACCCGCTAACGGTCCAGGCCGGGCTGCCGCGCAATGCGAGCGCCGAGCTGAATGACAGTGACTTTGCCCATATCAACACCGGCCTGTCGGTATCCAACAGCGCGCTGACAAGACAAACCAACAGCCTCTCCAGCTCAAACAGCATGACCCAATCGGCGGGTAATGGCATGCCTGGGCTCGGTGCAGCCATCGGGGGCGATGCCACCGGGGGCACAACGGGCGGTCTCAGCGGCCGCATCAACGGCGCCATACAAACCGGCTTGCGCCCCCTGCAAAAAATTAGCTTAGGACAATGACATGCGCCAGCTAACGCTATTTCTCGCGAGCGCCCTGTGCAGCCAATTATTGCTGGCCGAGCCAGCCATGCAAGCCACTGCCAGCCTCAACCAAAGCGGCCAGAACCATCAAGGTGTACTGATGATTAATCAGGCTGCAGGCGATGCTCAGCAACAGGTAAACGCCCGCGCCATAGCCATTGGCAGCGGTGCGAATGCGCACGCCACGGCGACCACCAACGTCAAGCAAAACACCGACCATTTACCCATAAACCCAGCCGGCATGGTTGCCAGCGCCAGCATTGGCGGCAGCTCATTTGCCAATAGCAACGGTGTTGTGGGGATCAACCAGGGGGCCGGTAGCGGCAACCAACAGATCAATGCCCTGCGCATCACCAGCGGTCTTGCGCAGGGTTTGGATGACAGTGCCTTGGCGCAACAAAGCGTCAGGCCGTCAAGCATCTCGGGGGCAACAGAACCACTAAGCGCAGAGCGCATTGTCTCGGTAGACGACAGCGCATTCGGTAACAGCCGCGGCGTGGTCCAGTTGAACCAGAGCGCCGGAGTAGGTAATCGCAGCATCAATAGCCTCGGCATACGGATCTCGGAATAACTCCGCGTATCCGCCAACACAACCGCGAATGGAGAAACAAAAATGAAAGCTCAATTCATGCTCAAGCCACTGGCATTTGCATTGGCTGCCGTTCTGTCCGCAGGCGTCTATGCCGACCAGGGTGGTGATCGCAACAGAGGCCCTCAAAATGGCGGCAACGCCAGCATTGTTGATAGCCAGAACAACCATAACAACCTGGTGCGTAATGAAGGCACCGTGAACGACGCCAGTATAGAAGGCTCACTCGGCGGCGCTTCGGGCAATGTCGGTGTCAACGTGGCCGCCGGCGACAACAACCAGCAAGCCAACGCCGGGGCCATTGCCGTGGCCGATGCGTACATGGTGTTTGGTGCAGCCGCCAGCGCCACTATCGATGTGGATCAAACCGCGCGTAACAACACGCTGCGCAATTTCAGCGTGCCTAATACCGCGTCGATGGTCGACTCGGCCAACGGGGCGAGCGGTAACGTAGGCGTGAATATCGCTGCAGGTAACTTCAACCAGCAGAAAAATGACATGGCCATTGGCGTATCAGAAACCGCCTATGCGGCGAATGCCGGCGTGAATGTGAGTCAGGTGTCCAATGGCAACGTCACCAAGAACAACGCCACTCTGGACTACGGCACAGCGGCTGTGAGCCTGAGCATGAATGGCACAGGCACCTACAGCGGGCAGTCTGACCAAATTGGCAACGTCTATCCCGATATCTGGACGGGCGACGCTCACCCGGCTGGCAGCCCAGACGGCCACTTTGACTTGGATACCGCCACTCAGGGTGGCTCTGACCTGAATGAAGATGGTGGTGCTCTGGCCTTTAACGAGGCCGGTACGCTTGGCCTCTCGGGCTCGGTTACCGGGTCTATCCCGGTTGTTGCCGGCTTCAATACCGCCGTCGTTAACACCGCCAGCCTGACTAACTCGCTGAACGGTGTCAGCGGCAACGTAGGCGTCAACATTGCCGCCGGTGGCGGCAACCAGCAGAGCAATTCGCTGGCAGTGGCAGTCGGTTGTACTGCGTGCGCTAGCCAGTAACGCAACGGGTCGCGCGGGGCGCCAGCAAGGGCCCTGCGCTTTTTTGCAGACGTTTCAATAACCGGAGTGTTGCAACTCATGTTGCGTTTTGTACCGACGCTTATGCTCTGCTCTGCCCTCTGCGGTGTTTATCTGCAGCCGGCTGCAGCTGCCCAGAATATGCCGCTCGCGGTATTGCCAGGCGGTGGCATGGTGTTCAAACCGGTGCAAAGCATCCGTGAGCGGCGCTTCAGTAATCTAGTAGAGCAAAAAACCGATTTCAGCTGCGGAGCCGCCTCCGTAGCGACCATTCTCAACCAGGCCTATGGCTGGGATTTGAGTGAAGAACAAGTTATCCACGGCATGCTCGCTGTGGCCGACGAAGAGCAAGTGCGCAGCAAGGGCTTCTCCATGCTGGACATGAAGAACTACGCGACCAGCTTGGGTATGCGTGCCCGCGGCTACCGCATCGAAAGTAGCCAACTCAAAAGTGTCAGCATTCCGGTGATCGTGCTGATTGAGGTTCGCGGCTACAAACATTTCGTGGTGATGCAGCGCACAGCCGATGACGCGGTGTACGTCGGAGATCCAGTGCTGGGGCACAAGAAAATGACCATGGACGAGTTCACCAAGGGCTGGAACGGCATTGTCTTTGCCCTGATTGGCCCCGGCTATGACCGCAACAATCCATTGCTTGACCCACCTGAGCCATTGACCGCCAGGAACCGCTTAGCGGGTTACAAACTGGTCAACGATGCCGAGCTCATGGAGTTCGGATTCATTCAGAGTGATTTTTTCTAGCACACAGTGCGCGCGGGCAAGAGGCCCCGGGAGTCTGCAATGAAACTCAAAACATGGATGCTTGCCAGCATGTTGCTACCGGCAATGCCGGTTAGCGCATCGAGTTTGTTTCAACCTGTCGAAATCAGTGATGCCGAGATGGCCACCCTGCGCGGCCGCTACATTCTGCCCGAAGGCATTGTGCATTTTGGCGTCACCATGTCGACGTCATGGCGCAACAGCAGCGGCGCCACCATTGGGGCCCAGGTCAATCTGTCAGTGAGTAATCTGACGGCCAACCTGAACGTCACGCCGCTGAATACGGCAGGTAGCGGCGGTGTGCCAGGCCAAGGTCAGGGCCAAGTCATCGGCGGCCAAGGCCTGAATAACGTTCAGGGCATCTCCCAGAGCTTACGCACGGCGGGTGACTACAACACTGGCGAAAACTACGTTGACATCGCGATCACTCACAGCGCCGGGCAACCAATCGCCACGACGGGGCAAAGCTGGAGTGGCAATCAGCAGTTCAGCAATGACGCCGGCACGGTGCAGGTCTCTTCTGCCAATGGTGGCCTGCAGATGCAATTACAAGCCAATCAGGGCCAAGGGGTAGCCCGCCAGTCGATCGGGCGTGGCGGTATCAATCAGCAGGCCAATATCGGCGGCACCTTGAACCAGGTGCGCAACCTCACCTCGCTAACCGTGGCCATGCAAGAGAATCCGGCGGCGCAGCAGCGGGTCTACTGCAACCTGAGCCAGTTAGGCGTCATGCAGCGTGCCGGTTATTAAGCGGCTGATCTGAGCGCGACCTCAAGCGCTGTACTTTCTAGGCGTAGGCATTTCAGCGCCTGTGAGCCCCATCTTGAGCCGATGTTTTCGGCACAGCCCGGCAAGTGTGTCTAGGCTGGTCAAATAATAATCAGAGTTGATGGAGTTACCCTTATGCGCATACCCGCTTACCTGTTGATATTGCCCATAGCGACTGCCATCAGCACGGTCAACGCGGCCGAGAACAGCGCCGAAATAACCGCCCTTCGTCAAGAGATGGAGACACTGCAAAAGCGTTATGAGGCGCAGCAGAACGCGCTGATGGTGCTTGAGCAACGTTTTCGCGCCGTAGAGGCCCGCGACCGGCAACAGGCCGCGGCGCCACAGCGCAGCCTGGTTGATTCGGGCCGTGCCGTAGGCGGCGCACCTTCTTCTTACGGCGCCTCGCTCAAAGATGATTCCAAGCCCGCCGAAAGCGTTGAAGACGTTTACCAGCAAGCCAGTGGTTTCTACGGTACTGGCGCGTTCAGCTTGGAAACCGGCCTCACCTACACCCACTACAACTCCAACCAGCTCGCCCTAAACGGCTTTCTGGCGCTGGATGCGATCTTCCTCGGCAATATCAATATCGATGAGATCAACTCTGACAGTTACACCCTGGACGTGACCGGACGCTACAACCGGGACCGCTGGCAGTACAGCATGACCGTGCCGGTCAACTACCGCGAATCGACTTACTCCTCGGCGGGTGCTGGCGGCTCAACCGCCAGCTTTAGCGAGCAGAGCGTTACCGGCGACCCACGCATTGGCGACATCACCTTTGGCGTGGCCTACAAGTTTCTCGACGAGGCGGCTGGCATGCCCGACGGCGTGCTCAGTGTTGACGTGCGTGCGCCCACCGGCAAAGACCCATACGGCATCAAGCTGGTGGAAACCTCAGGCAACGACAACCTGTTCGTCCCCGAAGACCTGCCAACCGGCAACGGGGTATGGGGCGTGACCACCGGCCTCTCGCTGGTCAAGACTTACGACCCCGCGATTGTCTTCGGCAATATCGGCTACACCTACAACCTTGAAGACAGCTTCGACGACATCAGCTCCCAGCAAGGCGTGAAAGTGCCGGGCAAGGTGAAGCTGGGCAACACCATCAATTTCGGCTTGGGCGTAGCCTTCGCGCTAAACGAAAAAATGAGCTTGGCCCTGTCGTTTTCCGAGCTGATCTCACAAAAGAGCAAGATCAAGCCTGACGACGGCGATTGGCAATCAGTGGATAACAGCAATTACAACGCGGCCTACTTCAACGTCGGCATGACCTTCGCCCCAACAGCCAACATGAGCATCGTGCCAAACCTGTCGATTGGCCTGACCCCCGACGCCCCGGACTTCAGCTTTAGTATCAAATTCCCCTATTACTTCTAAAGCCTATGCACGGTCTTTTGGACTAGCGTCAGACAAAGAAAAAACAGGCGAGGAAGCGCAGTTTACGAGCTGTAAATGAGCATTCCGAGCCTGTTTTTAACGCGGCATGGCTGACGGCCAGGAGAGCGTGAGCCGGTTCTAAGAGCCCGTATTTCCAAGCCCCCCTACCCCACTTAATTGGTGCTTATGCAAGAGGCGGTACAGGGTGGGCCTAGAAATACCCAGCGCGCGTGCCGCCTGACTGAGATTCTGCGAGTGCTGCATAAGCGCATCGCCAACGGCCTGGCGTTCGGCTCGCAGCTTGTATTCTTCTAGGGTGCCGATTAACGGTGGCCGCTGGATGCCCCGATCAAGCCCAATATCCTCGGCTTCAATCTGCTTGCCCTCCGCGATAACCAACCCACGCCGGACTCTGTTAGCCAGCTCGCGCACATTGCCGGGCCAATGGTGCGAGGTCATTGCCAGTAATGCAGCCTGGCTAAAGCGCCGCGGGCGGCGACCGGTCTCCACACTGAACAGGCTGGCAAAGTGAGCGGCCAGTTGCGGCACATCGAGCACGCGTTCGCGTAACGGCGGCACCTGCACCTGTAACACGTTGAGGCGGTAGTAGAGGTCTTCGCGAAATGTGCCGCTGGCGACAGCCTCTTCCAGGTTGATGTGGGTCGCAGCGATCACCCGCACATTGACCGAAATCGCTTTGGACCCGCCGACTCGTTCGATGGTCATTTCCTGCAAAAAGCGCAGCAAATTTGCCTGCATCTCCAAAGGCAGATCGCCGATCTCATCCAGAAACAGGGTGCCGCCATCGGCAGACTCGATGCGCCCTATTTTGCGCTGGTGAGCACCGGTAAAGGCGCCCTTCTCATGCCCGAAGAGCTCAGACTGAATTAGGTTTTCCGGGATGGCACCGCAATTAATCGCCACCGACGGCATGTTGGACCGCGCGGACATCCGGTGCAGGCTGCGGGCAACCAGCTCTTTACCCGTCCCGCTTTCACCGCGAATCAGCACCGGCGTATCGGTCGGCCCGAGTTTCTCCATGAGTTTGCGCACACGGCGAATCGATTCACTTTCGCCCAGTAATTCATGGCTCTCGTCAGCCAGAAACTTATCACTCTGTTCGCGCAGGAGGGCCATGCCGCAAGCACGCCCCAAGGTGACAATCAGGCGACTCAGGTCAACCGGCATCGTATGAAAATCAAAGAACCATTCACTGATGAAGTCGCACAACTTGGCTTTGGACATGTCTTGGGCACTGACCAACGCCACCCACTCAGCAACATTGCTCGCAATCACAGCCTTGATTTCATCCAGGCGTGATAGCAATCCGGAATGAAAACAGAGCATGCCAACCTGACAAGGATGAATGCCTACATCGCTTAACGAGCGCGCTTCAACCAACCATCCTGCCGCTCGCAACCGTGGGAATAAGCCTCGACACTCCTCGCACGGCTCAATAACCAGCAGCCGACGGGGCTCAACGGCAACAACACACATGCGAACCTCACTCAAGGGTCAAAAAAATAGCCAACCCGAGCAAAAGTAGCAATAATTTGACACAAATGAGCGAACGATTCGCTCTAGATAGCCAAGGGCTTATTACCCTGCATGTGGCGCCGAGCTATCGACTCAACGCCTAGAAGCCCTGACGGCGCGAGCAAAAACAGTATGGAGATGCGGACTTTTGGTGAGTCGCACGGTCTAGCGGCATCAGGGCAATCGTGGTTAAGTGCAGCAAGCGCGATTACTCCGCGCACATCAGCCAAACCCTGTTGTAGCCACCCTGCTCAGTATCGAGCGCTACAATGCGGTGAGTATTTAACCAGCAGAGCCTTGCATGCCTGACTCATCTTCCCTGCCTCGCCAATGGCCGTTGATTGTCTTACTGCTGGTACTACTGGGGTGTGGCTTCCTTGCCACCTCCCTTGCCAGCTATTACGCGGCCCTCGACTCCATTCGTGCAGGGATCATCCACACCGAGCTGCCACTGACTTCGGATAACGTCTATTCGGAAATCCAAAAGGATCTGGTCAGGCCCATCCTGATTTCCTCGATGATGTCCCGCGATACCTTTATGCGTGACTGGGTAATGGACGGTGAGCAGGATGCCAAACAGGTTGTCCGCTACCTGCGCGAGGTGCAGGAGCATTACGCCACGGTCACCAGCTTCTTTGTTTCCGAGAAAACCCACACCTACTATCAGGCCAAGGGCGTACTCAAAAAGGTCGAGAAAGGCCAATCGCGCGATGACTGGTATTTCCGTGTGCGCGACATGCAAGCGCCCTACGAGATCAACGTCGACGTCGACATGGCCAACAGCGATCGCATGACCGTGTTTATCAATTACAAGGTGTTCGATTACCAACAGCGCTTTATCGGCGCAACCGGTGTCGGTCTAACCGTGGATGCCGTGGTCAAACTGATCGACACCTACCAGCAGCGCTATAACCGCAGCGTGTTCCTTGTCGACACCGAAGGCCGCTTGGTCCTCACCGGATCCAGCGGCGGCCCCTTGGGCGCACGCGTCGGCCAGTCGCTCAACGAAATTGCCGGCCTGGAAGAGCTGATGGTCAAGCTGCCCCAGCCACAAAGCGGTGATTTTGAATACCAGGAACAGGGCCGCGGCCACTTCCTCAACGTGCGGTTTATCCCTGAGTTGAACTGGTATCTGTTTGTCGATACACACGAAGACGGTGCAGTGGCCGGCATCCGCCAATCGCTGTACATAAACCTGCTGATTTGCCTGGTTATCACCGCTCTTATCATCACCCTGGTTAGCGTGGCGCTACGGCGTTACCAGCGCCGAATCAGCGCCCTGGCCACCACCGACCAATTGACCGAACTGCCTAACCGCCGCGGCTTTAACCTGCTCGCCAATCAAGCCATGCAGGAAGCCCGGCGTAACCAAAGCGCGCTGTGCGTGCTGATGCTCGACCTGGATAACTTCAAGCAGCTTAACGACAGCCAGGGGCATATGGCCGGTGATGAAATGCTGCGCCGCTTTGCCAGCCACCTGCGCAATACCGTGCGCAAATCCGACATTATCTGCCGCTGGGGCGGTGAGGAATTTATCCTGCTGCTCAAAGACACCACGCCCGAACAGGCCCGCGAGCTGGCCGAGAAAATTATTCAGCAAACGGAGCAAAGCGGCATTCATTTCAATGGCGTCGACCTGCAGATCACCACCAGCATTGGTCTGGCCCACCTGCAGGCCGATGAATCGCTGGAGCAAGTGATCACCCGCGCCGACCGCGCGCTGTACCGGGCCAAGCAGAGCGGGCGCAACCGCCTGTGTGAAGAAATCGCATGAGTGACGCACCGAGCAACTGCCCCTGCTGTGGCCAGCTCAACCAATGCGCCCAGGCCGCAAGCGCGTCACCCGTGACGCAGTGCTGGTGTTTTGCCGTAAAGGTCGACGCCCAGCAACTGGCCAACGTGCCAGCAGAACTGCGCAACCGCAGCTGCCTGTGCCCACGCTGCGCGCAAGGCCTGCCGCCTGAATCGCCACCTGCAACCAACTAGCCATGCGCCTCGACCGCTTTATCAGCAACCTGCCGCAATTCAACCGCCAAGCCTCACGTCGGCTATTGGCCAGCGGGCAAGTGCGGGTGGATGGCGCAGTGGTCGGCGACGGCCTGTACGAAATCAGCCAGTTCAGCCGCATCGAGCTGGATGACCAATTGCTGCAAGCTGGCAAAGCCGCGCGCTACTTTATGCTGCACAAACCGCCTGGCGTGGTCAGCGCCACCGCGCACGATGAACACCGCACCGTACTTGATCTGCTGGATGAGCCGGATAAAGCCGAGCTGCACCTGGCCGGCCGCCTGGACCTCAACACCAGTGGCCTGCTGCTCATCACCAACGATGGCCAATGGTCGCGCCGCCTAACCGAACCCAGCAGCCGACTGGGCAAGGTCTACCGGGTCGAAACCGAACAACCGATAACGCCTGAGTACATCGAGGTATTCGCCGGCGGCCTGTACTTCGCCTATGAAGACCTCACCACCCTGCCCGCCGAATTGGTCATACTCAGCAGCCACAGCGCCCTGCTGACCCTGCACGAAGGCCGCTACCATCAGGTAAAGCGCATGTTTGGCCACTTCCAAAACAAGGTCATCGGCCTGCACCGCCTGAGTATGGGCGCCATCGAACTCGACCCTCAGCTCGCCCCCGGCCAGTACCGCGCACTCAGTGCCGCAGAAATCAACCACTGCTGAACCACCTGCCGCCTTCTCGGCATACGACCAGCGGTGGAAGAAAAAACAAATAAAGACTTGTGAGTGCAACACGCGGCTGCTTAAATCGAGCCACAAGGTCTTAACGTGACTTGCTAGTCACGAAAGCCATCTAAGCGTTCTTTTGGTTGCTTGCGCACTGCGCAAAATGGGTTCCTGCCTGGTTAAAGACACCGCTCCACACCTGTAAAAAGGGCCGTGGAAGATGTTCTGTTTCAGCCCTAACTGATTGAAAATAAACAACTTATAAAACCCTCCAGCCTGACATCTTGCTGTCACGTCCAGGCGCTTATCTATCTGTCCTAAATAGCCCGGCTTAACGCTACCACCGTTAGCCGTGACCACTTTTATGCGCCAGGAGGAAACGACATGAAGCCAGCCATTGCTGTCGTCGATATACACAGGACGTTCAAGGTACACACGGAGTTCTACGCCAACCCCAGCGCGCGCAAGACCATCATCCTGATCAACGGCTCGCTGGCCACCACCGCCGCCTTCGCTCAAACCATCAAATACCTGCAACCGCAGTTCAACGTGGTGCTGTACGACCAGCCCTATGCCGGCCAATCCAAGCCGCACAACAGCAACGCCCGGCCGATTAGCAAAGAAGATGAAGCGAGCATCCTGCTGGAACTGATCGAGCAGTTTCAGGTGGACTACCTCATGTCGTTTTCCTGGGGCGGCGTTGCCGCCATGCTCGCCCTGGCCCAGCGCCCAGCGCGCATCGAAAAAGCCGTCATCACCTCCTTCTCACCCCTGCTCAACGAGCCAATGCTCGATTACCTGGAGAAAGGCATGGTCTGCCTGCAGGCCACCGACGGCGAACAGGTCGGCCAATTGGTCAACAGCACCATCGGCAAATACCTGCCATCGCTGTTCAAACGCTACAACCAGCGCCATATCAGCCGCCTCGACCGCCACGAATACCTGCAGATGTATGCGCACATCAACCAGGTGGTGCACATGGAGAACCACTGCCAGATGGAATGCCTGGCGGCTATCGACATCCCGCTGCTGTTTATCAATGGCGAACACGACGAATACACCGCCGCACAGGATGTGCGCATATTTGCCGAGTACCTGAGCGACTGCCAGTTCGTCACCATCAACAACGCCGGGCACTTTCTGGATATGGAACACAAAGGCGCATGGCTGCAAAGCCAAACCGCCCTGCTGAAATTCCTCCAAGCCCCGGCTCGCAGCAGCGCCAGCTACCGAGCAGCGCCCAACCCGCACCACGCGATCGCAGTATGAAACCGCGCCGTAAACCCAAGCCTGCCGCGCAAAAGCACAGATAACCGCGCGGCAGGCTTCATTTCGGCCAAGACTTCCGGTATAAAGGCACCCGCTGCGGACGTCGTATAGTGGTAATACCCTAGCTTCCCAAGCTAGAGCTGTGGGTTCGATTCCCATCGTCCGCTCCAAATCTAAGTTCCCACATATCCTCATATGCAATGGAACACCAGTAAAACCGGCCCTTGCGCCGGTTTTCTTGTTTCTGGACGCCCCTACATAATCCCGCACACACTGCCCCCTTGCGTATGGCAATTTGTATGGTTCTATTTGAGCCTAACTTTGCCATACACAGAACCATGAAAAGAGCAGACATCAAACGCAGGCCACTAGCAGATACCGTTCTCGCATCCCTTGAGCCAGAGGCTAAGGAGTATCGAGAGCCCTACGGTGCCGATAGGTTGTACTTCCTGGTGAAACCCAACGGACGAAAACGCTGGGAGGTTCGCTACAAAAGACCTGATGGAAAATGGGGCTGGCATGGACTAGGTAGCTACCCAGACATATCAGCAAAACGGGCACGAGAAAAGGCTGCTGCAGCGCAACAGCTTGCCAGCGACGGTATTGATCCTGTCCAGTACAAAGCTGCGAAAAGGCTTTCCGACCATGCCGTAACACTGAACCCATTCAGTGAGTCTGTCGCGTATTGGTATCAGAGGAAAATTGACGACGGGCTAGCCGAGAGCACCCTTCGGCTTATGCGTAGCTTCCTAAACAACGATATTCTTCCTGCACTTGGCGAAAAACCTATTCGGGCGATTACTCCGCGGGACTGTGCAGCACTTCAAGAAAAAATTGAAGCTCGTGGCGCGACCAATACGCGAGATAAAATTCGCGTCGCGCTACGTCAGATTTTTAGCCAAGCGATTGCTCGCGGGCTTTGTGAGGTCAACCCGGCTGCCGAGTTGGTTGCCATCGCTATAAAAAAACCAAAGGTCGAACATCACCCCCATCTGCTCGAATCCGAGCTACCGCCCTTCCTAAAGGCGCTTCGAAATAGCACTAGCCGTACCCCTTGTTGGCGCTGATGGAAAATTGACCCACCCTGCCGATTGAAATTTGACCCAGGGCGGATTGCTGATTTTGTTACCAG
>NZ_JAPPVG010000009.1:0-108953 GCF_028680365.1 Pseudomonas sp. MIL19 | reverse complement strand
ATGGTGTCCACTTAAATCAGGTGGACACCATCGCCTTTGGCGTCGGGGCCAGGAAGGTGTGTTGGCCGGACGGATACGTTCCAACGTGCTTATTTGCCATGGATATTGCACCGCGCCGGCTCGCCGAGCGCCGCTTCGCCGTGGTCAGCGGCTAGGGCTCACGGCTGCCGCTGTTTATTGAACCGCTTTCGCGTGGTGTCCTGCTTGCCGGCATTGGCGTTTGTGTTGTTGCTGCCTGGCGGTGCAAGCCACCCCGCCCCGCCCCGCCTGAACCTGTGCGTGACGATGTGCTGATCCATGTGCATTTGGTCGAACACATCGACTACCAACCCGGCGCCGAGGGCTTTGGCTTGTTGCGCTGCGCCAATGGCGTGTGCGTGCTGCACGTGCTGCGCGATTGATACCCATTCTGCCTGCCGCACGCGCTGCGCCATACGTTCGAGGGCGATTGGCACCCGGGCAGGGAAACCCTCGACGATTGTTAAGCCGGCAACTTGGTCAGTCCTGCACTGTGCGGCTTTTGCGAACGCGCGGCTTACTGTGGCTGCCAGCCAGCACGGCAATCGCACAGAGCACCACCAGGGTGGCGGCGTTGGCCGGGATTTGCAGATTAAAGTCGGTACTGGAGTGAATCAGCAGGGCGATGATGCCCATAGCAGCCCCGAAGCCGACGCCGCTGCGGTACACCGATTCGCGGCGCCACAGCGCCTTTAGTGCATGCCACAACGCCAGCAGGATGAAGGCGGCCAACGGCAGGCTGCCGAGTACGCCGAACTCGATGGCGAATTGCAGGTAGTCGTTGTGCGCGTGGTCGAAGTGCAGGCGAATGTCTTCGCCGGGGTACTGCGGGAAGACGGCCTCGAAGCTCCCCGCGCCCTGCCCTACCAGTGGCCGCGCTTGCAGCAGTGGGATGGCGTAGCCGAACACGTCGTCGCGCACTTCGTTGGCCTGCTGCACCACTTCGCCATTGACCACTACATCGTTCAACTGGGTGCTGAGTAGACGGTCTTTGAGTTTTTCCAGGCCGAAGTACTGGCTGATCACCAACACGTCGATAAGGATGATGCTGGCCAGAATCAGGCTATTGCGCAGGCGGTGCTCTTTTTCCAGCAGCACAAACAAACCGCCGACCAGCAGCAAGCTGACGAAAAACGCGGTGTTGCCCATGCGCGAGTGCGTCATAACCAGCGCAATCACCATCACCACCAGAGCCAGGCGCAGGCGTGCTTTGGGCCCCATCAGCAGCTCAAGCAGGTTGACCCAACTAAAGGGACGGTTATCGCGCAGGGCCAGCAGCAGGCCGATGCCGCAGGCCAGGGTCATTTCCAGGTAGCCGGCCAGGTGATTGCGGTTAACGAAGGTGCCAGTGGCGTCGCCTATGTAAGTGCTTTTGGGGCCGACAAGCAGCCACTCAACCCCGGACAGGGTCATGAATGCGCCCCAAAAAGCTTGCAGGGCCCCACTGACCACCAGCGTGCCGAGCAGCAGGCTCAGTCGTTTACGCGTGTGGAATAGGCTTACCACAAGCAAGAACAGCAGGCTGTAAGCCAACCCAAGCATTAGGTATTGGAAGGTAGCGCCGTTATCGACCGTCAACCCGGCCAGCCACTGGATAGCAACCCAGGCTTGCGTCAGCAGCAGCAGCCCAAGCAAGGGCAGCCCAGCTCTTACCGACTTGAGCTGACTGGCTTGGGTGGACCCGCTGCGCAGCTGACTAATCGCCCAGATGCTACCCAGCCCGCCCATAAGCAACACAAACACGCCCATGGACCAGTCACGATTGCTGCCTAACGGTAAAGGAAGAAAAACCAGAACGATGAGGGTGGCGACAAGCAGGAATCGCTCAAGATGACTAGTCGGTTGGGGCATATGGGAGGCTAATCCGTTAGAAGCTTGACCGGCAGGCAGCGCGTGCCAGGCGGATTTAAAAGGGCTGCAATTGTAGGGGCTTCCAGCGCTGATAACCATGCCTCGGGGAAGACTCAAGCGCTGCAGCCAACCGGCACGAACTGGCTTGGCTGCTCTATTGATTGAACAGCGATAGGTGCCTTTTCCAGGCGCCAATTTATGACGGTGTGTAGACGTCCATGAGCCTCTTCATCAATCTGTACGTTCGCAACAACGGGGCGAAGATTGCATCGACTCCACAAGGTGCAGAAACACCCCATTCAAGTGAAATAAAGCCGGTCATATTCCGCTTTTTATGCACATTTTGGTGGGGGGACAGGTGGGGGGACAAGCCTTTTTATAAAGATTAAAAGCAAACAAATTCAAAAACTTAACTACATATAAGGCCGCCCACAAGCCGGCTTTTTTATGCCTGCCATTTAAGGCAGCCGTTGTTTCTGGCCGCCACGATGCGATGTCGCTGGCGCAGATAAAACCAAGCCATTGGCAACAGCCTTGGCTATAGTGGATGAAACCTCGCAGGAGTTTGTTTGCATGAGCGAAACAGCCAATGAGCGTCGGCGCTTTCACCGCATCGCTTTCGACGCGCCCACCGAGATTGTGCAAGGCGAACGACGCTGGGCAGTCGAACTGCATGACGTTTCGCTGAAGGGCCTACTGATCAAGCGCCCAGCCGGCTGGAACGGTGATCCCAACCTACCGTTTGAGGCCAACATCCAACTGGCCGGTGACACCCGCGTACAGATGGAAGTGGTGCTGACCCGCACCCAAGCGGACCTGCTCGGGTTTGTCTGCCGGCATATCGACCTCGACTCGATCAGCCACTTGCGGCGCCTGGTGGAGCTCAACCTCGGCGATGAAAGTTTGCTCGAACGCGAACTCGCCGCACTCGGCGAAGACCAGTAACGAAAAAGGAGGCCGAGGCCTCCTTTTCCATACACATCTGATCGATTACTCGAACAGCGCATCCAGCGCCTGCTCCAGGCGCGTTACGGCAATGACCTGCAAACCCGGCGGCGAATCTTTCGGGGCATTGCCCTTGGGTACGATGGCGCGCTTGAAACCGTGCTTGGCCGCTTCCTTAAGCCGCTCCTGCCCACTGGGCACCGGGCGAATTTCGCCAGACAGGCCGACCTCCCCAAACACCAGCAGATCATGCGGCAGCGGCTTGTTGCGCAGGCTGGAAATCACCGCCGCCATCAATGCCAGGTCAGAGGCGGTTTCCAACACCTTGACCCCGCCGACCACGTTAAGAAAAACGTCCTGGTCATAGGTGGGAATCCCACCATGACGGTGCAATACCGCCAGTAGCATGGCCAGGCGATTCTGATCCAGGCCCAGGGTCACGCGCCGTGGGTTGCCCATGTGGCTGGTGTCGACCAACGCCTGCACTTCCACAAGCATCGGCCGGGTGCCTTCCCAGGTGGCCATGACCACACTGCCGGGCACTTCTTCCTGGGCGCGAGTGAGGAAGATGGCTGAAGGATTGGTGACCTCCTTCAAACCTTTGTCGGTCATGCCGAACACGCCGAGTTCGTTGATCGCGCCAAAGCGATTCTTCACCGCGCGCAGCAGACGCAGGCGGCCATCGGACTCACCCTCGAAATACAGCACGGTGTCGACCATGTGCTCAAGCACGCGCGGCCCGGCCAGGGCACCTTCCTTAGTTACGTGGCCGACCAGGAAGATTGCCGTACCGCTCTGTTTGGCGAAACGCACCAATAGCGCCGCACTTTCACGCACCTGGGACACGCCGCCAGGAGCCGAGGACAGTTGTTCGGTAAAGATGGTTTGGATCGAGTCGATCACCATCACCTTGGGTTTTTCCAGGCGCGCAGTGGCGATGATGGTTTCGATGCAGGTTTCGGTCATCACCTTGAGCTTGTCTTCCGGCAACCCCAGACGCCGGGCGCGCATGGCCACCTGCTGTTGGGACTCTTCGCCGGTGACATACAGCGCAGGAAAGCGCGTGGCGATATTGCACAGGGTCTGCAGCAGGATGGTCGATTTGCCGATGCCAGGATCACCGCCGATCAGCACCACTGAACCATCCACCAGGCCACCACCGAGCACCCGGTCCAGCTCGCCGGAGGCAGTGGAAAAGCGCGGCACTTCGGCGACGCTGACCTCGGCCAGGGTTTTGATCTGCGCCTGTTCGCCAGCCCAGCCGGCACGCCCGCTGGGGGTGGCCGCATTGGCTTCGAGCAGCGTCTCGACCAAGGTGTTCCACGCCCCGCACTCGCCGCACTGGCCGGCCCATTTGGGGAAGGTTGCGCCGCACTCGGTGCAGCCATACATGCGCTTAGCCTTGGCCATGCCGGACTCCTATAAAAACTGAGCCCGGATCATACGAAATAGCTGGATATATTTACAGTTAAATGAATACAGCACCGGCTCCGCCTCTGACGCGCTCAAGTCCGACGAGCCTGTTTTAACGCAGCCGGTCCAATGCGCCGCAGAGCGTCAGCAGCCTCTTAGGCTTTGCAGCCATTGCCGCATCCACAACACTGCCCCGCCGCCCGCTTGAGCTGCCGCGCCAGCTCATCCTTGAGGCCGACGCGTTCCTGCTTGAGTGTCAACAGGGCATCATCCGCCAGCAGTTCGCTGCCGGCTTCAATACGGCAAATACGCTTATCCAGGGTTTCGTAGTTATCGGCCAGGCGCGCGAAGTTGCTGTCAGCCAGACGCAACTCATTCAGGGCGCCGCGTAGTTCGGGGAAGTCTTTGATTAGCGGATGGTGTTCTACGTGCATGCTGGCACTCCTAAGGGGATAGTCACTGCCTGCAGCCTATCCCCTGCCCCGGGCTGAGCACTTGACCCGGATCAAGCCAGCACAGCTATCAGGCTTTGTGCAGATAGGCGGAGAGTTCGTCCTTAAGGCTGACACGCTGCATCTTCAAACCGAGCAGCAGAACCTCATCCATGGCCACCCGCCCGCTTTCCACCTCATAGATGCGTTTATCAAGCTCTTCGTACTCATTAGCCAAGCGCACAAAGTGCCCGTCACTGGAGAGCAAGGCGTGTAACTGGGTCTTGAACTCGGAAAATTCGCGGTTCAGTGGGTGATGTTCCAGGGGCATAACGGCATCCTCAGGCGTGGAGTTAAATAGAGCCTAGTTCAGCCCCGCAGGCTCTGCCGCGACACGTTGAATTGAGGCTTGCAAAGCGACTTCTGCTATCGTGAGCATCATCTGCAAAAAATCAGAGAACAGGTAATGGGTACAACAACCGGATGCGCGGCTTGCCGCGACGGCCAGGGACTTGGTTTCCCTATCAGCATGGCGTTTCAGCCCATCGTTAACCTGAGTACTGGCACGGTATTCGCCCACGAAGCCCTAGTACGCGGCACGGCGGGCGAGTCCGCCGGCAGCCTCTTGGGCAAGCTCAATAAAGACAACCTCTACCCGTTCGATCAGGCCTGCCGAGTTACTGCCCTGGAGTGGGCCGCTAAGCTGCAAGTGCCGGCCATGGTCTCGATTAACTTCATGCCCAATGCGGTGTACAAGCCGGAGACCTGTATCCGCGCCACGCTAGAGGCGGCAGAGCGCTTCAACTTCCCGCTGGAGCGGATCATCTTCGAGGTCACAGAACAGGAGCAGGTGCTGGATATCGACCACCTCACCGGCATCCTGCGCGCGTACCGCAAGCAAGGCTTTATGACGGCAATTGATGACTTCGGCGCCGGTTATGCCGGCCTGAATCTGCTGGCCGACTTTCAGCCCGACCTGATCAAACTCGACATGCAACTGATCCGCAATATCGACCAAGACAGCGTGCGGCAGACGCTGGTCGAGGCCACCTTGCAGATGTGCCGCAAACTGAATATCCGGGTGATTGCCGAAGGCATCGAAACCCTTGGCGAATTGCGTACATTGCAGGCCATGGGCGTGGAGCTCTTCCAGGGCTATCTGCTGGCCAAACCGGGCTTCCAGTCCCTGCCGGACGTGCATTACCCGAGCTAAAATTTGACTGGCAAGCAGCAAGCGCTGAATTACACTCAGCGCAACCTCACCTATCAGGGAAAGCAGCATGAGTATAATCAGTGAATTCAAGGCCTTTGCGGTCAAAGGCAACGTGGTCGACATGGCCGTGGGCATCATTATCGGCGCGGCCTTTGGCAAGATTGTCTCGTCCTTCGTCGGTGACGTGGTGATGCCGCCCCTGGGCATGCTGATTGGCGGTGTAGATTTCTCCGATCTGGCGATTGTGCTGAAAGCCGCCGAAGGCGATGTCGCTGCTGTAACCGTGGGCTATGGCAAGTTTATTCAGACCATACTCGACTTCCTGATTGTCGCCTTCGCCATCTTTATGGGCGTCAAAGTGATCAACAAACTCAAACGCGAAGAAGAAGCTGCCCCGGCCGCACCAGCGCCGCCGAGCAAGGAGCAGGAGCTACTGAGCGAAATCCGTGACCTGCTTAAGGCTCAGCAAAGCAAAGACTGAACCCTCCCCCGTGCGGAGGGCCAGCGCCCTCCCGTACACGATTTGTTGCAGCTTGCTCACTGGCCGCGCGCGGCGTTCGCAACCAGTTCGTGTAAATTGAGTATCCCTTGGTTACTTACCCCCCTCAATGACACTCCTAATTGCGTTTGCCGCTCTCTCCATCCTCGTTTCGTTCATCTGTTCCATTCTTGAAGCGGCGTTGCTTTCCCTAACGCCCAGCTACATTGCCCAGCAGAAGGCCACCAAGCCCAAGCTCTACGAGCAGCTGAAAGGGCTGAAAGACAAGATTGACCAGCCCCTTGCAGCGATCCTCACGCTCAACACCGTGGCCCACACTGTCGGTGCTACGGGCGTCGGCGCGCAAGTCACGGTGATATATGGCGACGGTTATCTGGGCATCGCCTCCGCGGTCATGACCCTGCTGATCCTGGTGCTCTCGGAAATTCTGCCCAAGACCATTGGCGCACGTTACTGGCCCACCCTGGCGCCGTACCTGCCTGGCCTGCTGGGCGGCATGATCCTGCTGCTCAAGCCATTTATCGTCATGTCCGACCTGATCATGCGGTTGTTTGGCGGTAAGGAACCCGAGCACGACATCCGCCAAGAGATCAAAGCATTGACCCTGCTCGGCCGTGAAGTCGGCAAGCTGGATGAGGATGAGCAGCGCGTCATCAGCAATATCCTCGACCTGCACGAAATCAAGCTGCGCGACATCATGACGCCACGGATTGTCTGCGAGTTTGCGGCCCCCGATGACACCCTCGGCGCGTTCAAGGCCCGGGTGAAAGAGAGCCAGTTCTCCCGCTATCCGGTGATCGGTGAGAATGAGTCGCCGCTGGGTGTGGTATTCCGCTATGACGCCCTGGCGGCCGAGGCTGATGATGCGCCAGTGTCCAACATCCTCAAGCCGCTCAAGGTGGTCTCCGACAGCATGAACGTCGAGAACCTGATGACGCAGATGATGCAAGAACGTCAGCACATGTGCCTGGTGTATGACGAGTTCGGCAGCTGGCGCGGCCTGGTCACCATGGAAGACATCATGGAGACCATCATCGGCAAGCCGATCCTCGACGAAACCGACGACATCCCGAATATGCGTCGCTTTGCCAAGCGCCGCTGGGAGCATCGGATCAAGGCCATCCGCGAGGAATAACCGCTACCAATAGTTCTCGACGGCCACCTGTCCCGGCCGTCGGGTCAGGCTGAGCTGCAGATCGCGCTGTTTCAGCAGCGCCCGCGTGTCGTCGATCATCTGCGGGTTGCCGCAGATCATCAGCCGTGAATCTGCGGGCTCCAGGCTCAGCCCCGCTGCACGCTCTAACTCGCCACTCTCCAGCAATGTGGTGATGCGCCCATGCAAACAACCGGGCACCTGCTCACGCGTCACCAGCGGTAGATAGGTAAAGCGCCCGGCAAACTCCTGCAGATGTTCCTGTTGCATCAGCCCCTGAATCAACGGCTGATAGGCCAGCTCGCTGGCCGTGCGCGCGCTGTACACCAACACCACCCGTTGAAAGCGCTGCCACACCTCAAGCCCCTGCAGAATCGACAAAAACGGCGCCAAACCGGTGCCGCTGGCTAATAGCCAGAGATCACGGCCATCGGCGAAACGATCGAGAGTGAGAAAGCCCAACGCCTGCTTTTCCACCAACAGGCTGTCGCCAACCTGCAGCCGGCTCAGCTCGGAGGTGAACGCGCCGCCCGGCACCACGATGGAGAAGAACTCAAGAAACTCATCATGGGGCGCCGAGGCCATCGAATAGGCCCGCCAAACCCTCGTGCCATCGGCTTTCTGCACGCCCAGGCGGGCAAACTGCCCGGCCGTAAAGCGAAATCCGGGATCACGGCTACAGCGCAGGCTGAAAAGGCTGGGCGACCAGACCTGAATGGCGCTAAGGGTTTGCTGGGTGAACTTGTCTTCGCTGACAGTCATACTGGCTCCACTGCGGTGACGTCGCCCCAGTGTCCCGCAAACCGACTCGAACAAACACCAGCAGCCTATATGCCTATATTCGTTACGCCTTTCGCCCAGCTCGACCTGATTCGCCAACCCGACCAACTGCATGAGCCGCTGCAGGCGTTTGATGCCGCCGATGAATACCTGCTCAACCATGTGCATGAGCAGGGGTTACCGGACGCAGCGCGCATCTTGGTACTGAATGACAGCTTCGGCGCACTGGCGGCCAGCCTGGCCGGCCGGGCCGACGTCACCAGCAGCGGCGACTCACACCTCGGCCACCTTGGTTTACAGGTCAACCTGCAGCGCAATCAGTTGCCGGCGGAGGCCGTACGCTTTGTGCCGAGCAGTGAGTGTGCGCAAGGGCCGTTTGACCTGGTGTTAATCCGCGTGCCGAAAACCCTGGCGCTGCTGGAGGAACAACTGATTCGCCTGCACGGCCAGCTCGCCCCGGGCGCGCAGGTGATTGCCGCGGCCATGGTCAAACACCTGCCGCGCGCGGCGGGTGATCTGCTGGAGCGTTACATCGGCCCGGTGCAGGCCTCACTGGCGGTGAAAAAAGCCCGCCTGCTGTTCGCCACGTCAGCCGCCAAACCCGCGCCGGTATCGCCCTACCCCACGGCCTACCGCCTGGATAAACCGGCGATTGAGCTGCGTAACCACGCCAATGTGTTTTGCCGCGAAGACCTGGATATCGGCACGCGCGCCTTCCTCCCGCACCTGCCCAAGCACCTCAGCCGCCTGCGCGTAGCCGATCTCGGCTGCGGCAATGGCGTGCTCGGTATCGCCTACGCCTTGGGCAGCCCGCAGGCTGAGCTGACGCTGGTGGATGAGTCCTATATGGCCGTGCAATCGACCGCTGAAAACTGGCAAGCGGCGCTGGGCGAGCGCCCGGTAGAGATCCGTGCCGGCGATGGGCTGGCCGAACAGGCGGCGGATTCGCTGGACCTGGTGCTGTGCAACCCGCCCTTCCACCAGCAGCAAGTGGTCGGCGACTTCCTCGCCTGGCGCATGTTCCAGCAGGCCCGTGCCGCCCTGGTGACCGGCGGTGAACTGTGGATCGTCGGCAACCGTCACCTGGGCTACCACGCCAAACTGAAACGCCTGTTCCGCGGCGTCGAACAGGTAGCGGCCACACCGAAGTTTGTGGTGCTTAAAGCGACCAAATAAGTCTGGCGGCCTGGCGCTCAGCCAGGCCGACTGCAACCAGAGCCTAGATGCACGAACACTGGGCCGGCCTTACTGAGTCAGTCGATCCGTAGCTCAGTGCTTTTGCTCTGCACGGCAACCGCAGCCGGTCGGCAGCTGCGGAAGATATCCAGCTGCGGCTGATAGACCGCCGTGCGCACGCCCATCAGGCCGATCACCGAGTGGAACAGGTTGTCTTGCGACACCGGCTGGCCCGCTTGCTGGCGCAGGCAATCGGCGGAAATGCCGCTGCTGCGCTGCATGCCGTCGGAGAACCACAGCACCATCGGCACATGGGTTTGCTCGCTCGGCGCCATGGCGTAGGGCACGCCATGCAGGTACATGCCGTGTTCGCCGAGGGACTCACCGTGGTCCGACATATAGAGCATGGCCGTGTCCAAGCGCGCCGCATTGCTGCGCAGCAGGTCGATGGTGGCGGCCAGCACATGGTCGGTGTAAAGCAGACTGTTGTCGTAGGCATTGACGATGCTGGCGGTGTCGCAGCGATCGAGTTGCACCTCCTTGCACACCGGGGTGAAGCGCTCAAACGCCGCCGGGTAGCGCTTGTAATAGGCCGGGCCATGACTGCCCTTCATATGCAGCACCACCAGGGTGTCACGGGTCAGGCCGTCGAGGTACGCCTGCAAGTTATGCAGCAGCGCCTCGTCGTGGCATTCGCCATCGGCGCAGAACTGCGCAAGGTTGAGGTGTGAAACATCCTCGTTGGGCACCCGATCACAGGCGCCCTTGCAACCCGAGTTGTTATCGCGCCACAGCACATCCACGCCGGCACGCTGCAACACGTCGAGCATGCCTTCACGATTGCCGGCCATCGAGTCCTGGTAATCCGCCCGGCCTACGTCTTGAAACATGCAAGGCACCGAGACCGCCGTGGCGGTGCCGCAGGAAGACGCCTGCGGGTAGTTGATCACATCGCGCTTAGCCAACTCAGGGTTAGTCGGGCGCGCATAACCGTTGAGCGAGAAGTTCGCTGCACGGGCCGTCTCGCCCACCACCAAGAGGGTGACGCGCGGCCGGTGCAGGGTGCTGACTGCGCTGATGCGATGGGCATCAGCGCCGACGACTTCCAGCACAGCCGGCGCGGCCAACTCGCGTTTGAGGTAACCGTGCACGGCCCCGACCACATTCGACGGCACCAACATCAGGCGCACTTCGCGGTGGTTGCGAATCAGTGAGGCGTACGGCTGGTACTGGCTCATCACCAACACGGCAAATACCCCCAACAGCACGGCCATGCTACCCAGCTTGCCGGCCAGCTCTCGCCGCCACGTGAGGGGGCGAGTCGGCATACGACTGATCAACAACGCAGGCAGCACGCCCAACAATAAAAACCACAGCAGCAGGCGAGCATTGAACAGCTCCGTGGCTTCGGCCACGTCGGTCTGCAGCATGTTGGTGAGCATGTTGTAGTCGATGACGATGCCATAGCTGCTCATAAAGTAACTGGCACCGGCCGACACCAGCACCAGCAGGGCCAGCACCGCTTTGGTCAGCCGCCCCCAGGTCAGCAGGCTGAGCAGCACGTACAGCCAGATCCAGACAAACAGCGGCAGGCTGAGTAGGAACAACGGGCTGTCGTTGCTCATACCGCCCACGCCCTGCCAGACGCTGTGCCAGAACGGCAGGTTCATGGTCAGCATCAGCCACAAGGCAACCAACATGGTCAGCCCGTTACGGCTGACGGCCACACGTTTAAGAATGGATTCGCGCACAAAGCACCTGGGTAGATAACGAGACTGGCGCAAATCTACTCAGGCAGATGTGAAATGCCTGTCGGGCGGATGTGAAAAACCGTTGAGTGATCACGGCCGCGCTGCTGCGCTCAGCACGCCGCTGTGGATACACCTCGGTCACCTGTGAGCAGCGCAGAACTCACGAATTTTTCACATTCTTTTGACATGGAATTGAATGCCGGCCTTCTAGGATGCAGCACTGCCTACAGATGGATATTGCCCATGCTGCCCTCCTCATTACTCGACAAGCCGCTGCCGACTCACGCCGGCGTGCTGCATGGCCTCAAACCGCGCGGCAAAAGCGGCTGGCTGCGGCTGACGCCGGTGCTGATGGTCGTGCTGCTGGCGACGTTCAGCTACATGGGCTGGCGGCACCTGTACCCGGCGGTGGCAGAAACCGGCTGGCGCTATGAGGTGCTGCTCAAAGATATCGAGAAAGTCAGCGCCATCGCTCTGGATGCCGAAGGCGGCCTCCTGCTCAGCGAGGAACTGCAAAGTGGTGAGGGGCGCATTCTGCGTTACAGCGCCGACGGCAGCCTTGAGCCGGTGGAAGCCGGCCTGTCCAAGCCAGACGGCATGGTCAGTTTTCGCGGTGGCGTGGTGTTCAGCCAGGAGCAAGGCGATGAGGCCGTGCTCTGGCGGACACCGCAGCGCACCGTCGAGCTATTTGCCGGCAGCAATGTTGAGGGCCTGGCCAATGATGGTCGCTACCTCTATGCCATCGAAGACCGTCATGGCGATGGCCGCCTGTTGCGCTACGACCCCAGCAACGACACTACCGTGGTACTGCGCACCGGCCTGGATCAAGCCGAAGCCATTACCGCCTGCCCCGACGGCCGCCTGTTCTATAGCGAGAAGAGCAGCGGCACGGTGTCTCAGCTACACGCTGAAGGTCATGACAGCGTGGTGCTGACGGGCCTTAACCAGCCCGGTTACCTGCTGTGCAACAACCAGGGTTTGTGGATCACCGAAGATGCCACGCACATGGCCCGTCTGTTGCGGCTGGCCCCGGATGGCCAGTTGCATACCGTCTTGTCACACCTGCGCTCGGCACAAACCCTGATCGAAACGCGCCCAGGCTACTATCTACTGGCCGAACAAGGCCGCAACCGCGTACTGAGCCTGCAACGCCACCCACAGGAAACTGATTGATGCCCGCCACGTCTACTCGCTCTGCCGCAGGCCGCAACGGCTTGCGTCAACACCTGCTGTTCACGGCCCTAAGCGGCGCCCTGTTAATCGTCCTGTACAGCCTGCTGCGCCTGGCGTTGCTGGTTTATAACCATGAGCTGATTGGCGAAACCACGGCCAACGACCTGCTGGAAGCCTTCGGTAACGGTCTGCGGTTTGATCTGCGCGTTGTCGTCTTTGTTCTGGCGCCGTTGCTGCTGGTAATGGGCAGCCGGCGCTTGATGGCCGCACGCACCTGGCAACTGGCCTGGCTCAGCTTCGCGGCCAGCCTGACCCTGTTTCTCGGCGTGCTGGAGCTGGATTTCTACCGCGAATTTCACCAACGCCTCAACGCACTGGTGTTTCAGTACCTCGGCGAAGACCCGACAACGGTCATGAGCATGCTTTGGCATGGCTTTCCGGTCGGCCGTTACCTGATCGCCTGGGCACTGGCCAGCTGGCTGCTGTTCAAAGCCCTGCAAGCCATCCATCGCCTGGTCCCGCCGGCCGACCCACGCCTCAGCCCGGCGGCGGGCGAGCGCTGGTACTGGCGCGTCAGCGTGTTCACCCTCTGCCTGTTTATCGCCGTACTCGCGGTGCGCGGCACCTTGCGCCAAGGCCCACCGCTGCGCTGGGGCGACGCCAGCACCACCGAATCGGTATTTGCCAACCAACTGGGCCTCAATGGCACCCTGACCCTGGTCGATGCCGGCAAAGCGCGTTGGTCTGACCACCGTGACAATCAATGGAAAGCCCGCCTGCCCAGCGCCGAAGCGCAAGCTCTGGTACGGCAGATGCTGCTGACCCCACAGGATTTGCTGATCGACAGCGGCGAGGCGGCGATCCGCCGGATCAGCACACCCAAGCCACACCTGCAGTTACCGGTACGCAATGTGGTGGTGATCCTCATGGAAAGCTTCGCCGGGCACTATGTCGGCGCGCTCGGTGCGGGCGGCGACATCACCCCCAACTTCGACCGCCTGACTAAAGAAGGGCTGCTGTTTACCCGCTATTTCTCCAACGGCACTCACACCCACCAGGGCATGTTTGCCACCATGGCCTGCTTCCCCAACTTGCCCGGCTTCGAATATTTGATGCAGAGCCCGGAAGGCGCCCATGACTTCTCGGGGCTGCCGCAGCTGCTGGGTGATCGCGGCTTTGACGACCTCTACGTGTACAACGGCGACTTTGGCTGGGATAACCAGAAGGGCTTCTTCGGCAACCAGGGCATGAGTAATTTCATTGGCCGCAACGATTACGTGGACCCGGTGTTTTCCGACCCGACCTGGGGCGTTTCCGATCAGGACATGTTTGACCGCGCCGACCTAGAGTTGCGCAAACTCGATCGCCAGCGGCCGTTCTATGCCCTGCTGCAAACCCTGTCCAACCACACGCCTTACGCCCTGCCCGACCCACTGCCGGTCGCTCCGGTCAGCGGTTTCGGCTCCAACGACGAACACCTTACGGCCATGCGCTATTCGGATTGGGCCCTGGGCCAGTTTTTCGAAAAGGCGCGTAAAGCGCCCTACTTCAAAGACACAATGTTCGTGATCGTCGGCGACCATGGTTTTGGCAGCCCCGAGCAGCTCAGCGACATCGACCTGTACCGCTTCCATGTGCCCCTGCTGGTGATTGCCCCCGGGGTTCAAGAACAATTCGGCACCCGCAATGACATTGCCGGCACTCAGCTGGACATCGTCCCCACCATCATGGGCCGGCTTGGCGGCCCCGTGCAGCAGCAATGCTGGGGCCGTGACCTGTTGGCGCTGGACTCGGCGGACCCGGGCATTGGCGTGATCAAGCCCTCCGGCAGCGATCAAACCGTCGCCCTGGTGTCCGGCAGCAACCTGCTGATCCAGCCACGTGACGGCGCGCCGCGCTTGTATGACTACCAGCTGCATGAGAACGCCGGCATACAGCCTACCGACAACGCCGCGCTGCAAGCTCACCTGCTGCCGCGCCTGCAGGCCTTTTTGCAGGTCGCCACGCAAAGCCTGTTGAGCAACACCGCGGGGGTCGGCGATACGCAACCCAACACGCGCCAGACCGCCGCACAAGACAACCCCTAACGTCGCCGTGATCGAGATAACCCGGACAGCCCTATGTCGAGCCACCCGCACAGCACACCGCAGCGACCGCACATCGAGGTGGGCAAACCGCCGCCGGGCGCATGCTGAGCAGCATTGCCCGGCGCGTGACTCAGTGGCGGGCCGGGCAGCTGATCAACAGTGCGCTGAAACTAGCCGGCGAGCCGAGCCTGGTGCTCGACCTACCCTGCGCCGCCGATGGTTTATGGCCGCTGCTGAGCACCAGCGATAGCCGTGTAGTGATTGCCGCCGAGGCCAATGCCGAGCAACTGACAGCAGCACTGGCAGGGCTGCATGCGGTTTTCAGCCGCAGGGTGCATCCACTGCAAACCTCGCTGTTCGCGATTGATTTGGGCGCCAATGCAGTGGACTGTATTTTCTCCATGTATGGCCTGCATCACATCGACGACCCACGGCGCAGGATGCTCGTGCTGCGCGAATTCAACCGGGTTACGCGCGACTGCGTGATCATTTCAGTCTGGGTCGATGGCAACCTCCAAGCCGTACGCCAAACACCCCTCAGCCGGCGCAACGGCCAGGTTCACGCGCGGGCGCAAATCGAGCGTGAGTTCACCGCTGCCGGCTTCCACATCAGCGGCCACCGCGACTTCATGCCCGGCCTGGCCATGCAGCGCCTGTATGTGCTGCGCAAACTCAGCTGAGTCGCCGTCTACTACCTTGATCGACATGGCCGAACCGTCCAGGCCTGGGTATGCTGCACCCTTTTTGTGCGAGGGATAGCCATGCCTGTTTCCGATATGTTGCTATTGGTGCTTGCCGGTTTTGCGGCGGGCGGGATGAATGCCCTGGCCGGCGGCGGCACGTTTTTCTCCTTCCCGGCCTTGCTCGCCGCCGGCCTGCCGCCGGTCACGGCCAACGCCACCAATGCCGTGGCACTGTGGCCTGCCAGCCTGGCCGGAGCCTGGGCGGCACGGGCCTCACTGCGGCCCTTGGGCAGTTATTTAGTACCCTTGCTGATAGCCGGCCTGGCGGGCGGCCTGCTCGGCGGTTTGCTCCTGCTGGTGGGCGGTGATGCGGTATTTGCCAAGCTGATTCCCTGGCTGCTGCTGCTCGCCACCGCGCTATTTGCCGCCAGCCCCTGGCTCAGCCGCTGGTTGGCCGCGCGCCGCGGCGAGGCGGCGCAGCCACCGCACTCGCCACTGTCGCTGGTGGCCCACGTCGGCGTGTCGATTTACGGCGGCTACTTCGGCGCAGGCATGGGCATCCTGCAACTGGCGGCGTTTTCCATCGAAGGCCACCCGCTGGCTCGCTCCAACGCCCTGAAAAACCTGATCTCGGCGGTGATCTACAGCGTAGCCACGGCGACTTTTATCATCGCCGGCCGAGTCAGCTGGTATGAGCTGGTGATTCTGCTGGTCGGCGCCACCATCGGCGGCTATGTCGGTGGCGCACTGGGCCAGCGTTTACCCGCCAACCTGCTGCGCGCACTGGTGATCGCAGTGGGCAGCGGCATGACCGCTTATTACTTCTGGGTCACCTATTTCGCCGCTTAATCAGGGCGGTGCCAACCCGGCGCCTGAGCGCATGACCGTGCGTTTTCGGCGCCATTACAGCGTCACATTCACCAATCCCCAGTGCACGTCACAGCGGATACTGGGCCGCCGCTCCAGCGCCGCTTGCACAGCGGGGGCGAACCCCCGAAGCTAGGCGCCTGTTGATTGGAGCGCCTGATGAACCTCGCCGAACTGACCACCCGCATGCACGCTATTCGTGATCATAACGACTGGCGGCAATTCCACAGCCCAAAGAACCTGGCCATGGCCGCCAGCGTGGAAATGGCCGAGCTGGTGGAAATCTTCCAGTGGCTGACCGAGGCGCAGTCGCGCCAACTGCCGGCCGAGCAACTCGCTCACGCCGGCCAGGAAGTCGGCGATGTCATTCTCTATTTGGTGCTGCTGTGCAGTGAGCTGGGGTTGGATATGGAGCAGGTGGTGCGCGCCAAACTAGCCGACAACGAAAAACGCTTTCTAGGAACCCCTCACCATGACTGATCGGCACTTCGATGAGCTGGCCACCCGCTTCGCCGAGAAGATCTATGGCGGCGCCAAGGGCGCCATTCGCCTCGCCGTACTCCAGGCCGACCTGGCCGAAGCCCTGCCCGAACGCCCGCTGCGCGTGCTGGATATCGGCGCGGGGCTTGGTCATATGTCACTGTGGCTGGCCGAGCGCGGCCATCAGGTAACCCTGGCAGAACCCGCCGCGCCCATGCTCGCCGGTGCGCGCGAGCGCTTTGCTGCCGCCGGGCAACAGGCCACCTTTATTCAGGCGCCCTGGCAGGACCTGCTCGGCCAACTTGAACAGCCCTATGACCTGGTGATCTGCCATGCGGTGCTGGAGTGGCTGGCCGAACCCCACAGCATCCTGCCAGTGCTGCACCAGCTCTGCGCGCCCGGCGGCTGGCTGTCGCTGGCGTTCTACAACAAAGACGCGCTGATCTACCGCAACCTGCTCAAGGGCCATTTCCGCAAACTGCGCAAAGCCGAGTTCGCCGGTGAAAAACAAAGCCTGACGCCACAGATGCCGCTTGATCCGCGCGAGTTGGCGGCGCAACTTGAGGCCCATTGGCAGGTCGAAAGCCAGAGCGGTGTGCGGGTGTTCCACGACTACATGCCGCAGCCGTTTCAGGCCAAGGCCGAGCTGATTGATCTGCTGGAAATGGAACTGGCCTACCGCCACCACCCCAGCTTTGCCGGTTTGGGCCGTTATCTACACTGGATCTGTCGCCCCCATTGATTTAACGCTCACGACTCAGGAGGCCGCGTATGCACAAACTCAGCGTTTTACTGCTGCTTGCCACGCTCGCCGCCTGCCAGAGCCATAACCCTTATGTCGCCGACAGCCAACCACTGCCGCCAGCGCCCGCGCAGGCGGCCCAGCAACTGGACCTCAGCGCCTACCCGGCAAAACCGCGCGACTATGGCCAATACCGTACCTGGCGCTGGCAACGCCTGCCCGCCGGCACCGCCTGGGCCAGCTCCGAGCAGGTTCAGGAAGCGCTGAGCAATGCTCTCGACCAGCGCGGCCTGCGCCCGCACCGTAGCGGCGCAACGGCTGATCTACAGGTCAGCGCCGAGCTACGCCTGGAGCAACGCATTCGCCAAGTGACAGAGCGCTACGGCAGCTATTACGGCCACAACCCTTATGGCAATCAATACGGGTTATGGGGCAGCGCGCCGCTGGTGCGCAGCTATACCGAAGAGGTGATGGTGGTGCGCATCGAGTTGTTCGATGGCAAGGACGGCCAGCCGATCTGGAGCGCCAGTGCCGAAGCCCTCAGCAGCGGCAGCCAGAGTGAACGCGCGGCCGCCCTACGCAATGCACTACAGCAAGCACTGGCAGCCTATCCACCGAACTGACTGCGGCCCCAAGGAGAACACTCATGCGTACATCACTGTTGTTACTGCCCCTGCTACTGCTGTTGAGCGCCTGCCAAACGCCACGGCTGCAGCGCGACTTCGATCCCAGCCGAGACTTTGCGGCCTACCGCAGCTGGAGCTGGGAGGAACCCGCTGTACAGTTCAAGCCCAATGACCCGCGCATCAACAGCGACCTGACCAGCCAGCGCATTCGCGCAGCGGTAAGCGAGCAACTCGAACAACGCGGCCTCCGCGCTGCAACTGCAGCCACTACTGGCGACCTTAAGGTGCAGGTCTGGGTGATCGTCGACAACCGCCAACAGCAGGTCAGCACGCAAATGGGCGGCGCCTGGGGCAACCCCTGGGGTGGCGGCTTTTGGGGAGGCCCGAGCTACGTGGAAACCCGCACCGTGGACTACCAGGTCGGCACCCTGCAGGTTGACTTGCTCGACGGCAAGGATGGCAAGCTGGTCTGGCGCGGCAGTGCCGAACAGGTACTGCGCAGCTCTCAGCCCAGCCCCAGCGAGCGCGAAGCGTCGATCCGCAGCACCGTGGCCAACGTCTTAAGCCAATACCCGCCGCGTTAACGTCGCGGCGCTTCAACGCTGACGCGGCCGCCCACAACAAACGGGACAAGCTGCTTTTACGGCATAATCGCTCGCCCTGTACCTGCCTGGAGACACCCCATGCCTGCCCCAATCTGGTGGTTACTGGCCCTGCCCTTTGTTGCCGGCGCGTGCCTGCCGCTGCAGGCCGGGATCAACGGTCAATTGGCCAAACAGGTGTCCAGTGTATTGGCTGCGTCATTGATTTCCTTTGCCATAGGCACCCTGGCCCTGCTTATTTTGGTACTGGCTCAGCGCGAATTCCCCAGCCTCGGCGCATTGAAAGGCCTGACTTGGTGGCACTGGAGCGGCGGCCTGTTGGGGGTGATGTTTATCGCCACCGCCGCCTTTGCTGGCCCCAAGGTCGGCGCGGTGCTGTTTATGGCCCTGGTGATCGCAGGGCAACTGAGTATGGCCCTGACCCTGGACCACTTCGGCTGGGCGGGTTTTCGCGAAGCTCCCATTACCGCCGGCAAGCTTGGCGGCCTGCTGCTGATCATCGCCGGTATCTGGCTAATCAGGCGCGGCTAGGCCATACCCCCGCACAAGCCCGCGCTTATGCGAACGGGCCTGTGGGCTGCGTTAAGTTCGACGCACCCAGTTTTTATTCGCCGCTCCGCCCTGCCCTTGCCTGTACCTATGGGCTCCAGCCCTTTCAACCGACGATGCTCCAAGGCCTGAAAAACACCTGATTCTTTAACATCCTCGGCCGCCCAGGCACCACCAGCGCCCTGCTGATTCTGCGTTAACGCCCCTCGTCGCGTCCTGCACGGCATAGTGGCACTCTGACAGTTTTTTCACGATTAACGCGCTATGCTGCAGTGACGTTGTTTTTGTGATCACACCCTATGACTGAGTCCCACGTTCCCCACCAGCCGCAGGCTTTCTCACTCTGGCGTGAAGCCCAAGACACCCGCACCCGTACACCGCTGGGGGGCATTTACTACCTGCTGGCCTGGCTGCTCACGTGGGGGTTCAGCAACAACCCGCTGCAGCAGCTGCCTATCGGGTTGATTGGCATCGCCATTTTCGCCCTACTGCTGGCGCTGCGCCTGCTCCACCGCCTACCCGACGAGCAAACGCCCGCGACGCTAAAGCGCTGGCTCAACCACCACTGGCTGCTGATTCTCAGCACCGCGCTGCTCTGGGGCTTGGCCCATGCGCTGGCGCAAACGCACCTGGCGTTCAGCAGTTCGACGATCATCGCCACCCTCAGCACCATTGCCTTCAGCACTGCGCTGGTGTTCACCTTCTCGATGCGCAAACGCCACGCGACCCTGGCCCTGCTGCTGCTATACCTGCCCGGGTTAATTGGCCTGGCCTTGGACTGGCAGACCCATCACGCCATGGTGATTACCCTGGCGATCTATCTGAGCTATCTGCTGCTGGCCCTCAACCGCAGCCACCGCGAGTACCACAACACCCTGGCCTTGGAGCTGCAATTGCTCGACCAGCAGGAACGCCTCGACCAGCTCAGCCGCACCGACAGCCTGACCCAACTGGGCAATCGCTACCAATTCAACAGCCTGTTTCCGGTGATGGTGGCCAACGCCCAACGGCAGAGCCAACCGCTATCCCTGGTACTGCTGGATATCGACTTCTTCAAACGGATCAATGACATGTACGGCCACGCCTGTGGCGATAGCTGCCTGAGCGTGTTTGCCGAACGCATGCGGCAGAATTTCCGCCGCGACAGCGATACGTTGCTGCGCCTGGGCGGCGAAGAATTCGGCATCCTGATGCCCAACACCCCGCTGGAGCAGGCGCGCGTGCTGGCCGAGCAGTTCCGTCAGGCGCTGGAGCGGGAAGATTTTGATGTTCCAGGCGCCACCCTGCCGCTGACCGCCAGCTTGGGCGTGGGCTGTTACGACACACACCGCGACGACAGCGCGGAGGGGTTTTTCAAGCGGGTCGATGATGCGCTCTATCAAGCCAAGGCGGCAGGTCGCAACCGCCTGAACCTGGCCTAAACCCGACAGCATAGGCAGGCCGGAGGATGTTGCTTAAGGCAACCTCTCCCGGGCCCGCCCTTACTGATGAGCCACCGAGCCTTGCCGCGATGCGCCTATCGGCCTCGATTCGCGCCCCTGCTTAAAGGCGAAAGCTGCCCATCTGTTGAGCCAGGTCATCTGCCAGGCCGCGCAGCGTTTTGCAGTCCTCTTTACACACCCCAACCTCACCGGCGGTGGCATGCGCCAAGTCGGCAATGCCCTGCACGTTACGGTTGATCTCTTCGGTTACCGAGGACTGCTCTTCCGTCGCGGTGGCCACCTGGGTGTTCATGTCACTGATGCGTTCAATCTGCTCGGTAATGGCACTGAGTGATTGCCCAGTGCGCTGGCTCGCCGCAACGCCAGTACCGGTTGCATGCTGCCCGGCATGCATGGAACTCACGGCGGTTTCCGCGCCCTGTTTGAGGCGCTGAATCATCTGCTGAATTTCATCGGTGGAGCTTTGTGTACGGCTAGCCAGGGTGCGCACCTCGTCGGCCACCACGGCAAAGCCACGACCCATTTCTCCAGCACGCGCGGCTTCGATAGCGGCGTTGAGGGCCAGCAGATTGGTTTGCTCGGAAATGCCACGAATCACCGCCAACACCTGATCAATCGATGCCACCTGCTCGGCCAACTCGCTCACGGCAGCCGCCGCCTCGCCAATATCGGTGGACATGCTCTCGATATGGCCAATCGACTGGCCGACTTCCTTACGCGCGCCCTGCGCCTCACTACGTGCGGTTTGCGAGGCCTGGGCGGCACTGCTGGCATTACGTGCGATCTCTTGCACGGTGAGGCCCATTTCGTGAACCGCGGTGGCCACCATGTCGGTCATTTCCTGCTGCTGACTGGAGCGCGCGGCCGTGTTATCGACCACCTGCGCCACCTGACCGACCGAAGCACGCAGGCGCTCACTGGTGGCCAGCACAGCACTGATCAAGTTGCGCTGGCCGCCAATAAAGCGGTTGAAGCCACGCGCCAGGTCACCCAGTTCATCCTCACGCGACTCATCCAGACGCCGAGTCAGGTCACCGCCGCCGCCGCCAATTTCCACCAAGCCGGTGGTCACTTGGCGGATCGGCCGCACCAAACCCCGCGCCAGCAGCACCACCAGGCCCAGGCAAAATAACGCCACCGCCGCGCCGATGGCGCTGGTCATAAACAGCGCCTGGCGCGCTTCGGCATAGATTTCCGCCTCCGGCACTTCACTCACCAGCAGCCAGTCGATACTGCCAAGCTTCTGCGTCAGCGCCAGGTAGACCTCACCGTCACGCTCGAAGCGCACCGCCTTGCCCTCAGCACTCAACAGTTGCTCGGCCGGCTCTTGGCCGAATAACGCAGCAAGGCTGCCACTGCCACTCAGTTCAGCCTGCGGGTGCACCTTGATCGCACCCTTGGCGTCGGTCAGAAATACCTGACCGCGCTCGCCAAAGCGAAAGTCACGAATCATTTCAGACATAGCCTTCAGGCTGTAGCCCAGACCAGCCACGCCAAGCACTTTGCCGTCCTGCTTGATGCGCTGGTTGATAAACAGGGTCGGCAAGCGCGTGGCCTTATCGAGATCCACCTCCATCACCTGATCGCGGCTGCCATCGACCAGTCGGTAGAACCATTGATTCTCGGGCTGATTACGATTGATCACCCGACTCAAACCATCGCCAGTGAAGTAGTTGCCGCTGGCCAGTACGGCCACCGAGGTGGTCATGGCGTCTTGCTGCTGACGCACCCCCTCCAGGTAACGCGCCACCACATCACGCAGCCCAGGGTCTTCGCCCGCGCCCAGCCAGTCCTGAATAAATACGTTGGCGGCAATCCCGGCATTGGCCGTGATCGGGGCCGTTAGCACGCGCTCCAGATCGTTGCGAATCGCCAGTACCTTGGCCGGCAAGGCCTCTTCAACCAAAAAGCGCTCACTCAGGCGATTAACCACCGCGGAGTAGACGCCTACTACGATCAGAATACTGACCAGCAGGGCCGCGCCCATGCTGAGAATCAGCTGCCACTGGATGCTGCGTTTCCACAAGCCCATGGAGGTTACCTTTTAGTTATTATTGGAAGAAAACAATTGAATACAATTTTGTATACAAATTCAATTTCATCCCGACATATAACCGCTATCGCCCAGCCGGCGTGCCGGCTTTAATCGCCGCCGCAAAGACGGCGCAGGCCAGGCTGAACAGGCTTAGAGCAGCATGACCTGCGCCATAAAGGCTCGCCGTTAGTTCTGCAGGCTGAAGCTCAGCTGGGCGGTCTGCCCGCTTTCATCGAGCACGCTGAGCTGGTAACGCCCCGCACGCGCAAAACTTTGGCTAATCAGCGCGTCGGCATTGGTTTCGGCAACCGGCTGACCGTCCACAAACCACCAGCGTCGGCCACTGCCGCCCAGGGCCGACAGACGCAAGCGTAGCGGCTCAGCGCTGCCGGCTGGGCGACGTAAACGATCGCCCTCACGCACGCCGACAATCGACAGCGGTGCGCTGGCGGGCACATGCTGCGGCGGGCACTGCGGATCAACCGCTGGCATGCGCGCACTGCGCCGCTCACGCCGGGGCAACCAGGGCTCCAGCGGGGCCGGCCACAAGGCCAGGCGCTGCTGCGTGGCGCCAGGGCAACTGGCATCCACGCGCAAGCCGGCGGCATTGGTCCAGATACGTTCCTGCAGCCCCAAGCCCAATGGCTGATCCGGCGCCGGCAAGGTCGGTGGTGTGGTACCCGCCAGGGTCCAGGCAAAGCGCTGGCGGCGGCAGTTGGGGTCGTGTGAGTCCATGGGTTGCCCCAGTGGCCAGCAGATCGCCGCCACGCCCACTTCAGCCGGTTGCGGATCAAGCGGCTGGGCAATCCCGCGTTGGCTGTCACGGTTGACCAGCAGATCATGCACCTGCAGCAGCAAGGGCGCGGCCGAGGCCAACCCGAACTGTCCCGGCACCGGCGTACCGTCCGGCCGGCCAATCCAGACACCGATCAGGTAGCGCGGCGCCACACCAATCGCCCAGGCGTCACGAAAGCCGTAGCTGGTGCCGGTCTTCCAGGCGAGGGTCGGGCGCTGCACCAGCTGCGCACGCGGGTCACGGTCCGGGCGCGCCTGACCGCTGAGAATTCGCCGCACTATCCACGCCGAGCCGGGCGACAACAAACGCCGCTCATGCAACCCATCCTGCGGCTGAAAACGCAGACGCGCAGCCATGCCGCCGCGGGCAAAAGCGCTGTAACCGCTGACCAGCTCTTCCAAGCGACTGCCGGCACCGCCGAGAATCAACGCCAGGTTGGGCTCGGCCAAGGGCGGCAACAACAACGGCACCCCGGCGCTACGCAACTCACCGGCAAAGCGTTTCGGCCCGTAGGCTTCCAACAGCTGCACAGCGGGCAGGTTGAGCGAGGTGGCCAACGCCTGGCTGGCCGACACCGCGCCGCTGAACCCACTGGCAAAATTCCCTGGCCGGTAATCGCCATAGCGCCGGGGCACATCCTGCAGCAAGGACTCGGAGTGAATCAGCCCCTCGTCCAGGGCCATACCATAGAGAAAGGGTTTCAGCGTCGAGCCCGGCGAGCGCACCGCGCGAACCATATCAACATGGCCAAACCGCTTGGCATCACTGATATCCACCGAGCCCAGGTAGGCCCGCACCGCCATGCTCGGCTGCTCAACCACCAAAATCGCCGCCGAGGTGCGCTCCGGCAGGCGCGCACGCCAGCCGAGCAGCAGGTCTTCCAGGCGGCGCTGCAAGGCGGCATCCAGCGTGGTGTGAATCAGCGGCGGACTGCTGCGCGTATTCAGCCGCCGTGCAAGTAGCGGGGCCAGACGCGGCTCCTGGCGCGGCGCCAGCAGCACCGGTTCCTCCAGCGCATCGCTGATCGCCGACTGCGGCCACACATTAAAGTCGGCCAACCGTTTCAGCACTTTGTCACGCGCCGCCTGCGCGCGCTCGGGATGACGATCCGGACGCAAGCGGCTGGGGGCTTGCGGCAGCACCGCGAGCAACGCGGCTTCGGCGCGGGTCAGTTGGCTCGGTGATTTGCCCAGATAAGCCCAGCTGGCGGCTGCCACGCCCTGCAAGGTGCCGCCAAAGGGCGCGCGGTTGAGGTAGAGGGTGAGAATTTCGTCCTTGGACAGGTGCCACTCCAGCTGCAGCGTGCGCCACAGCTGCTTGAGCTTGCCTCTGTAACTGCGCGCATGCGGATCCAGCAGGCGCGCCACCTGCATAGACAGTGTGCTGCCACCCGAGAGCACCCGCCCGCCTTGCAGGTTTTGCCAAGCCGCACGGCCCAGCGCCAGCGGGTTGACCCCGGGATGCTGATAAAACCAGCGGTCTTCATAGGTCAGCAGCGCTTCCAGGTAATAAGGCGACACCTGATCCGGGCGCACCGGATAGCGCCATACACCGTCATGGTCGGCGAAGCGCCACAGCGGCGTACCATCCTCGGCCAGCACCACGCGGGCCAGGTCATCGACCGGCAAAGGCAGCGGCAATAGTCGATCAGCCAGCGCCAGCACTGACAGCAGACACAGCGGCAGCCACAGCCAAGGGCGGCGCAGCAAAGGCCACACGCGGTTATGCCAAACAGACAGAACCAAAAGGTAGAGCGGCTTAACGCGGGTCATGCGCTGATCCATTCCTTGCATCGCGAACGTGTTCTGCTAATTAGCGACGTGCCTAACCAACAGCGCTGCCATTCTGCCAAATGACTGGCACACTGGCGCGCAGCAGCAATCAAAGCCGAGTCGAGTGGAACGGGAATTATGGGTGTAGAAGGTTTTTTTGAATCCCTGGGCGAGGCAGTTGGCTCGGTGATTCGCTTTATCGTCGAGGGCCTGGGCGGCTTTTTCGGCATGCTCGGCGGTGCGGTCAGCAGCTTTATCGCGGGCATGTCCAAGGCCTTAGGGGTAACGCCGTCATTGCTCAGCATTGTGGTTCTGATAGCCGGCCTCTGGCTGCTGTACATCGCAGTACGCGCCTTTATCCGCCGCTCGATCATTGCCGGCATGAGTTGGCTAGTGCTGGGATTGTGGCTGCTCAGTGGTCTGATCAGCTAGGACACACAGACTAAACAACAAGGCCCGCCAACTTGGCGGGCCTTGTGCGTTCTAGCGCTCCTTAACGACCAGGCGACCAGGCGTGGTACCCAGCGCCTGCCAGTTCGGCCGGTACATCGACTCCACTTGCGGTGGCGGTACACGGTAGCTGCCGGGGGTAACCGCGCGGGCCAGGTACAGCAGGTGGGTGGTGCCATAGCCGTTTACATCCAGCGCGGCGACGTAACGATCACCCCGGAACTCCTGGTGCTTGATTGCCGCGTTCTGCATCGACTCACGCCACTCTTTCACCGCGCTACTGGCGTCGTCCAGGCTGGCCGAGCTTTGTGCCAGGTTCTGGTTTTCCAGCTCCAGGCCCGCCGGCAGCAGATCGACCACCAACGCATCCGGCACCCGCTGCTTGGCGGATACGGCCAGGTGCACCAGCACCAGTTCGCCGCTTTGCAGGTTACTCAGGTCCAGCGTCTCACCGTCCATGCCTAAGTATTCGCGGTAGATGCTGAGGTTTTCACCGCCAGCCGCCGGCGCCTGACTTGGATAGCCAGACAGGGTCAGCTGCTGATACAGCGGCGTATCGCCCGGTTTATCCGTCGAGTTGCTGATGCTCAGCGGCGCCGCCAGATCACCACTATCAAGTTTGAGACCTGACTGAGCATTGCTCAGCTCGAAGGCCAGGCTGCCACTTTGCAGGTCCGCGCTCCAGTTCGGCTCGGGCTTGCTCAGCAGGTTCCGCCCGGCCAGGTACAGCGAATTACGCTCTTGGGTCGACAGCCACTGCTGGCTGGCCACTTCATCGGCCAGGCTGAACAGGCGCTCTTCACGGCGATTTTTCGCCAGGTCATGCTCTTCCAGCAGCGCCAGAACCAGCGCCTGATCACGCAACGGGCTGCCGTAATCCGCCAACCAGGTATTGAGCTCGCGCCCACGGGCCAAGCCTGCGCTCAGCAGCTCATCGGCTCGCGGCTGATCACCCATTTTCTGCAGGGCCACGGCCAGGTGCACCAATGGCAAGCCGGATAACGCATCACTGCGTCGCTCATACAGGCTACGCAAGGCACCCAGCGGCGCCTGCTGGCTGCGCGCCAACACGTATCCGGCGTAAGCCTGCACGGCAAAGCGGCTGTGGTTGGCGTTATCGCTGTAGTTGACCTCGATCAGCTGGCGCTCCTGCAAATAGCGCAGCAGGCGTTCGTTGGCCTTTTTCAGCGCCTCTTCCGGTACGCCGAAGCCTTGCTCGCGAGCACGCAGGAGGAAGTCGCTGACATACGCGGTGAGCCAGTACTCCTCATCGCCGTCGGCACTCCACAGGCCGAAGCTGCCGTTGTAGCGCTGCATGCTCAGCAGACGCTCGATACCCAGCTCGATGGCGCGTTTGCGCTGCTCATCCGGCTCGGCCTCAACACCCAGGCGCTTCAGGGTTGCCGCATCGGCGTACAACGATGGATACAGGCCGCTGGTGGTCTGCTCCAGACAGCCGTAGGGATAAGCCTTGAGTGCGCGGATCTGCTCGCCCAGGTTGAGCGGTGGACGGCTGGAAATCGCCAGACGTGCTTCCAGGCCGGCTGTTTCAAAGGCGCTCAGGGCATCGGCCGGCAGCAACCAGGGCTCGTCTTTGAGCACCGCACGGAAGTGCTGCAACTGCGCCGGATAGGCCGGGCGGATACCTAGCTGCCATTCACGACTGAACGGCGGCAGGTCTTCACCGGGCAGAACCAGGCCATTGACCTTGACCGTAAAGCGCCCTTGACCGTAGCCGCCCATCGCCACCACAGGAATACGCAGAATGCTGCGCTGACCATCGGCCAAGGTGATCGGCGCCACCGCCGTGCCGGGGTTCTGCGCCAGACGCAACTGGCCTTCGGCGCTCAGTTGCACATCCAGCTTCTGCTCACGTCCGGACAGGTTGCTCAGGTCCAGGGCTAGAGTGGTTTCATCGCCACCGGCGAGGAAGCGCGGCGCCGACAGCTCGGCAATCAGCGGCGCGGCGACCACCGTCTTGCCTTCGCCCATGCCGTAATGCTCGTCAGTCCAGGCTTGCGCCATCAGGCGCAGCTCGCCGTTGAAGTCAGGGATAGCCAGGCTGACTTCGCCTTCGCCCTGCTCGTTCAGCATCAGCGGCTGGCTTTGCAGTGCAACGATCAGCACGCTGGTATCCGGACGCTTACCGCCAGCGGCCAGCGCGGCGTCACCACCAAAGGCCAGTTTGGCCACTCGGCCTTGGCCGGCTTCGATCAGCTGCCCGTAGATATCCAGCTGATCCGCGCCATAGGCCTTGCGGCCGAAGAAGTTGGCGAATGGATCAGGCGTGGCGTACTCGGTGATATTGAGGATGCCGACATCCACGGCGGCTACCAGCACCTGCGCCTGTTTCGGGATACTGCCATCGGCGTTGCGCGCCTGCACCTTGACGTTGAGCGGCTGATTGGGGCGCATCTTCTCCGCAGCGGTTAGGGTCAGCGCCAACTTGCGCGGAGCACGTTCCAGCGGCAGATGCAGCAGGCCGACCGCGCGTTTAGGCGTGGCGTTGCTCTTGCGCTCGCCGGGACGAATCACCAGCGCGCTGACATACAGGTCATGCCGCGCCCACTCCCTGGCAATCGGAATGTCGAAGGTCTTACCCTCAGACGGCACCTCGATCTCTTGCCACCACAGCGGCCCTTCGCTGGACTCCACCATCAGGTAGCCCTTGCCCGCAGACGGAGGGGTAACGGTTACCTGGGCGGTGTCGCCATCGGCGTACGCCGGTTTATCCAGCGCCAGCTTGACCTGATCCGGCCGTACCGCGCCGCCGTCGGCGTTGTCCTGCCAGCGGTAGCCGGCCCAGAAGCGCAGGCTGCTGAGCAGGCCAGTCTGCGCATCAATCACTTCAACGCGGTACGGGCCCCACTCCACCGGGAAGCTGATCTTGGCGGTGCCGCCGGCTGCGACCTTGAGGGTTTCCTCGTTGAGGGTGAGGAATTTCTCGGTGTAGTTATGGCTCCAGCCATCGCTCTCGGAGAAGTTCCAGAAGTAGTCACGGCGCTCACGAATCAGGCGCACGCTAAGTTGATCAGCCGCCAGCTTGTTACCGGCCGCATCAGCCACCAGCACTTCGAACTCAGCCAGGCTGTCGGCATCCACTTCCTCGCCATCAAACAGCCCACGCACGCCAGGCAGACGCTCGGCCGGCCATACGGGTTGAATCACTCGCCGGGTAATCGCCCGGCCGCCGGATTCCTGCAGGCTGGCTTGCAGAATCAGACGCAGCGGCGATTTGGCATCGGCCCAGCGGCTTTCGATATCCAGGCTGGCCTTGCCCTGCTCGTCCAGGCTGGTTTCATCCAGTTCGATGTCTTCACTTAGTTCTTCTTCGGTGACCGAACCGAACTGGTAGCCCGGCAGGCTGGCCACCGCCTCACGCAGCGGCCGCACATAGAGCTGACCGCTGAGGCGATTACCCGCCGCCGGCGCGCCGTACAGGTAGCGACCGGTGACCTCGAACTGGGCATTTTCCACCGGGGTGTAGGGTTCTTCGCTGCCTTTTATTTCCAGCGCCATACGTTCTGGCAGGAAGTCTTCCACAGAGAATTCATACAATTGCGGCTTGCCATCACCCAGCTCAAACAGCAGCTGCCAGCGCCCAGTCGGGGCTTCGTCAGCCAGTTGCAGCTGGTACTGATACAGGCCAGCGTCATCGGCCTGCCAAACGAACTTGCGGCTGACCTGCTCGTCCGGGCGGCGCACTTCAACATTCACCGGCTGGGCGTTCACCGCGCGGCCATCGGCATCGCGCAGCAGGCCGTTGAGCAGCACGGTTTCGCCCGGACGATAAAGGTCACGCGGGCCAAATACAAAGAACTGCAGGGGATGGGCGGCGGGGCCGGCAATATCAAACTCGGCCAGGTCCAGCGCCGAACCGTTTAAGCGCAGCAGGCTGGTCTGCTGCGCCTGATGGGCCAGTAACACCTCGGCCTTGGGCGGCAGCGGCAACTGCGCGTGGCCGGCGCCGTCGGTCTTGCCTTCGGCCAGCACCTGGCCTTCACCATTGAGGATTTCTAGGCGTACATCGCCCAGGGCATCGCCGCCGGCCAGGGCCTGAGTGAAGACATCGATACGGTTCTGGTAGCGCCGTGCAGACAAGCCGATATCGCTCAGGGTGAACAGCGTGGCCGGCTGCGAATAGGCGTAACTGCCCGCTTCACGCATCACCGCCAGGTAAACGCCGGGTTGCTTGAACGGCTCTAGGCCGGCAATCGGCAGCAACAGGGTTTCACGGGTATTGCGCGCGGGGTTGAGGTCGAAACGCCCACCGTAGACCAGATCAGCCATCGGCAACAGGCTGCGCGCCTCCCAGGTATCCAGGTTGCTCGAACGGCCCCAACGATTGAGAAAAGCCGGCAGCGATTCGGGCTTGATGCGGAAGAACTCGACATTCACCTTGTCGACGTTCAGCGCAATCACCGGCAGGCCTTCGGCGAGGCGCGTGGGCAGCAAGGAACCACGGCTGGCGAAGCCGACACTGGCCTGCAGGTCGCGAGTTTCCAAACGCGTGACCTGCTCGGCGGCGAGCTTCTTGCCATTCAGCCCGAGCAACCCGGCATCCACCGTCAGCACCAGCTTGCGCTGCGGCTCCAGGTGGCGCAGGCGCACTTCCATCAGGTTGTCGCTGAGCTCCCAGGCGCCATCGACCTTGCCGCTCTTGCTATCGACCAGATGCAAACGCTCGGCGAGCTTCTGCTCGGGGTCGAGCGGCACCGAAAAGCTGATCGACAAGGTACTCGCCCCGTCCAGCTGCACTTCCGAGACATCCACCACGCTCAGCTCGCGACCGGCGTAACGCTCGGCCAGCGCCGCGCGGTCAACCTCAGGCTTGGCCGCCTGACTAATCACCGGCGGGGTTTGGCTGGCCGTCACTTCGGCCGGCCCAGGGGTGGATGAATCACAGGCACTGAGCAGGCTCAGAACAAGTGCCAGAAGCAGTCCATTCTTCGGCATTGCGGGCTCCAACAGGGGTAGATGCACAGGCCTGACACTATAGTCGAGGCACTCACCCACAACTAAGCCTGCGCACGCAAAACGGCTCAGCAGCGCGCGCCGGCCGATACGTGTTTAATAGCCCGTCTGTGACACACGCTCGCGCATTGAGTTGCAGGCATTTTAATTTTCAGACCGAGAAGCGCATTGATAAACGCCGTACGCGATGCCTGGCAGCACGCCCCCACCCATCATCGAGTCTGGGCGCTGGCTGCACCGATGATCCTGTGCAACCTCTCCGTGCCCTTGGTGGCGCTGGTCGACAGTGCGGTGATTGGCCATTTGCCGCATGCTCACCAACTGGCCGCAGTGGCCGTGGGCGGCAGCCTGTATACCCTGCTGACCTGGGCGGTGGGCTTTCTGCGCATGGGCACCACCGGCTTCAGTGCTCAGGCGGCCGGGCGCAAGGATGGCGGTGCGCTGCGCCAGGTATTGGTGCAGGGTTTGCTACTTGGTGTGCTGCTGGCCGCCCTGCTGATCAGCCTGGCCATCCCCCTGAGCAGCGCCGCACTGAGCCTGATGAACCCTTCGGCGCAACTCGATGAGCTGGCGCGCAACTACCTGCATATCCGCCTATTCGGCCTGCCCGCCGCGCTGACCACCTACGCCCTGGTCGGTTGGTTGCTCGGTACGCAGAACGCCCGTGGCCCGCTGGCCATTCTGCTGACCACTAACCTGCTCAACGTCGCCCTCGACCTGCTGTTTGTGCTCGGCCTGCACTGGGGCGTGGCGGGCGCCGCCTGGGCCTCGGTGATTGCCGAATGGAGCGGCGCGCTGCTCGGTCTGTTCCTGGCGCGGCGCGCCCTGCGGGCCTATGCCGGCACGCTGGACTGGGCCGCGCTGCGCCGCTGGCTGAACTGGCGACCGTTGCTGACCGTCAATCGCGACATCTTTATCCGCACCCTGGCGCTGCAGGCGGTGTTCTTCCTGATTACCGTGCAGGGTGCGCGCCTGGGCGATGCCACCGTGGCGGCCAACGCCCTGCTGCTCAACGGCCTGCTACTGACCGCCCACGCCCTTGATGGCCTGGCGCATGCCCTGGAAGCCCTGTGCGGGCATGCACTGGGCGCGCGTGATCGCAGTGCGTTGAGGCGCACGCTGATTGTGGCCGGTGGTTGGTCGCTACTCGCCAGCAGCGGTTTCGCGCTGTTCTTTCTGCTCGGCGGGCAGTGGTTTATTCAACTGCAAACCAATATCGACGCGGTGCGCGAAGCGGCATTCATCTACCTGCCGTACCTCGCCCTGCTCCCCTTGATCGCGGTCTGGAGCTACCTGCTCGATGGCCTGTTTATCGGCGCCACCCGCGCCCGCGAAATGCGCGACGCCATGCTCCTGGCGCTGCTGCTCAGTCTGCCGCTGGCCTGGGCCCTGCAACCGCTGGGCAACCAGGGCTTGTGGTTGGCCTTTCTCAGTTTTATGGCGCTGCGCAGCCTGTGCCTTGGGGGCTATGCTTACCGTCTGACCAAGGCCGATCAATGGTTCGCCCCCAGCCCATCAGGAGCTCCCCATGCTCAGCCCTGAAATACCCAGTGATGAAGCGCTGCGCCAGCAGGCCTTGGACGATAACGAGTTACTCGACACGCCGGCCGACCCTTACCTGGACACCTTGGTGCGGGTGGTGCGCGAGGTATTTGCGGTCAAGACCGTATTGGTCAGCCTGATCGACCATGATCGGCAATGGTTTAAAGCGCGCATCGGCCTGGAAGCAGACGCGACACCACGCGCCATCTCCTTCTGCGGTCACGCAATTTTGGGTACCCAGGCACTTATTGTCGAAGACACCCATAACGACCCGCGCTTTAACGACAACCCGCTGGTGCTCAACAACCCCAATATCCGCTTTTACGCCGGGCACCCCCTATTCTCCGCGGAAAACCAGGCACTGGGTACCCTGTGCCTGATCGACCCGCAGCCACAGAAACTCACGGCCAAACAACAAAGCCTGTTTATCGACATGGCCGCACTGGTCGAGGGCTACCTGAAACTGCGTAACGACAGTGAGCAAACCGTACAGTTACGCGCGGCGCTAAGCCGTGAACAACGCAAGGCCATGCTCGACCCCCTGACCCAGCTGTGGAACCGTGCCGGCCTTAACCACTTTCTGCCTAGGCACCAGCAACAGGCCGACGACCTTGACCTGCAACTGGGCGTGCTGTTTTGCGACCTGGATTACTTCAAGAAGATCAACGACAGCCATGGTCACGCCGCTGGCGACCAGGTGCTATGGGAAACCGCGCGACGCATCAGCGCCGCCGTGCGCCCGCAGGACGTAGTCACACGCAGCGGCGGCGAAGAATTCGTGGTGCTGCTGCAGGTGCACGACCAGCAAGAACTACTACAGATTGCCGAACGCATTCGCAGTGCCATGAGCAATACGCCGCTGGATATCGATGGCCTGCACATCAAGCTGACCATCAGCATCGGCGCCACCCTGCGTACCGCTCAAGATGCGCCGAACGATGCCCTGAAGCGCGCCGACCAGGCGCTGTATCAGGCCAAAGGCAATGGCCGTAACCGGGTCGAATTCGCTAACTGAATCCCCTCTGTGAAAGGACGCCAGCATGGGCCAAGCACTTGTTGCCTACCTGCATTACCTGTCGATCTTCCTGCTGTTCGCCCTGCTCAGCATCGAACATGTGCAATTTAAATTGCCGCTGGATCTGCGCCGGGCACGTGGCCTGATCATCACCGACATCGCCTACGGCGTGAGTGCCGGGCTGGTGTTATTCAGCGGCCTGGCGCGGGTGCTCTGGCATGGCAAGGGCCTGGACTACTACCTGGGCAACAGCCTGTTTCACGCCAAAGTCGGCCTGTTTATTCTCATCGGGCTGATTTCCGTGCTGCCGACCTTTGTTTTCCTCAACTGGCGCAACAGCCTCAAGGCCGGCGAAGTGCCACAGGTCAGCAGTCGCCAGGCTCGCCTGGTGATTGGGGTGATTCGCCTGGAACTGTTGTTGCTACTGGTGATCCCATTACTGGCGGTGCTGATGGCCCGCGGCTATGGCGTAAGCAGCTGACTGCTGGCTAATTAAGCAACCGTTTTGCGGGAGGGACTTTAGCCGCGATAGTCGCTCTCCGCTAAAGCGCCTCCTACACGTCCAGATACCGCCCGCTGATTTGCCCGTACGGCCCCGCTCTGCTAGTGTCGCGCGGTTGCATATCCCCCGATTCCGCCGATCCGCCCCCGAGAAATTCGCCATGGCCGCCCGTAAAAAAGCCGCGCTCGACTTCGAGCAATCCCTGACCGATCTGCAGAACCTGGTCGAACGTCTGGAAAACGGCGAGCTGTCGCTAGAAGACTCGCTGACTGCCTTTGAACAAGGCGTACGCCTGACCCGCGATTGCCAAACGGCATTGGCTCAGGCCGAACAGAAAGTGCAAATCCTCATGGAACGTGACGGCGCGCTGGAGGAAGCCCCTTTCGACGCGGATCAGCAGGCATGATCGCGACCTACCAGAGCCACTGCCAACGGCGCGTCGATAGCGCCCTGGAAACCCTCCTGAGCAGCCCACGCCCGGAGCTGGAACGCCTGTATGCCGCCATGCGCTACAGCCTGTTCAATGGCGGCAAACGCGTACGTCCGCTACTCGCCTACGCCGCCTGCGAAGCCCTTGGCGGCGAGCCGGAACGCGCCAATGCGGCCGCCTGCGCCGTAGAACTGATCCACGCCTATTCCCTGGTGCATGACGACCTGCCGGCGATGGACGATGACGACCTGCGCCGCGGTCAACCAACCACCCACAAAGCCTTCGACGAAGCCTGCGCAATTCTTGCCGGTGACGGTCTGCAGAGCCTGGCCTTTGAAGTGCTCGCCGACGCCACGCACAACCCGCACGACGCGCAGTTGCGCCTGGCCATGCTCAGCGCGCTGGCGCGTGCAGCCGGCCCCGCGGGCATGGTGGGCGGCCAGGCGATCGACCTCGGCTCGGTCGGCCAAGCACTCGACCAAAACGCCCTGGAAACCATGCACCGGCACAAGACCGGCGCGCTGATCGAGGCCAGCGTGCAGCTCGGCGCGCTAGCCAGCGGCCTGGCTGACGAACATGCCCTGAAAGCCTTGCACAGCTATGCCCGCGCGATTGGCCTGGCGTTTCAGGTGCAAGACGACATCCTTGACGTGGAAAGCGACACCGCAACCCTGGGCAAGACCCAAGGCAAGGATCAGGCCCACGACAAACCCACCTACCCCGCCCTGCTCGGTCTCGACGCCGCCAAAGCTTATGCCCAAGAGCTGTGCGAACAGGCGCTGCATGCTCTGCGCCCCTTCGACCAAGCCGCCGAGCCACTGCGAGAGCTGGCCCGTTATATCGTCGAACGGCGTAGCTGATCCATCCCCGAGCGGCTGCCTGCCAGTGTCAGCATCTGCTCACGCAACCAACGATGTCCCGCCTGGTTCTCCACCTGCATGGACCAATAAAGATTGAGGTTCACCGGCACCAGTGCCAACGGCAAATCGAGCAACCGATTGGGCAACCCGGCATTAATCAACTCGGCGTAACGCCTCGGCATAGTCAGCAACCACTCACTCTGCGCCACCAATAGAGCCGCCGACAGGTAATGCTGGCAACGCTGCCGCACTTGCCTTACCAACCCCTGCCGCGCTAACGCCAGGTCTTCCACGCAGATCCCGCGCCGCCGTGACGTCACCGCAATATGCTCGGCGGCCAAATAACGCGCCGCACTCAACTCCCCACTAAACGCCGGCCCCGCGACTACGCACAACGGATCACTCAAGAGCAGTTGCTGTCGCAGCTCTGGGTCCGTTGAGCGGGCAATTTCAATGGCCAGATCGACCCGCCCCGCGCTTAATTCACGCTGCAACTCAGCCCAATGCACGCTGCTGCAACGCACCTCCAGTTGCGGGGCCACCTCACGCAGGTGAGCGACAATGCTCGGCAGCACCACCGGTTCCATCTGCTCAGGCATGTTCAAGGTAAAGGTGCGCCGGTCACGCAACGGGTCAAAGTCTTGCTCGCGCGTCACGCTGCGCAGCAAGCCGGCCAGCGCCGCCTGAATACCCGGGGCCAGTTGCGTGGCCAACAGTGTCGGCGCGACGCCACGCCCCTCGCGGACAAACAGTGGATCACCCAGCTGCTCGCGCAGACGATTAAGCGCATGGCTGACCGCGGACTGACTGAGGTGCAACAAAACCGCCGCGCGGGTCAGGTTGCGCTCACGGTAAATCACCTCAAACACTCGAAACAGATTCAGGTCGATGCGATCCATCTTCGACCATTCATGCTGCTGATTCATGGTTATTCCCTGCAAGAGCACATCGCTGCAGCCTAACAGCCATGCACACAGAACAAACCATGAATGCGGCTCATGGATAACGATGCATAAGCATCAGTTCTACCGCCCCAGCAAGGCTGCCTAAGATGCCCGCAAACAAGAACACCGAGGCCTCTTCTGCCATGCTTGAAAACGCTTACCTCGACCAACTGTCCCGCCTGCAAGCCGCCGCCTGGCCTGCCAATGCCCCACGCGAAGCGCAGTACCCACACGGCCAACAACCGCTCAGCGAGTACCTGCGCGCCTGGGCGAAGCAGCAGCCCGACCGCCCGGCACTGGATTTTTACGGCCATAGCATCACCTGGGCTGAACTGGACCGTTTGTCCGACCGCTGCGCCGCCCTGTTGGTCGAGCTAGGGGTCAAGGTGGGGGATCGGGTAGCGGTATTTATGCCCAACTGCCCGCAACTGCACATTGCTTTCTACGGCATTCTCAAATGTGGCGCTGTGTATGCGCCGGTCAGCCCGCTGAGCAAGCCGATGGAGCTGGCCTACCAACTCAAGGACAGCGGCGCGCACGTCATCCTCTGCTTTGACCAATTGCTACCCGTGGTTCGGGCGGTGCGCGAAGAATGCGCGCTCAGCCAGGTACTGAGCACCAGCCTGTCGGAACTGCGCCCCAGCGTGCCCAGCATCCCGGTGGCCGACCTGCTGCTCGCGCCCAAGGTTCAGGCCGATGACGCCATCGACTTTCTCCCGGCGCTAGAGCACTGCCAGCACGCCACGCCCAGCCACCGCCCGCAGCTGGAGGATATCGCCGCGCTCAATTACACCGGTGGCACCACCGGCCTGCCGAAAGGCTGCGTGCACACCCACGGCGACATGCTCTACACCTGTGCCAGCTTTGTGCCCGTCGCGCTGGGGCTACACACTGACAGCGTGATGCTCAACTTCTTGCCGGAGTTCTGGATTGCCGGAGAAAACGCCGGGCTGTTGTTTCCGGTATTCAGCGGTTGTCGCCTGGTACTCCTGGCGCGCTGGGACGCGCTGGCGTTTATGGCCGCCGTCGAGCATTACCGGGTCAGCCATTGCGGCCTGCTGGTCGACAGCGCCGTCGAGGTGCTCGAACACCCCGAAGCCGGCACCTACCGCCTGGACTCCTTGCAACGCACTGGCAGCATTTCTTTTATCAAGAAGCTGACCCGCGACTACCGCCAGCGCTGGCGCGCACTGACCGGCTGCACACTGTTCGAATTCAGCTTTGGTATGACCGAAACCCATACCTGCGACACCTTTACCTACGGCCTGCAAGATGACGACTTTGACCTGAACAGCGCCCCGACCTTCGTCGGCCTGCCGGTGCCCGGCACCGCATTCAAGGTCTGCGACTTCAACACCGGCGAGCTACTGCCGCTGGGCAGCGAAGGCGAGCTGTGCGTGCGCAGCCCTTCGCTGCTGCACGGTTACTGGCAACGCCCGGAAGAATCTGCGGCAGTGCTCAAGGACGGCTGGCTGCACACTGGCGACCTTGGTCAGATCACCGAGCAGGGCTTTATCCGCTACCTAGGCCGGCGTAAGGAGATGCTCAAGGTCAACGGCATGAGCGTATTCCCCAGCGAGCTGGAAGCCATGCTCGGCCAGCACCCTGCCTTGCTCGCCAGCGCAGTGATCGGGCGCGCAGATACCAGCAGTGGCCAACGTCCGGTGGCCTTTGTTGTGCTCAAGGCCGGTAGCCAGGAGAACGCCGACAGCCTGCACGCCTGGTGCAAGGCGGCCATGGCCAGCTACAAGGTCCCGGAACTGCGCGTGGTCGCGGCACTGCCCATGACGGCCACCGGCAAGGTGAAAAAGAACGAACTGGAGAGCCTACTGTGAGCGCGCCTTTTACCGCCCTGCTGATCGCCAACCGTGGCGAAATCGCCATCCGTATCGCCCGCGCCGCCAGCGAACTGGGCATCCGCTCCGTGGCCGTGTACGCCGAAGATGACGCCGCCTCCTTGCATGTGCGCCAGGCCGATAGCGCCGTCGCCCTCAGCGGCCGTGGCGTAGCGGCGTATCTGGACATGGATCAACTGATCACCATCGCTCAAGCTCAAGGCTGCGATGCCGTGCACCCGGGCTATGGCTTTCTTGCGGAAAACGCCGAATTCGCCCGCCGCTGCCAGGCCGCCGGTTTGTGTTTTGTTGGCCCCAGCAGCGAAGTGCTGCAACTGTTTGGCGACAAAGCCGCTGCGCGGGAATTAGCCGAACGCTGCGCGGTACCTTTGGTGGCGGGGATCAATCGGCCGATCAGCCTTGCCGAAGCCCACGGGTTCTTCGCCGAACATGGCGCAGTCATGCTCAAAGCCCTGGCCGGCGGTGGTGGCCGTGGTATGCGCCCGGTATTTGCCGCCAGCGAACTGGACGCGGCCTTTGCCCGCTGCCAATCGGAAGCCCGCGCCGCCTTTGGCAACGACGCGCTGTATATCGAGCAGTTGGTCAGCCAGGCCCGGCATATCGAAATTCAGGTGCTGGGCGACAGCACGGGCGCGGTCAGCCACCTATGGGAGCGCGACTGCAGCCTGCAACGCCGTCAGCAGAAGCTGGTGGAAATCGCCCCCAGCCCGGACCTGCCCGCCGCCACCCGCGAGCGCATGATCGCCTGCGCGCTAAAGCTGGCCGGAGCGACAAAGTACCAGGGCCTGGGCACCTTCGAGTTTCTGCTGGATGCCGAGCAGCCCGAGCGCTTCTACTTTATGGAGGCCAACCCGCGCATTCAGGTCGAACACACCGTCACCGAACAGATCACCGGCGTCGACCTGCTGCACACCCAGCTCAAGCTCGCTGCCGGCCAGTCACTCGCCGACCTCGGCCTGCTGCAACCGCCGCCCGTCAATGGCTGCGCCGTGCAGCTGCGCATCAACCTGGAAAGCATGAACGCCGATGGCAGCACGCGCCCGGCCGCCGGCACCCTGAGTGCCTACCAACCACCCAGCGGCCCCGGCCTGCGTGTGGATGGTTACGGCTACGCCGGCTATCCGGTCAGCCCCAGTTACGATTCGCTGCTGGCCAAACTAATCGCCCACGCGGCGGATTACCCCAGAGCCCTGCGCCGCGCCTACCGCGCGCTATGCGAGTTCCGCCTGGAAGGCGTGGCAAGCAACCTGCACCTGCTGCAAAACCTGCTGCGCCTACCGCAAGTGGCGAGCTATCGACTGACCACGCGCTTTGTCGAAAAACACTTGGGCGAGCTGCTGGCGGCACAACCCCAGCCCCACCCGCATCACTTCTTTGCCGATATCCAGGCAACCCGCCAAACCACCCATCACGTACAGGACGCCCCGCCGGGCTGCCTTGCGCTGCACACCCATAGCAGCGGCGTGGTGGTCAGCCTGGAGGTGGCCGAAGGCGATGCGGTTGCCGTCGGCCAAACCATCGCCGTACTGGAGGCGATGAAGATGGAGTTCGTGGTCAGCGCCCGCCACAGCGGTATCGTCCGCCAACTGGCGGTGCAGGTCGGCAGCGCGATGAATGAAGGCCAAGCATTGCTGTTTATCGAACCCGCCGAGGTCGATGCCGCCACCCACCAACACGAGCAAAGCCTGGATTTGGAGCACATTCGTGCGGACCTGGCCGAAGTGCTCGAACGCCATTCCATCACACTTGACGAACGCCGCCCGCAGGCCGTGGCCAAGCGGCGCAAAACCGGCCAGCGCACGGTGCGCGAGAACCTCGCCGAGCTGCTGGATGACGGCAGTTTCAGCGAATACGGCGCGCTGGCGATTGCCGCGCAACGCCGCCGACGCTCGCTGGAAGAACTAATCGAACAAAGCCCGGCTGATGGCCTGGTCGCCGGTATTGGCACCGTTAACGCTGAGACATTCGGTAGCGAAGCCGCGCGCTGCATGGCCATCGCCTACGACTACACGGTGTTCGCCGGCACCCAGGGCGTGATGAACCACAAGAAAACCGACCGCATGCTCGGCCTCGCCGCACAGTGGCGCTTGCCGCTGGTGCTGTTTGCCGAAGGCGGTGGCGGCCGTCCGGGGGACACTGATTTTGTCGGCGTCGCCGGGCTGGACTGCCACACCTTTGTTGGCATGGCCAAACTCTCCGGGCTGGTGCCGCTGGTCGGCGTGGTATCCGGGCGCTGTTTTGCCGGCAACGCCGCCCTGCTCGGTTGCTGTGATGTGATTATCGCCACCGACAACGCCACCATCGGCATGGCCGGCCCGGCGATGATCGAAGGCGGCGGCCTCGGCAGCTTCAAACCGGAAGAAGTCGGCCCGGTCAGCGTGCAGGGGCCCAATGGCGTTATCGATGTGTTGGTGGCAGATGAAACTGAGGCCGTGCAGGTCGCCAAGCAATACTTGAGCTACTTCCAGGGCACGCTCAGCGACTGGCAATGCGCCGATCAGCGCGAGCTGCGGCATGTCATCCCGGAGAACCGCCTGCGCGTGTATGACATCCGCCAGGTCATCGCCATCCTGGCCGACCGCGACTCGGTGCTGGAACTGCGCCGCCAGTTTGCCCCGGGGCTGATCACCGCATTTATCCGCATTGAAGGTAAACCGTTCGGTTTGATGGCCAATAATCCCGCGCACTTGGGCGGCGCCATCGACGCCGTGGCCGGCGACAAAGCCGCGCGTTTTATGCAGCTGTGCGATGCCTTCGATATCCCGCTGCTGTCGCTGTGCGATACACCCGGTTTTATGGTCGGCCCAGAGGCAGAAAAACAGGCCACGGTGCGCCATGTGTCGCGCATGTTCGTGGCGGCCGCCAGCCTGACGGTGCCGTTTTTCACCGTGGTGCTACGCAAGGGTTACGGCCTCGGCGCGCAAGCCATGGCCGCCGGCAGCTTCCATTCGCCGCTGTTTACCATCGCCTGGCCCAGCGCCGAGTTTGGCGCAATGGGCCTGGAAGGTGCGGTGCGTCTGGGTTTTGCCAAGGAGCTGGCAGCTATCGAAGAGTCCGCCGCGCGCCAGCAATTATTCGACAAGCTGGTGGCCAAGGCTTACCAAAACGGCAAGGGCATCAATATGGCCAGCTTCCTGGAGATCGATGCGGTGATCGACCCCGTGGAAACTCGCGCCTGGCTGCTGCGCGGCCTGAATGCAGCGCCAAAGCCCACGTCGCGCACCGGCAAGAAGCGCACAGTCGATACCTGGTAGCCACTGACCGTTGCCCGGATGCATTCCGGGCAACGGCTGCGTTGAACCGAAGCATGTTTGGGCAGTTTCCGGCGCTTCGGGTAAACTGCCGCATCTTTTGCTCCTATAACGATCTGCCCGATGCCGACGACCTTCCACGAGATTCCCCGTGAGCGCCCGCTGACGCCCCTTCTAGACCGCGCCAATACGCCGGACGAGCTGCGCCGCCTGGGTGAAGCCGAGCTGGAAACCCTGGCCGACGAGTTGCGCCAGTACCTGCTGTATACAGTCGGGCAGACCGGTGGACATTTCGGCGCGGGCCTCGGTGTGATCGAGCTGACCGTGGCGCTGCATTATGTCTTCGACACCCCGGACGACCGCCTGGTGTGGGATGTGGGCCACCAGGCCTACCCACACAAGATTCTCACCGGCCGTCGCGAGCAGATGGGCAGCCTGCGCCAGAAGGACGGCATCGCCGCCTTCCCACGCCGCTCGGAAAGTGAATACGACACCTTCGGCGTCGGCCACTCCAGCACCAGCATCAGCGCGGCGCTCGGCATGGCCATTGCGGCGCGCATGCAGGGCAGCAAGCGCAAATCAGTCGCGGTGATCGGTGATGGCGCGCTGACCGCCGGCATGGCCTTCGAGGCGCTAAATCACGCCAGCGACGTCAAAGCCAATATGCTGGTGGTGCTCAACGACAACGACATGTCGATCTCGAAAAATGTCGGCGGCCTGTCCACCTACCTGGCCAAGATCCTCTCCAGCCGCACCTACGCCAATATGCGTGAAGGCAGCAAAAAAGTTCTGTCCAAACTGCCCGGTGCCTGGGAGATTGCCCGTAAAACTGAAGAGCATGCCAAGGGCATGCTGGTCTCCGGCACCCTGTTTGAAGAACTCGGCTGGAACTACATCGGCCCGATCGACGGCCACGACTTGCCAAGCCTGCTCGCCACCCTGCGCAATATGCGTGACCTCGACGGCCCGCAGTTCCTGCATGTGGTGACCAAGAAAGGTAAGGGCTTTGCGCCCGCTGAAGTCGACCCGATTGGCTATCACGCGATCACCAAGCTGGAGCCCATCAACGCCCCGCCCGTGGCCAAGCAGCCCACCGGCCCGAAATATTCCAGCGTATTCGGTCAGTGGCTGTGTGACATGGCCGCGCAAGACCCACGCCTGGTCGGCATCACTCCGGCGATGAAAGAAGGCTCGGATTTGGTGGCGTTCAGCGAACGTTACCCCGAGCGCTATTTCGACGTCGCCATCGCCGAACAGCATGCGGTCACCCTAGCGGCCGGCATGGCCTGCGACGGGGTTAAGCCGGTGGTGGCGATTTACTCGACCTTCCTCCAGCGTGCCTATGACCAGCTGATTCACGATGTCGCCGTGCAGCACCTCGACGTGCTGTTCGCCATCGACCGTGCCGGGCTGGTTGGCGAAGACGGTCCGACCCACGCTGGCAGCTTCGATATTTCCTATCTGCGCTGCATCCCCGGCATGCTGGTGATGACCCCGAGTGATGAAAACGAACTGCGCCGCATGCTTACCACCGGTCACCTGTTCGATGGCCCGGCAGCCGTGCGCTACCCACGCGGTACGGGCCCAAATGCGAGCATCGAGCCAGGCCTTGAGCCCCTTGAAATCGGCAAAGGCATTATCCGCCGTCAGGGCAAGCAAGCCGCCCTGCTGGTGTTCGGCGTACAGCTGAGTGAGGCGCTCAAGGCCGGCGAAGCGCTGGATGCCTCTGTGGTCGACATGCGCTTTGTCAAGCCGCTGGACGAAGCCCTGGTACGCGAACTGGCCGCCAGCCATGAATTGCTGGTGACGATTGAAGAGAACAGCGTGATGGGCGGCGCCGGCAGTGCGGTCAGCGAGTTCCTTGCCCGCGAGAACATCCTCAAACCGCTGCTGCACCTCGGCCTGCCTGACTACTACGTCGAGCACGCCAAGCCCACGCAGATGCTCGCCGAATGCGGGCTGGATGCCGCCGGTATCGAAGCGGCCATACGCGCCCGGCTCGCACTTCAGGCTGTATGAGTACCGCTCATCCCGCGCTGAACCTAGCTTGCTTGTAATAGATTTAACCGCGCATTAAGGTGCGCGGCGTTTTACTTCCGCCAAGGTGCGCCCTTTATCCGTAAAGCGGCGTTAAACGGGAAGCCGGTGCACTCATAAAGAGCTATTCCGGCGCTGCCCCCGCAACGGTAATCGACCGCAGAGCGAATCTGCACGTCGCCTCACACGTGCCACTGGAGCAATCTGGGAAGGACGAGGCCACGCACGTCGAGAGTCCGGAGACCGGCCTTGCTGGATGTGACTGGTGTTGCGGAGGGCATCACCGTCAAGCTCAGGCTGCGCCCGCGCGCCCGTTCTTGCCCCTGCCCTCCTCAAAAGTCTTTCGACCTTTTGAGGATTCTCTACGTGAAATTGTCCCGCCTTGCCCTGGCTGTGGTGCTAGCGCCGAATCTCGCCTTGGCTGCTAGCGATACCAGCAGCTATGAATTGCCGCCGCTGGTGATCACCCGCGCCACTGCGCTAAAAGCGCCGGCACCGGCCAGTGTTAAGGTCATTGATCGCAAGCAGATTGAAGAAACTGCGGCTTCATCACTTATTGATGTGCTACGGGCTCAAGCCGGCTTGCAGATACGCGACACCATGGGCGACGGCAACCGAGCCGCTCTAAGTTTGCGCGGCTTTGGCGAGAACGCGGCGAACAACACATTGGTGCTGGTTGATGGGCGTCGCCTCAACCAGCCCTCACAGGCAGGGCCAGACTTTAACAGCGTGCCACTGGCCAACATTGAGCGCATCGAGATCATTCGCGGGACGGGGACGGTGCTTTATGGTGACCAAGCCGTCGGCGGGGTGATCAACATCATTACCCGCACGCCCTCTAGCAATGAAGCCTATATCGAGAGCAACATCGGCAGTCACGACCTCGAAGCCTACCGCGGCCATATCAGCCAACAACTGGGCGCCGGCTTCTCGTTGTATGCGAGCGGCGAAACCCGCAACACCGATAACTACCGCGACCACAACAACGCCAACTACAGCAACGCCTTTGCCCGCTTACGTTATGACCATGACAGCGGCCATGCGTTATACGAATACCAGACGGTGGATGATGAGCTGTTGTATCCGGACAGCTTGTCTCTTGCCCAACGTCGCGCGGATCGAAAGCAAAGCACCTCGCAAAGCTGGAATGACAGTAAAACCCAGGTTCACCGCTTTGCGCTTGAACAACAGCTAAGCGATATCTGGTCCACTAACCTCGACTACAGCGACAGTGACCAAGACGGTGTGGGAAGTTTTGGCCCAGGATCTGAGTTCGTTCAAGGCACCCGCATCAAGACCTTCAGCCCACGCCTGACCGCACGTTTTGACTCACCGCTAGGTTATGCAGAGTGGCTGCTAGGTCATGACCACATCACCAGTGACTACGAAAATAAGACCAGCTGGAGTAATACCGTCGCGCGGCAGACACAACGTGACTGGTACACCCAACTCAGCCAGAGCCTCGGTAATGATCTGACGTTGACCCTGGGCTATCGCAACAGCGAAGCCGACGACAACAATAAATCGGAACAACTCAAACATCGCGATAACGAAGACAGCACCAGCATTGGCTTGAGCTGGCAAGCTAATCAACAGACCCGCGTGTTTATCAAGCGCGAGGATGTACTGCGCTGGGCCAACGTTAACGACAATGCCTTTACCTTGCCTGACGTCGTCTTTCTTAAACCACAAACCGGCGTCTCGTGGGAAAGCGGCATCGAGTGGCAAGACGGCGTCCAGCGCTACCAAGCGACGCTATATCGAATGGATCTACAAGATGAGCTGATGTACGACTCAATGATTACAAACCCAAATAGTATTTTTGGTGGCCGCGGCGCAAACATTAACTTGGACAAGACTCGCCGCGACGGACTGCTATTGGAATCAGAGCGCCAACTAACTAAGCGCTTGAGCATTGGCGGCCAATACAGCTTTACCGATGCGCAGTACCGCGCGGGCAGTTTCAAAGGTAACGACGTGCCCTGGGTTGCGCCGCATAGCGCTAGCGCTCACCTGAGCTATGAAATCCTGCCAGGGCTGAAAAGCTATGTGGAAGCGGTATACACCGGGAATCGCTACTACTCAGGCGATGATGCCAACAGCCAGCAAAAAGCCGGTGGTTACACCCTTCTCAACGCCGCGCTCAGCTACGACTACAGGCAATTCAATAGCAAGCTGCGGGTTAATAACCTCACCGGTAAGCAATATGATGCCTTTGGCTTTATCAACAGCCGCTACCCGGCTCCAGAAGAACAGGTACAGCTAAGCGTCGGCTACCGTTTCTAGCCACGCAGCACCTACAAGAAGGCCGCCTATTGGGCGGCCTTCTTGCTTTCACGACTCACTCGGCCGCTGCCAACTGCTCACACAGTTTCTCCATCGCCCCCAACATCTGGAAGCTTGGTCGCTCCAGGCCCTCGTCGGGCACTAACCAGAGTTGCTTTAACTCGACAGCGCGCACCACTGGCCACTTACGCCAGGCCTCCAGTTGCGTCTGAGTGCCGGCCAGAATCACCTCGGGGTTGCGCTGCAAGACGGCCTCGACACTCACTTGCGGAGCCGGCAGGCTCAGGTCGGCAAAGATATTTTCGGCGCCACAGACACGCAGGGCATCGCTAATAATCTGCTGGCCGCCAAGGGTATACAGCGGTACATCCCAAACCTGATAAAACACCCGCAGTGGCTGTGGACGTTGATAGCGCTGAGCTAAACCAGCCATCCCTTGCAGAAATTGCTGCTGCAGGCGCAAACCTTGTTCGGCACGACCGATACGCGTACCGATCTCGACAAACTGCTGCGCCAGGTCGGCTAGCTTGCGCGGTTTAACGACCAACATCGGGATGCCAAAGGCCTGCAACTGCTGGCGCTGCGCCCGGCTAATGCTTTCAGGCAAGAGCAACACCAAGTCAGGCTGCAGACTGATAACGCGCTCCATCTCCAGCTGCCCGTAGCGTCCGACGGAAGGCACATGCGCGGCCGCAGGCGGACGCGGGCCCGCATCCAGCACGCCAACCAGCAGGTCGACAGCTCCGAGCTCAAGCACGATTTCAGTTACAGAGGGGCCCAGACTAATCAGCCGCTCGGCGCCCACTGCCGGCCAGGCCAGCAGGGCCAGCAGGGCCACAACAAGCGCGCGCATTAGCCGAGTTGGCGGGGGATGCGGTAGAGGTAGAGCATCACGACGCTGGAAATCGCCAGGAGGATCAGCGGAATCGCTTCCAGCCCGGCGAACACCGCAACGGCGGCAATCCAGGCCGGCGCGGCCGCCCCCAGAAACCCAAGACGGCGGACGCGCGCCAACTCAAGCCAGGCATCGTGTTCGGCAGTTGTATCGAGGGCTTTTTCAGTGGCCACCAAGGCGCGTTTATAGCGACTGAACAGGGGCAAGCTGGCAAACATTGACGCCAGGCCGGCGATAAACAGCGGCATAGTCAGCAAGCCGGTCTGCTGCTCAGCCCCAAATAGCAGGTTGAGCACGAACAACGGCAACAGGGTCACGGCCAGCTGTCGCCACCACTCCAGCGCCAGCCGCCGGCGCACTTCGCTGCGTGTCACAGGCTTTCCTCAACCTCGCCCTGGTGCAGGCTGCCGAGCATATGCCCGAGTTTGCCAGCCTTGGTCGCCAGGTACTTTTTGTTGTGCGGGTTGTGGCCGATCTGCAGCGGCACACGGGTTGCCACATTGATGCCCATATCGCCCAGCGCCTTAACCTTGCGCGGGTTGTTGGTCATCAGCTTGAGCTGGCTGATACCCAGATGGTCGAGCATCGGCAGGCAGATTGCGTAGTCACGCTGATCGGCGCCGAAGCCCAGGCGCTCGTTGGCCTCGACCGTGTCAGCACCGCCATCTTGCAGCTCATAGGCGCGAATTTTGTTCAGCAGGCCGATACCACGACCCTCCTGACGCAGATAGAGCAGAACACCACGGCCTTCATCCGCAATTGCGCGCAGCGCCGCTTCCAGCTGGAAGCCGCAGTCGCAGCGCAGACTGAACAGCGCATCGCCGGTCAGGCACTCGGAGTGCAAGCGGCCCAATACGGGGGCGCCATCGGCGACATCGCCAAAGGTCAGGGCAACGTGTTCCTTACCGGTAGCCTCTTCGAGGAAGCCATGCATGGTGAAGAGGCCAAAAGGCGTAGGCAACTGGGAGGCGGCGACAAACACGACGGACACCGGATACTCCTAAAGGAAATGGGCAGGGAATAATCAGGCCGGCATTGTAACAGCAGGCCCCAGCAGCCGGTCAGCCTGAATTACTGATGATAAAGATCGAGCCGCCTAGCATTTGTTTCTGTTCTTACGAGCTGGGGTCCTATTTTTAACGTCGTAGGGCCGACGCGCAGCAGGCCGTTAGCAAGCGCTTAGTACTTGGACTCCAGCACCAGCATATCCTGCTCCACCTTCCAGCCAACCCGGCTGAGAAAACTCATGCCGAGCAAGGCTTCGCGAGGCGAACTGCCTTCGAGCACCACGGCATCAACGCCCAATACTTCCAGCTCACCGACCTTGACCCGATCAAGCGTCACGCGCCAGCCGCGTGCCGTACCACTGGCGGTGCTGACTTGCAAAGGTGAGCCGGTAACCCGGTAATCGATACCCAACCGGCGGGCATGCTCATCATTAAGTGCCACCGAGGTGGCGCCGGTATCGACCAGAAACTGGATGGACTGACTGTTCACCGAGCCGGCGACCCAGTAATGCCCGCCGATACCTTTGGCCACGCTGAGTTGTTTCTTCTGCGCTTCGGCAAAACCGTTGCTGTACTCACGGCTGAGGCTATAGCTGCGCTCAATACCGTCGACACGCAACACCGCGCCACGGCTATCCGCACTGACCACCTGGACGCCAAGCGGGCCAACCTGGCCGACTTTGACCAGCTTGCGCTGCCCTTCGACATTCAAGACTGCAGCGCCGGGGAACAGGCCGACGACGCGCACCTGAGTGGCCGCCATTACCCAGCTGCTCAATAGCAACGGCGCGCTCAATAGGATTAATTTCAGGGCGTACATGGACGGCCTCGCACAGGTTAATCAAACGGGTAAGGCTGCTTCCAGCGCATGAATATCGGCCGCAAACGGCCATCTGCGACCATCTCGTCCATGCGCTTATCGAACAGCTCGGCCAGGGCACGGCCACGCGGGTTATCGCCAAAGCCCAAATACAGCGGCAGATCAATCAACGGGGATACGCGGTAACGCGACGGCACGCGGGCATCACGCAAAATAAATGTAATTTCATCTTGAGCATCGAGATAGAAATCCGTGCGCCCCTGATCCAGCATGCCGAGGATACCGCTGCGGCGCAGCACTTCGCGGTACTGGTGCAAATTTGGCAGATAACGTTGGTATTCATAGCCGTGCACCCACGCCAGGCGAAACGAGCCGATGCTTTCAAGGGTCGGCGCAGGCGTACTGGCCAGCCCCAGCGCCACAATCTTGTCGGCGTCATAGTGCCAACGCGGGTAAATCACACGGTCAGCGATTTCATTAAGGTAGGCGCCTACCCAGGCATCGGCTACGCCACGCTGCACCAGACCAATCGAGCGTGTATAGGGCACGCTGTGTATCTGCAGCTCTACGCCTGCCGGCTCATAGACCGCACGCAGGATATCCCAAGCCAGCCCGCCACCATCGGCATCGGTGTGCTGCGGCCAAGATTCGGCAGCAATGCGTACCTGCGTCAGCTCGACAGCACTGGCCAATGTACTGGCAACGCTGATTACAGCCCACAGCATCCAATAAACGCAGCGCTCCATTGCCCTACCTCTTACGCGTCACCAACCCAGCGCAGCAGCCAACCCGTTGGCCCACCCCCAAACAATCAGTTGCAGCGCCAACCAGGCGAATACGCCCGCGAGTACGTCATCGAGCATGATGCCAACACCACCATGCACATGCCGATCGATCCAGCGAATCGGCCATGGTTTGAGAATGTCGAACAGGCGAAACAATAGAAAGCCTAGCAGCAGCCAGCCCCAGCCGTCCGGCACCAGCCAAAGGGTAATCCACATGCCGACCATTTCGTCCCAGACGATGCCCTCATGGTCATGCACCCGCAGGTCATCGGCCACCTTGCCGCACAGCCAGAAGCCAAACAGCATGGTAAGGCCGAGCATCAGCCAATAACCCCAGTCCGGCAGTAACTGAAGCAGCGGGATAAACGGCAATGCCACCAGCGAGCCCCAGGTACCCGGCGCTTTCGGCAAGGTGCCAGAGCCGAAACCGAAGGCCAGGAAATGCCAGGGATTGCGCCACACCGAAGGCGGTACGAACTCGGCAGGAACTTGCTTGGGATGATCAGTCACGGACACTTCCAAAATGTTGATAGCCGCTACGGGGCAGCTGAACGGGCTGACCGTGTGGATCCAGCAGGGTAACGCCCTGGCCGGCCACGACCCGGCCAATCGCCTGCACCGGCAAGCCGGTCTGCTGTAACTCAGGGAGATAGTGCGCCGGCAAGGTAAAGGCCAGCCGATAATCATCGCCGCCGCTTAAACCGCACTGACGCGCCACCGACTCTCCGGCAAAGGCCCGCAAGGCGGCGGAAAGCGGCACCTGCGCCTGCTCGATAATCAGCCCCACGCCAGACGCGGCGGCAATATGCCCGCAATCAGCGAGTAAACCATCGGAGATATCCAGCGCGGCGCTGGCCTTGCCGCGCAGGGCCAGGCCCAATTCAAGCTGCGGCATGGGCGACCAGTAACGCGCCAACAGCGCAGCGGCCACTGCTGGCTCAGCCTGCTGCTGCCCCAGCACCAGCGGCAACGCACCCGCAGCATCGCCCAGTTCGCCGCCCACGCAGAGTAGATCGCCAACCTGGGCGCCCTTTCGCGTCAGCGCCATACTGGTAGGCACACGGCCGAAAACCGTCAGGGTGAGGCTCAGCGGACCGCGAGTGGTGTCGCCGCCAATCAGTCGAATCGCACAGCGTTGCGCCATGTGGTCCAAACCGCGAGCAAAAGCTTGCAACCAATCGGGCTCGGCGCCAGGCAAGGTTAAGGCGAGGGTAAAGCCGACAGGCGTCGCGCCCATCGCTGCTAAATCACTGACCGAGACACCCAGCGCGCGTTGGCCGAGCAGATAAGGGTCAGGTGATAGGGGAAAATGCACCCCACTAACCAGGGTGTCAGTGGAGATGGCCAGCTGTTCGCCAGCTGGCAACTCCAGCAGGGCACAGTCGTCGCCAATACCTAAAGCCACGCCTTCGCCAGCCTGCGCACAGGACGCAGCGGCGAAGTAGTGACGGATCAGCTCGAACTCACCCAAGGCACTCAAGCCAGATCAGCGCTTGTGGGCGCGAACTTCATCGGCCCGCAAACGCGGCGCCAGCTTGTCCAGCACGCCGTTAACGAACTTGTGCCCGTCGGTTGCACCAAACACCTTGGCCAACTCGATGCCTTCGTTGATCACCACGCGATAAGGGATATCGATGCGGTTTTTCAGCTCGAAGGTCGACAGACGCAAGATCGAAAGCTCAACCGGATCGATTTCATCCAGCGGGCGATCCAGCAACGACGCAAAAGCCCCGTCGATCTCACTCTTCTGCCGCGGCACGCCGTGCAGAATCTCGTGAAAGTAAGCACCGTCGACTGCCGTGAAGTCGTTATCGACGCGGAACTGCGCTTCGATTTCGTTCAACTGCTGCCCAGCCATGTGCCAGGAATACAGTGCTTGCATGGCCAGCGTGCGCGCCTGACGGCGTGCCAGGGTCTTGGTGCTAGGGCCTTTTTTCGGCGCTTGCGGTGGCTGCCCGTTACCGTCGGTCTGGCTCACTTGGCCTCCAACTGCGCCAGCAGGCTAACCATTTCCAGGGCAGACAATGCAGCTTCTGCACCTTTGTTACCGGCCTTGGTGCCGGAGCGCTCAATGGCTTGCTCGATGGAATCGACAGTCAGTACGCCAAAGGCGACCGGCACACCGAACTCCATGGACACCTGGGCCAAGCCCTTGGTGCATTCGCCCGCCACGTATTCGAAGTGCGGGGTGCCGCCACGGATGACTGCACCGAGGGCGATGATCGCGTCAAAGTCACCACGCTGGGCGACTTTCTGTGCCACCAGCGGGATCTCGAAGGCACCCGGCGCACGGATGATGGTGATGTCGTCTTCCTTCACGCCATGGCGAACCAGGGCGTCAACGGCGCCACTTACCAGGCTTTCGACAACAAAGCTGTTAAAGCGGCCGACGACCAGGGCGAATTTGCCTTGCGGGGCGATGAAAGTACCTTCGATGGTCTTCAGGGTCATGGAACAATTCTCATATAGCGTTAAAGAGCCAGGGGCAAAAAATGAATAGCCCAACGAAACAGCGCATAGCGCGGCAGTCGTTATTCAGCGGGCAGGTATTCTACAACTTCTAGGTCAAAGCCGGATATCGCATTGAACTTCATTGGTGAGCTCATCAGGCGCATCTTACGCACGCCGAGGTCACGCAAAATCTGCGAGCCTGCACCGACCGTGCTGTACGTGGCCGGGCTGGCCGGTTGCTGACGATCCAGCAGCGCCAGCAGTTCTGGCCCAGTCAGCGGATTGCCCAGCAGCAGCACCACGCCGCTACCGGCCTTAGCCACCTCGGCCATGGCCGCACGCAGGCTCCAACGGCCCGGCTGGTTGACCAGAAACAGGTCGCGCAGCGGGTCCATGTTGTGCACGCGCACCAAGGTCGGTTCTTCAGCACACACCGTGCCCAGTGTCAGGGCCATGTGCGCGGTGTCTTCCACGCCATCACGGTAGGTCACCAGGTTAAACTGACCCAGCTCGGTGTCGAGCACCTGCTCGCTGGCACGTTCAACCGTGCGCTCGTGCATCAAACGGTAGTGGATCAGGTCAGCAATGGTGCCGATCTTGATGCCGTGCTCGGCGGCAAACACTTCCAGCTCAGGGCGACGCGACATGGTGCCGTCGTCATTCATGATCTCGCAGATCACCCCGCTCGGCTCAAAGCCACCCATACGCGCCAGGTCGCAAGCGGCCTCGGTATGGCCAGCACGCGCCAGCACGCCGCCGGCTTGCGCCATCAGCGGGAAGATATGGCCTGGGCTGACGATATCGTCGGCCTGAGCGTTCTTCGCGGCCGCTGCCTGCACGGTGCGCGCGCGGTCGGCGGCGGAGATACCGGTCGTGACGCCCTCGGCGGCTTCGATGGAGACGGTGAACTTGGTGCCAAAACCGGAACCGTTACGCGGCGCCATCAGCGGCAACTTGAGCGTTTCGCAGCGCTCACGGGTCATCGGCATGCAGATCAGGCCGCGCGCGAAACGCGCCATAAAGTTGATGTGCTCGGCGGTGACACACTCGGAGGCGATGATCAGGTCGCCTTCGTTCTCGCGGTCCTCGTCATCCATCAGAATGACCATCTTGCCGGCGCGGATGTCTTCGACCAGTTCTTCGATACTGTTAAGAGCCATGCGGGCGATTCCTTATTTGTTCAGGTAGCCGTGTTCGGCGAGAAAACTTGCGGTCATGCCCGAGGCAGCGGGCTCAGCAGCCTTGTCACCGAGCAACAGACGCTCCAGGTAACGGGCCAGCAGGTCCACCTCAAGGTTTACCTGCTTGCCGGGGCGGTAATCGACCATGATGGTTTCGGCCAAGGTATGCGGCACGATAGTCAGCTCGAACTCAGCACCGTTGACCGAGTTGACCGTCAGGCTGGTGCCATCGACGGTGATCGAGCCTTTATGGGCGATGTACTTGGCCAACTCACGCGGGGCGCGGATGGTGAACTGCCAAGCACGGGCATTTTCCGCCATCGAGACGATCTCGCCGACGCCGTCAATATGCCCGCTGACCAGGTGGCCACCTAGACGGCTGGTGGGTGTCAGGGCCTTTTCCAGGTTGACCTTACTGCCAGCCTTGAAATCGATAAACGCGGTACGCGCTAGGGTTTCGCGGCTGACATCAGCCCAGAAACCATCGCCTGGCAACTCAACAGCGGTCAGGCATACGCCGTTAACCGCAATGCTGTCGCCCAGTTTGACGTCGCCGAGGTCAAGCTTCCCGGTTTCTACATACACCCGCACATCGCCGCCCTTGGGCGTCAATGCGCGAATACTGCCAATGGCTTCGATTATGCCGGTAAACATGCCACCCCCTGTTTAGCGCCCACGGCACAGCACTGGCGGAAAACGCCAGATGCGCGTGGCACGGAAAATAAATCAGACATCTAGACCAACTCCTGTTTTATAAAAAACAGGGCGTGTTTGATCGATAGGGATTTCAAGGCGCACCTAAATGCGCCTTATTGAGGCAATCCCGCTCTCTCTTTATCCGGACTTTAACCGTCGGCCCCGGAATCACACCGGGTCTGCTGACCTTGTCCCGGGGCTTATACCGCCTTGGACAAGCGCTCGCGGGCTAGACACTTTGCGCGTCATTACCGCCGGTGGGGAATTACACCCCGCCCTGAGAACGTTACGACCACCTGCGTAGCCGAGACGCGTTTTACCACAATTGCCGCCACCCTGCATGGCTAAGCGACAGCCTGAATGGCGTGCCATGGCTAATCACGGGCCATCATCAAGGGCCACTCATCACGCTGCCGGCTGCGGCACCGCGATAATTCGCCAGTCATCACCGACGGCACGCATCTCGACAATTTTCAGCGCAGCCGCATCGGCCATCCGCGCTAACGGCAGGTCAAGTAGCGGCCGCGCGCTGGAGCCGAGCAGTTTGGGCGCGACGAACAGTTGATACTCATCCACCAGCCCCAAGCGGGCAAACGCCCCGGCCAAACGCGGACCGGCTTCAACCAACACCTCGTTAGCACCACGCGCAGCCAATTCAACAAGTAGCTTGCGCAGGTCAACATGCCCGTTGCTGCCCGGCACGGCCAATAGTTCGTGTCCATCGTCGAGATAGCGATCTCGCGCAGACGCCGCCGCACAGGTCGCCACCATGGCCGCGCCTGCCTGGAAGAACGGCACACTCAGCGGAACCCGCAAACGGCCATCAACCAGCACGCGCAACGGCGGCCGCGCCTGCGCCAAAGCGCTTAGCTCAGCGCCGAGGCCCAACTCATCGGGGCGTACGGTCAAGCGGGCCTCATCAGCCAGCACCGTGTCGGCACCCGTCAGCACCACGCTGGAGCGGGCGCGTAATCGCTGTACCGCCGCCCGCGCCGCAGGGCCGGTAATCCACTGGCTCTCGCCACTGGCCATGGCAGTACGCCCGTCCAGGCTCATTGCCAGCTTGACCCGCACAAACGGCAGGCCGGTCTCCATACGCTTGATAAAGCCGGCATTTAGCGCGCGCGCCTCAACCTCCAGCACGCCGCTCTGCACCGCGATACCCGCATGCATCAGCCGCAGCAGACCATTGCCGCCGACTTGTGGATTGGGGTCTTGCATGGCCGTCACTACACGAGCGATACCGGCATTGACCAGCGCATCAGCACAGGGCGGCGTGCGCCCGTGATGGCTGCAGGGTTCCAGCGTGACGTAGGCCGTTGCACCACGGGCCTTGTCACCGGCCTGGCGCAGCGCATGCACTTCAGCATGCGGCTCGCCCGCACGGGCATGCCAACCTTCACCGACGATGCGCCCATCCAGAACGATTACACAGCCAACACGGGGATTGGGGTGGGTGGAGTACAGGCCTTTACGGGCCAGCTCCAGTGCACGGGCCATAAAGGCGTGATCGGAATTCATCATCAACCTTTGATGGGCTCGCGGGACAGACGGTCGATTTCCTCGCGGAACTCGTTGAGGTCTTGAAAGCGTTTGTATACCGAGGCGAAGCGGATATAGGCCACTTCATCGAGCTTCTGCAGCTCCCCCATGACCAACTCACCGAGCACCAGCGACTTGATCTCACGCTCACCGGTAGCACGCAGCTTGTGTTTGATGTGGGCGATGGCCGCTTCCAAGCGCTCGATGCTCACCGGACGTTTCTCCAGTGCACGCTGCATGCCAGCACGCAGCTTATCCTCATCGAATGGCTGACGACTGCCGTCCTGTTTGATCAGGCGCGGCATCACCAGTTCGGCGGTTTCAAAGGTGGTAAAGCGCTCTTCACAGGCCACGCATTCGCGCCGACGACGTACCTGCCCGCCCTCGGCAACCAGCCGTGAGTCGATCACCTTGGTGTCATTGGCAGCGCAAAAAGGGCAGTGCATAAATAAAGCCAGCCTTAGAACGAAAGCACCATGGTAGCGCATCCCTCTGGCAAGACAAACCGAGGGCTTTGCGGTATACAAGCGCCCACCCAAACCAGCGGAGTTGATGCCCTCGATGAAAAACCGTACGCCGCTGCAATCGCTGATCGCATTGAGCCTGATCGCGCTCCTGGCGGCCTGCACCCGCGATGGTCCACCCGCCACGACCACCACGCTGCCTCAAACCCAGGCAGCAACAGCGCCGCTACCCGCCTATCAGCGCGAGTTGAGTGGCAGCCTGCTGAATGTGCCAAGCGGTGCAGATGTCGAACTCGCCCTGCTGGCCGTCGATCAACGCGGCCGTCCGCAGGCGCTGCTGGGCAATATCCAGCTACGCGGCACCGGTAAGCCGTTGGCATTTCGCCTGCCGTTCAACCCAGACACCTTCAGCAAGCACTCGCGCATCGAGTTGCACGGCCGCGCCAATCAGGCCGGCCGGCTGATTCTGCGCCTGCCCGCGCAGCCGATTACCCAAGCCGAAACCCAAACCCTCGGCCAATTACGCCTGGCGCCCGCACCATGACTCCACAAGCAGCCCTGCAAGCCGCGCTCAGCGAACTGCTGGGTGACGCCCAGCTCAGCGCGCAAACCCTGCCCGGCACCACGATCAAGCTATGGCTGATCGACCCGGCGAACATGGACCGCTGTTTTAGCCCGGAAGAGACTCGCCTGATCCTCGAAGAACCGCCCTACTGGTGCTTCTGCTGGGCCAGCGGCCTGGTACTGGCCCGCTGGCTGGCCGAACACCCCGAGTGGGTGCGCGGCAAGCGCGTACTGGATTTCGGTACGGGCTCCGGCGTGGCGGCGATTGCTGCGGCCAAGGCCGGTGCGCTGGAAGTGGTAGCTTGCGATCTCGATCCGCTGGCGATTGCGTCCTGCCAGGCCAACGCTGCACTGAATGATGTGGTGCTGAGTTATTCAGCCGACTTCTTCGCAGAGGCTGATCGTTTCGACCTGATCATCGTCGCCGACGTGTTGTATGACCGCGCCAACCTGCCGCTGCTCGACCAGTTCCTCAGTCGCGGCCGTCAGGCGCTGGTGGCCGACTCACGGGTGCGCGACTTCCAGCACCCGCTGTATCAGCGCCTTGGCATACTCGAGGCGTGCACCTGGCCAGACCTGGCCGAGCCGGCTGAGTTTCGCCACGTCAGCCTGTACCACGCGCAGCGTGATTAAATCGCCCCTTGCATCCAGCGCGCCGTGCCCGCATTTATAGCCCATTGCATTTCAGCCGAGACCGACCATGAGCGACTCCCCTTATATTGTTGATATCGCAGGCAGCGCCAGCTTCGAACAGCTGGTCATCGAAAACTCCTTTCAGCAACCCGTCCTGGTGGATTTTTGGGCTGAATGGTGTGCGCCCTGCAAAGCATTGATGCCGCTGCTGGCGAAGATCACCGAGGAGTATCAGGGCGAGTTGCTGCTGGCCAAGGTCAACTGCGACATCGAGCAAGATATCGTCGCCCGCTTTGGCATTCGCAGCCTGCCGACGGTGGTGTTGTTCAAAGAGGGTAAACCGGTCGATGGTTTTACCGGGGCGCAGCCCGAATCGGCGATTCGCGAGATGCTCAAGCCCCATGTGGCCGAGCCTGCCCCCGCGGGGGCCGACCCGATGGAAGCCGCGCAAGCGCTGTTCAGCGAAGGGCGTTTTGCCGATGCCGAAGCCGTACTTAAGGTGTTGCTGACGGAGAACAATGAACATGCTGCGGCGCTGATTCTCTACGCGCGCTGCCTGGCCGAACGCGGCGAACTGGACGAAGCCGAAGCCGTGTTAGGCGCCGTCAAAGGCGATGAGCACAAACAAGCCCTGGCCGGCGCCCGCGCGCAGCTGACCTTTCTGCGCCAGGCCAGCGCACTGCCCGACGTTGCCAGCCTGAAAACCCGTCTGGGGCAAAACGCGGAAGATGATGAAGCCTGCTATCAGCTAGCCGTACAGCAGTTGGCGCGCCAGCATTACGAGCCAGCATTAGATGCCCTGCTCGCACTGTTTATCCGCAACCGTAACTACGCCGACGGCCTGCCGCACAAGACACTGCTGCAAGTCTTCGACCTGCTCGGCAATGACCACCCACTGGTCACGGCCTACCGGCGCAAGCTGTATCAAGCGATTTACTAAACCCTATCTGCCGTTCGGTGCGGATCTCGCTACTAAAGCCCCTCTCACGCGCACAGTGACTCCGAGGGAGAGGCTTTAGCCGCGACAGATTAATCGTAAGATAACGCCGCGCAGCAACGCCCCGGCGCCGCCCATTAATCCACCCAGTGATAAATGGCCGCATCGGCGCCCGCCTCCACTCGCACCTGCGCGCAATGACGCAAGCGCACCAACAGGCGCTTGCCTGCTGCCTCCCCGCCTGCCAGTCCCGCCAGTTGCCCAAGCAAGTGCGGCCCTTCGAGCTGCCCGGCCTCACGCAATAACGCCAGCGTGGTCTGCCACAGCGCATCATTGGCCACCGGTGCGGTAGCCGCTGCCGGCGCAGTCGGCACATCCAGGGTCACATGCTGAGCCAGTTGCGCCCAATCCTGCGCATCCAGTTCAACCGTCAGGTCTACCGGCCAGGCGCCGATCTGCCCACGAATTCGCACCATCACCCTGCCCCTCTAAAGATCAGCCGCCATGCTCCCACGCCACAACGAGCACGCCAAGGAAGACTGGTCACGCGCCCCATAAAGTTGTTATAACGTAACAAGTAATTACTTCGAACCGGAGACCACCATGCGCCGCCTGCTACTTGCCCTGCCTTTTGCCCTGCTGCCGCTTGCCGCCAGTGCTGCCGAACACAATCATGAACACGATGAACATCAGCACGAACATGCCGAACACAGCAGCCTGGATGCCCACGCGCACGGCGCCGCGCAACTCAACGTGGTGCTCGACGGCAAAGTGCTGGAACTACAACTGGAAAGCCCGGCCATGAACCTGGTGGGTTTCGAACATAACGCCGAGACGGATGCGGACAAAGCCAAGGTCGCCGCAGCGCGTAGCCAGCTGGAACAGCCAACGCTGCTGTTCGGCGTGAATGCCGGCGACTGCAGCCTCAGCCAAACGGAATTACACAGCCCGCTGTTTGCTGGGCAGGCTGAAGCACATGAGCATGACAACGCTCACAGTGATATCGACGCGCACTACACCCTCGACTGCCAGGCGCCCGACCAACTCAAGCAACTTGATCTGGCTGAGCTGTTCAAGCGCTTCCCCGCCACCGAGAAAATTCAGGTACAACTGATCGGCCCAAATGGTCAGCAAGGCTTAGAACTAACGCCCGCGCAGCCGACTCTGAGCTTTTAATCACTTATTTTGCAGCAGAACGGCCGGGGCAACCCGGCCGCTTATTTTATGAGCACAGCCCTGATCCAACTGTCTAACCTCGGCTTTGCCTGGCCCGGCCAGCCCGAACTGCTAGACATCGACAGCTTCACCCTGCAACGCGGCGAAAGCCTGTTTCTCAAAGGCCCCAGCGGCAGCGGCAAGACCACCTTGCTGGGCTTGCTCGGCGGGGTGCAGAAGCCCAACCGTGGCAGCATCCGTTTGCTCGATCAGGATCTGAGCACACTGTCCGCCGGTGCCCGCGACCGCTTTCGCGTCGATCACACCGGCTATATCTTCCAGCAGTTCAACCTGCTGCCGTTTCTTTCAGTGCGTGAAAACGTCGAACTGCCCTGCCACTTCTCCAAACTGCGCGCCAGCCGCGCGGTGCAGCGCCATGGCAGCGTGGCCAAGGCCACCAAAGCGCTGCTCGCCCACCTTGGCTTGCACCAGCCGGAACTGCTGCAACGCCGCGCTGGCGACCTGTCGATCGGCCAGCAACAGCGCGTCGCCGCCGCCCGCGCGCTGATCGGCCAGCCGGAACTGGTAATCGCCGACGAACCCACCTCGGCGCTGGATGCCGACGCCCGCGAAGCCTTCCTAGAACTGCTGTTCGCCGAGTGCCGTGCCGCCGGCGCCAGCCTGCTGTTTGTCAGTCACGACCAAAGCCTGGCGCGCCTATTCGACCGCAGCGTGTCGCTCGCCGAACTGAACAAAGCCACCCGTTTGGCGGAGATTTAACGATGTACCTACTGCGTCTCGCCCTGGCCAGCCTGGGCAACCGCCGCTTTACTGCGTGGCTGACAGTGTTCGCCATCGCGCTTTCCGTGTGTTTGTTGCTCGCGGTCGAGCGGGTGCGCACCGAAGCCCGCGCCAGCTTTGCCAACACCATCAGCGGCACTGACCTGATTGTTGGTGCGCGCTCGGGCAGCGTGAACCTGCTGCTGTACTCGGTGTTTCGTATCGGCAACGCCACCAACAACATCCGCTGGGACAGCTTCGAGTACTTCGCCGAGCATCGTCAGGTCAAGTGGGCCATCCCGATCTCCCTGGGTGACTCACACCGTGGCTACCGGGTGATGGGCACCAGCCCGGCGTATTTCGAGCACTACCGCTACGCCCGCACCCAACAACTGCAACTGAGCAGCGGCCGCGCCTTTGCCGATGACCCATTCGAAGTGGTGCTCGGCGCGGAAGTAGCCCAAGCGCTTAACTATCAGCTTGATCAGGAACTGGTGCTGGCCCATGGCGTAGCCACCATCAGCCTGGTCAAACATGACGACAAACCGTTCAAGGTGGTCGGCATTCTCAAACGCACCGGCACCCCGGTTGACCGCACCCTGCACATCTCGCTGGCCGGTATGGAGGCCCTGCACGTCGACTGGCAAAACGGCATGCCAGCGCGCGGCGCGGCCAAGGTCAGCGTGGAACAAGCACGGGCTATGGACCTACAGCCCAAGCAGATCACCGCCGTGCTGCTCGGCCTGAACAGCAAGATCGCCACCTTCAGCCTGCAACGCGAGATCAACGAGTTTCGCGGCGAGCCGCTGCTGGCGATCCTGCCCGGCGTGGCGCTGCAGGAATTGTGGAGCCTGATGGGCACCGCCGAGAAAGCGCTGTTTGTGGTCTCGCTGTTCGTGGTGCTGACGGGGCTGATCGGCATGCTCACGGCAATTCTGACCAGCCTTAACGAACGCCGCCGGGAAATGGCAATTCTGCGCTCGGTCGGCGCGCGGCCTTGGCATATCGCAAGCCTGCTGATCGTAGAAGCCTTTGCCCTGGCCCTGGCCGGCGTGCTGCTTGGTGTGTTGTTGTTGTACCTGGGTATCGCGGGCGCGCAGGGCTATGTGCAGGCGAATTACGGCCTTTACCTGCCGCTGAATCTGCCAACCCGCTATGAGTGGACGCTGCTCGGCGCTATCCTGAGTGCCGCCCTGTTGATGGGCTGTGTACCGGCCTGGCGTGCGTATCGCCAATCCCTGGCCGATGGCTTATCGATCCGTTTATGAGGCTTTTTTGCATGCACCGCTCCCTGCTCGCCACCCTGCTGTTCACCCTGGCCCTGCCCCTGGCGGCTGCCGAGGTGCGCGAGCTGACCTGGTCGGAAATGGTCCCCGCCGATGCACCGCCGCAAGTAGTTGAGCCGGCACCGATCCACGACCTGTCGCAGCTGGCAAACGCCCTGGCCGAGTCCGGGCCCGCCAGCCAGCAGCAATCGCCCGCCGCCCCAGTGGTGCAGGCGCTGGATGGCCAAGCGGTAAAACTGCCCGGATATATCGTGCCGCTGGATGTCACCGATGAAGGCCGGGTGACTGAATTCCTGCTGGTGCCGTACTTCGGCGCGTGCATCCACGTACCGCCACCGCCGTCGAATCAGATCGTTCACGTCACCAGCGAGCTGGGCGTGCTGCTCGATGCGCTGTATCAACCGTTCTGGATCGAAGGCCCGCTCAAGGTCGAGCAGACCAGCAGCGAGCTGGCCGAAGCCGGTTATCAAATGCAGGCCCAGAAGATTTACGCCTACGAGCTGCCGGACAGCTAAGCGCTTGCCCCGTAGGGTGGGCTAGCGACGCAGCATGCCGACCGATCAACCGAACACGATCATGCCGCGGCGCGTAACCCAGGCTCTACGCGGCGACCAGCCAGAAAGAAGCCAGACCTAGGTCTGGCTTTTTTATTAGCTGCTACAACCGGCAGTCGATTAGCCGGCGCTGGCCACACGCTTTTCCCGCTCGAAGCTCAACTCACTTTCCGCCCAGTTCCGCCAGCTGCGCACTTTGCTGCGCTCGGCGCCAGCTCGCTCGGCCTTGGCTAGGGCATCCAGCCCCGCCTGCCAGCGTGCCTGCTCCATCTCCAACTGGGCCAGATTCATCCAGTGTTTGGCACTGCCCGAACGCTTGGCGAGCTCACGAAAAATCTGCGCAGCCTGACTGCGCTCGCGCGCCTGCCACCAGAGCAGCGCCAGGCGTTCTTCACGAGCGGCGGTACGCGGCAATAGGCCCTGATCGAGCATGCCGGCCAGCAGTGTGGCACCTTGCCAGGGCTGCTCAGCCGCACCGGCCAGCAGTACCAGATTGTCCAGTTCGCTTTCACTGAAGCGCAGCCCCTTCTGGTAGGCCGCACGCAAGGTTGCCAGGGACTTGGCGTGATTACCGCTGAGCTGCTGCAACGCCGCCAACTGACGCCAGCCCTGGGCATTGTTCGGCTGGCGCGCCAGCAGTTGCCGCTGCCAGCGCTCGGCGGCTGGGTAGCGTTTAACGTCCGCATTTATTGCGACTAAAAACTGCAACCAGCTGTCGGCCGCCTGCGGATTGGCCTGCACATAACGCTCAGCCAGGGGCAGCGCCTTCGCCGGCTGGCCAAGGCCCTGATAGGCCTGCACCAGCATCTGCAGCACCTCCTCATCAGCCTTCGCCTGCCCCGGCGCAAGCAGGCTTACAACCTGGGCATAGCGCCGCTCGACAAGGTTGAGGCGGGCCAGATTGAGCACTTCAGCAGCCTGCAGCTCGGCATCCAGCTTGGCGCTTTTCAGCACTTTATCGAGCAGTTCGATGGCCTGGGCATTATTGCCTTCAGCCCAGGCCAGGTACCCCTGACTGCGCCACAGCAGCGCTTCCTCCAAGCTACCCGGCTGAGCGTTGGCAGCCTCCAGAGCACGTCGTGCGGCGGCGTAGTCGCCGTTCTTCTGCGCCGTCTGCGCAGCATCCAGGGCGCGAAACACACTCGGGTCGACGCTTTGCCCGGCCGCCTGAGCCATACCCGCACCACACAGTGCGATCAGCAACAGTAAGCGATACATATCAGCGACCTCCTTCCAGTCGGAAGTACAGGGTTTTCACCGCTTCGCGCGGCACCGCTAGGCCACCTTCGGTGCGCGGCGCAAAACGCCAGCGCAGCGCAGCGCGGCGCGCTTCACGCTCGAACACATTCTGCGGACTGGCTTCGAGAACGCGCAGGTTCTCCACTGCGCCTTGGCGGTTGATGGTGAATGCCAATTTCACGTGACCTTCGATACCGCGCTGCAAGGCATAGCGCGGGTAATTAGGGCTGACATCATTAAGCGGCATGACTTCACTTTCCGGGCCACCCGGCTGCCCGCCCGCATCGCTGGGGGCGGTAGGGCCTGGCGTCGCCACGCTTGGTGCTGCCGCGCCTGCTGCCAGGCCAGTCAAACTCGGCGTCGGTGCGCTGCTCACCGCAATTCCCGCGCTCAGGCTCGGCACTGGCAGATCCAGGGCTGGTAGGTTGGCGCTCGGGGTGGCCGCCATCGGCGCCTGCGGGGTTGGCGGCTGCGGCGTCTGTGCTTGCGGTGGCTGCGGCGCCTGCTGGCGGGTGCGCGTCGCTGCATCGCTCGCCTTACCGTCCAAACGCACAAAATTGGCCACCGTCAGCGGCTCGTCACTCGGCTTACTCGCCGGCGGCGCGACCATATAAAGCATCAGGCCGAACAGCGCCAACGCCATCACACAGGCGGCGGCAAAAGACAGTGGCAGGCGCATCAACGCGCTCCCGCCGTAGCGGCCAAGGCAACATCCTGCACGCCCGCCAGGCGCGCCTGGTCCATTACCTGCACCACCAAGCCGGTACGTGCATCTTGATCGGCCTGCACCACCACGGCGCCATCCGGCTGATCGACGCGCATACGCTCAACATGGGCGCGCACGCTGCGTACATCGACCACTTTCTTGTCCATCCACACCTGCCCGTCGGCGGTGATGGCGATGAGGATATTACCTTTGTCTTGCGGGCTGGCGGTTTGCGCTTGCGGGCGCTGCACTTCGACGCCGGCTTCTTTGATAAAGGAGCTGGTGACGATGAAGAAGATCAGCATGATGAAAACCACGTCGAGCATCGGCGTCAGGTCGATGCCAGTGTCTTCGTCTTGCTGGTGGTGACGGCGCATTCTCATGTGTTGAATCTCAGTCGTGTCGCAGCTGGTCAGCCAGCCGCTCTAAAGCCCGGCGCGCATCACGTTCGAGACGCGCCAAGCTGAACAATCCAGTAATCGCCAGCACCATGCCGGCCATGGTCGGCAGGGTCGCCTGCCAGACGCCCGCCGCCATGCCGCGCGGGTTGCCGGTACCATTGATGGCCAGCACGTCGAACACCGCGACCATGCCGCTGACCGTACCAAGCAAGCCCAGCAGCGGATACATCGCCACCAGGGTCTTGCTCAGGCGCAGTGGCCCGAGCAAATGCTGCTGCGCCTGCGCCAGCCAGGCACTGCGCACTGCGCGCTGCCAGTTACCGGTGTCATCACCGATCACCTGCTGCCAGGCTTGGCGGCGTTCACGCACCCACTCCGGAAACACCCGGCGCATGTACCAGAAGCGCTCAAACACCAGGGTCCAGAACACCACGCACAGCCCGGCCAACGCCCACATCACCACGCCGCCGGCGCTCATGAAATCGAGCAAGGCGTGGCCGCTATCCACCAGGCGCAACCACAGCGCCAGCCAATCAGTCACGACGCGGCGCCCCGGACAGGTGCAGGGCAATCAGCCCGGCGCTTTGCTGCTCCAGCAGCTGAATCAGGCCCTTGCTGCGGCTGGCCAGCAGGGTGTGCAGGAACAGCAGCGGAATCGCCACCACCAGGCCCAACACCGTGGTCACCAGCGCTTGCGAGATACCATCGGCCATCAGTCGCGAATCACCGCCACCGCCTTGGGTGATGGCCTGGAAGGTGACGATCATCCCGGTCACGGTTCCGAGCAGGCCGAGCAGCGGTGCCACGGCGCTCACCAGTTTGAGCAGGCCCTGGCCTTTTTCCAGCGGCGGGGTTTCCTGCAGGATCGCCTCGTCGAGTTTCAGCTCCAGGGTTTCCAGATCCGATAACTGCGGCTTAGGCCCCAGCACGCCGATAATCCGCCCCAGTGGGTTATCCGCCCGCGGCGCGCTGAGGTCATGCATCTGCGCGTTGACGCCACGGCCCACACGGGTCAGATAAACCATGCGCCAGATTGCCAGCAACAGACCAAACAGACCCAGAGCGAGAATCACCCCGCCGACCAAACCACCTTGCTGTACACGATCCCACAGCCCCGGCTGACGCTGTAACTGCGCCAGCAAGGTGCCACGGCTCGGGTCGATCGGCAGGCTGGCAACCGCCTCACTGCTAGCCAGGTAATCCGCCACCTGGCCCAGCCCGGACGGCTGACGCGGGGGCGCCAGCAGCTCAGCAGCGTCGGCGTCATAACGCAGGAAGGCATCGTCGCCATAGGCCGAGAACGCGCCTACACGCAGCACGTTTTGTGGCGTGCGCGTACCATCTGCGGCCACCACCGGTAGCTGCAGCTGCTCTACACGGCCACTGGCGGTCAGGTCTTCGAGCAGCAGCATCCAGTAGCCATCGAGGTCAGCGGCCGACGGCAGCGTGCGGCTTTCAGCCAATGCCTTGAGACGCGCCAGACGCTCGGGGTATTGAGCATTGAGCAGGCTGTCCTGCCACTGGCCGGCGACATCACCAGCACTCTGACGCACCACGCCAAATAGCTCGCCAAGATGACCGACGCGCTGAGTCAGTAGTTTTTCCTGCTCGGCCAACTGGCTCTCCTGGCGGTCAAACTCGGCTTTCAGCTGTTCGGCTTCGGCTTTCTGCGTGGCCAGGGCACGGCGCGCGCTGGCCAGCAACTGGGCACGCTCGCTGCGCTCAGCAATAAACGCCTGTTCGCGGCTGTGCATGGCACTGACTTCAGCGGCACGCTCACTGCGGATGCGCTGCAACAATTGGTCAGGGCTCAACGGCTCGGCCGCACCCGCCAGAGCGGGCAAAAGAGCCAAGGTGAAAGCGAGAACACGACGATTCATGGCTTGGCCTCCAGCGCCAGAGTCTTCACGGGCAGGTCAAGCAGGGCAGGCGCCTGCTCCTGGCGGGCAATGGCAATGGCCTGGCGCAACGGACGGCGGGCACTGCCATCAAGGATTTGCCAGCTGCGCGCTTGCGGGTTCCACCAACCACTTTCATGGCCATCGAGGGTTTGGAAATACAACATGACCCGGCCTAGGCGGAGGAACTCAACGCTGCGCGAGGTGCCGTCGCTTGGCAGCTCACCGCGCCAGGCTTCGAGGGTGCGACCGTAATCGCTTTCCACTTGGTAGGCCTCAAGAATACGGCGGTATTTCTCGGCCAAGCTGACATCCGCCCGCGGCAGCAGGTCTTGTAACTGCGCCAGGCGATCACTGCGCTCGTCCGGCAAGAACGGCAGATCGGCGGCGATGAACTCCTCCAATACCTCGACCATACGGCGCATCTGCGGCGTTACCGCCTCCTGAGTGCGCTCAATGCCATCCAACTGCTGCTGATAACCCGCCAATTCTTTGCGCTGCGCCGCCACTAACTCACGCAGCTGGGCGTTATAGCCCTGCAAGGCTTCAGCTTGCTGCAACGCATTGCGGTACTCGGTCAGCATTTCCCGACTGGCGTCATCAAGCTGCTCAACACGCGCCTGCGAGGCCTTGGCTTCGACAGCTAGCTGCTGGCTTTCATCCAAGGCGGCATCCAGAGGTGTCGCCGCAAGTGGCGCGCTGGCCAGAACCAGAGCGGCTGCCAGCAGGCGCTTCGGCAGAGGGGTCATGAAGGCATTCCTTGTGAAGAGACTGAACATAAAGAGAAGCATTATCAACTGCATCTCCATCTTCAAGCAAGCCGCGTTGAGGCCAATCGCACGCTCATCCGCAAAGCGTAAGCGACGCACCTGAATAACTGTCGGCAAATTTAGGTAGCTAACTACTTTATTGAGCTGGATCAACAGCCGCTTTTTCTCGCGCCTTAAAATCACACCCAGCGAATACGAACCGACGCTTTATGGGAGCACACCATGCGCACTTCACTCTTTACCGCCTCACTGCTGGCCCTGGCTATTGCCGCCCCACTGGCGCATGCGCACCAGGCTGGCGATATCATCGTGCGTGCCGGCGCGATTACTGTTGCTCCTAACGAAAGCAGCAGCAATATCAGCACTGCAGCTACTGGCTCGCTGGCTGGAAATAAAGCCACACTGGATAGCGACACACAGCTGGGCCTGAACTTCGCTTATATGGTCACCAACCAGATTGGTATTGAACTGCTGGCTGCAACACCCTTCAGCCATACAGTAGGCGTCAAGGGCACTGTGGTAGAAAACCTTGTGCCTAGTGGCAAACTTGCAGACATCAAGCACTTACCACCAACCCTGAGTGCAATTTACTACCCAATGGATGGCAACTCAGCGTTCAATCCTTATGTGGGTATCGGGATCAACTACACCACTTTTTTTGATGAAGACCTCAGTGGTGAAGCAAAATCCGCCACCTTCTCGAACCTGAAGCTAAAAGACTCTTGGGGCTTGGCCGCGCAAGTGGGTATGGACTACATGCTCAGCGACAACCTGATGCTTAACGCTCAAGTTCGCTATATCGATATTGACACCACTGCAACAGCAGACTCGGCGCTCGGCAAAGTTAAAGTCGATGTTGATATTGATCCCTGGGTCTACATGGTCGGCCTGGGCTATAAGTTCTAAGCCTGAGCACCATAAAAAAACCGGCCTTGATGGCCGGTTTTTTTCGTTTAGCGAGGCGTCAAGGCTGCGCCAACAATCGACGTAAACCCTCGCGTATCGAAGTAGCTGACGGCAGCTGATAGTGCGCTTGCAAACGCTGATTATCAGCCCGCGAATGACGAATATCGCCCGCACGCGCCGCCTGGTAACTAACGGCAGGCAAGCCACCGCACAGCTCGCCAATTTCGGCCAGCAACTGGTTCAAGCTAACGGCCTGGTTCCAGCCGACATTTACCGCCCCCGCCACCACGTGCGGTGCATTCAGCGCCTGCATCAGCAGTATCACCAGATCGGCGACAAAGAAGAAATCACGGGTCTGCTCGCCATCACCAAACACACTAATCGGCAAACCCTGCTGGGCGCGCTGAGTGAAGATGCTGATGACGCCCGAGTACGGCGAAGACGGATCCTGGCGCGGCCCGAAGATATTGAAGAAGCGAAAGATCGCTGGCTCCAAACCATGCTGGCGACGATAGAAATCCAAGTAATGCTCACTGGCCAACTTATCAGCCGCATAGGGCGTCAGCGGGGCCTTGGCCGTATTTTCATCAATAGCCTGGCCTTCGCCATTATTGCCATAGACCGCCGCACTGGAGGCGAACAGCACGCGCTTAACGCCATGCAAGCGCATCGCCTCGCAGACATTTAGGGTGCCGACAAAATTGCTCTGGTGAGTGCTCACTGGGTCGTCCACCGAGGCTTGCACTGAAGCAACCGCCGCTAAGTGCGCCACCGCAGCGCAACCCGCCACCGCCTGGGCCACGATAGCCGCGTCGGCTACATCGCCCTGGATAAACTGCAACCGGGGATTATCCAGCGGCAGGTTGGCCAACCTGCCCATCGACAGGTTGTCCAGCACGCGTACGCAGCGTCCTTGTGCCAACAAGGCATCAACCAAGTGCGAACCGATAAAGCCGGCGCCACCTGTAATCAAAATAGGTCGGGAATCAGACATGGCGATAATAACGATCCAGCAGGCTCGGCAAGCCCGAGCGCCAAGCGCGCGGTTTAATACCGAAGGTGTGCAGAATTTTCTTACACGACAGCACCGCATGTTGCGGCTCTTCAGCGGCATCCACACGCGCGCTGTGGGCCTGGGGGCTCAACTCTTCGATGAGATTGCTACGGAAGTTGCGCGCCTCGCTGAGCACCGCCTGCCCGAGCGCCAACGATGTCGTCGCCTCATGCCCACCATAGTGGTAAGTACCCCACAAGGGCGTTTGGCAATCCAGTTGTTTCAGCACGGCAATAATCACGCGAGCGGCATCATCAACCGGCGTCGGATTGCCCCGCCGGTCATCCGCCAACAACAGCGGCGAATCCTCGGCAGCACGAACCAGGAAGCGCCCCAGCAAACCATTGGCGCTGTCGTCGAGCAGCCAGCCAAAACGCAACAACACATGGCGCGGACAGATGGCGCGCACGTGCTGCTCGAAACGCCACAGTGCCTGCCCACGCACGCCAAGCGGCTGCGGCTCCTCCTTCTCGCTGTAGGCCGTCGCGCGTACACCATCGAAAACGCGGTAACTGGACGGTTGCAGCAAGCGTATCTGGTGGTGCTGACACAGCTCGGCAAGGCGCTCCACGGAGCGCTCTTGGGCAGAAAACTGCGCCTCGCTTACGGCTTCGGCCTGGAACCAGTCGAAGTAGTAAGCAAGGTTGATCAGGGCATCGGGCCGGTTCTCGTCCAGCAACTGAGTCAGGCTGGCAGGATCCCAGCCTGACTCAGGCGGTTTGGGCGCGAGAAAACTAATGTCTTCTTCGGCGCCGAGACGGATTAACGCCTGCCCCAGCGCATTACCGCCACCTAGCAGCATCAGCCGCATACGCATAATTGAGCGCTGACTCAGCTAATCAGAACGGAATATCGTCATCAAAGCTGTCGAAATCCGGCGCAGGCTGAGCCGCCGGTTGTGGTGCCGGACGCGGAGCGGCTTGCTGTGGTGCGCGCTGCGGCGCAGCAGGACGCTGCTGACGCGAAGCAGAATCACCACCGGTGTTGTCTGGACGGCCGCCCAGCAGCTGCATGGTGCCCTGCATATCCACAACGATTTCAGTGGTGTAACGCTTGATGCCGTCTTTTTCCCACTCGCGGGTTTGCAGTTTGCCTTCGATATAGACCTGCGAACCTTTGCGCAGGTATTCGCCGGCGATCTCCGCGACCTTGCCGAACATCGAAACGCGGTGCCATTCGGTCTTTTCGACCTTCTGCCCGGTTTGCTTGTCGGTCCACTGCTCGCTGGTGGCCAGGCTCAGGTTGGTAACCGCGTTGCCGTTTGGCAGGTAGCGGGTTTCCGGGTCCTGTCCGCAGGTGCCGACCAGAATGACTTTGTTAACCCCACGGGCCATAACGTTCTCCTAAGCTTTCAGCACGTCGCCGGCGCCGGCTCTAGGAGGCGCTCGAGGGACGTACGATCCAATTGTTGGGTATCCACTTTGATATAGATGGCCGCTTCATCGCGCGCCACTACGGCATCCGCCACTCCGGGCACTGCCTGTAAACGCTCGGCCAGTCCAGCTTCTTGCAACGCTGCCGCTGAAAGCGGCAGGCGCAGGCTGGTTACATACGGCGGTTCGCGCATAGTAACAGCAAAGGCTAGCCAAAAAAGAGCCAGTAAGGCACAGCCCGCAAACACGCCCGACAGACTGTAGTGCTGATACAGCCAACCACCAAGGATGCCGCCGATAGCCGCGCCAAGGAACTGGCTAGTGGAATACACGCCCATCGCCGTCCCTTTGCCGCCAGCCGGTGCAACCTTGCTGATCAGCGACGGCAACGAAGCTTCCAGCAGGTTGAATGCCGTGAAGAACACCACCGTACCGAGCACCAGCGCGCGCAGACTGGTGCCGAACCACCAGAAGAACAGCTCACACAGCAGCAGCACCATCACCGCACCGAGTAGCACATGCTTCATCCGGCGTTTTTTCTCGCCATAAATGATAAACGGCACCATGCCGAAGAAACCCACCAGCAGCGCCGTCAGATAGACCCACCAGTGCTCTTCCTTGGCCAACCCGCCCTGCTCCACCAATGCCAAGGGCAAGGCGATAAAACTAGCCATCAAGATTGCATGCAGCACCAGAATGCCGAAGTCCAGGCGCAACAAGTCCGCATTTTTAAGGGTCGGCACTAACGCCCGCTTATTCACCCCGGACTCGCGATGCTGCAACGGCCCGGCGGAAGAAGGCACGAGCCCCGCGACAATAACAATACCCAGCAGCGCCATGGCGGCGGTGGCAAGAAACAACCCCGACAAACCAAAGGCGCGGGTTAGCAGCGGCCCCACCACCATCGCCACGGCAAAGGACAGGCCGATGCTCATGCCGATCATCGCCATGGCCTTAGTCCTGTGCTGCTCGCGGGTAAGGTCGGAGAGCAACGCCATCACCGCCGCAGAAATCGCGCCAGCTCCCTGCAGCACACGCCCGGCAATCACCCCGTAGATCGAATCGGCATTGGCCGCCAGCAGGCTACCGGCGGCAAATATCACCAGCCCCGCATAGATCACCGGACGGCGACCGATACGGTCACTGAGCATGCCAAAAGGAATCTGCAAAAACGCCTGTGTCAGCCCATAGGCACCGATGGCCAGGCCGATTAGCGCCGGCGTACTGCCCTGCAATTCCATGCCATAGGTCGCCAGCACGGGCAGCACCATAAACATACCGAGCATGCGGAACGCGAACACCAGCGCAAGGCCACCGGCCGCGCGGGTTTCACTGCCGCTCATACGCTCGCTGTGCGGATCATGCATGGGAAAGACCCTGAATAAAGAGGCGGCGATTCTACCAGCACTCAATCGATGCGGCACAGCAGTGACGCTTTGCCGCGTTCGCCTTTGGCCCCGTATACTCGGTGGTTTTCCGCCCGCCATGCGAGGCCGCTGTTTGTGGACAAGATTCTGATCCGGGGTGCCCGCACCCATAACCTGAAGAATATCGACCTGACCCTGCCGCGCGACAAGCTGATCGTGATTACCGGCCTGTCTGGCTCCGGCAAGTCATCACTGGCTTTTGACACCCTCTACGCCGAGGGCCAGCGCCGCTATGTCGAATCACTCTCGGCCTACGCTCGGCAATTTTTGTCGATGATGGAAAAGCCCGATGTCGACACCATCGAAGGCCTCTCGCCGGCGATTTCCATCGAGCAGAAATCCACCTCACACAACCCGCGCTCCACCGTCGGCACCATCACCGAGATCTACGACTACCTGCGCCTGCTCTACGCCCGCGCCGGTGTTCCGCGCTGCCCGGACCATGACCTGCCGCTTGAGGCACAAACCGTCAGCCAGATGGTCGATCAAGTGCTGGCCCTGCCCGAAGGCAGCAAGCTGATGCTGCTGGCGCCGATTATTCGCGAGCGCAAGGGCGAACACTTGGCGGTATTCGATGAACTGCGCGCACAGGGGTTCGTGCGTGTGCGGGTCAACGGCAAAATTTATGAGCTGGACGAGCTGCCGAAACTCGACAAGCAAAAGAAGCACAGCATTGATGCGGTGGTCGACCGCTTCAAAGCGCGCGGCGACTTGCAGCAGCGTCTCGCCGAGTCGTTCGAGACGGCACTGAAGCTGGCCGACGGTCTGGCGTTGATCGCCCCAATGGAAGGCGAGAGCGGTGAAGAAATCATTTTCTCTGCGCGCTTCGCCTGCCCGACCTGTGGCCACTCAATCAGTGAGCTTGAACCCAAGCTGTTCTCGTTCAACAACCCGGCTGGCGCCTGCCCGACCTGTGACGGCCTGGGCGTTAAGCAATTCTTCGACATCAAACGCCTGGTGAACGGCGAGATGACCCTGGCCGAGGGTGCAATCCGCGGCTGGGACCGACGTAACGTCTATTACTTCCAAATGCTCGGCTCCCTCGCTGCGCATTACGGATTCAGCCTGGAAGTACCGTTTGATGAGCTCAGCGCCGAACACCAGAAGTGCATCCTGTTCGGCAGCGGCGCGCATAACGTCGACTTCAAGTACCTCAACGACCGTGGCGATATCGTCAAACGCTCGCACCCATTCGAAGGCATCGTGCCGAACCTGGAGCGGCGCTACCGCGAAACCGAATCCACCAGCGTGCGCGAGGAGCTGGCCAAGTTCCTCAGCACTCAAGCCTGCCAGGACTGCCGCGGTACGCGCCTGCGCCGCGAAGCGCGGCACGTGTGGGTCGGCGAGAAAACCTTGCCCTCCGTGAGCGGCATGCCGATCGGTGACGCCACCGAGTACTTCGGCAGCCTGGCCTTGCCTGGCCGGCGCGGTGAAATTGCCGAAAAAATCCTCAAGGAAATTCGCGAGCGCCTGCAGTTTCTGGTCAACGTCGGCCTCGATTACCTGACCCTGGACCGCAGCGCCGACACCCTGTCCGGCGGCGAAGCGCAACGCATTCGCCTGGCGAGCCAGATCGGCGCCGGCCTGGTCGGGGTCATGTACATCCTCGACGAACCCTCTATTGGCCTGCATCAGCGCGACAATGAGCGCCTGCTCGGCACACTGCGCCACCTACGTGACATCGGCAACACGGTGATCGTGGTCGAGCACGACGAAGACGCCATTCGCATGGCCGATTACGTGGTCGATATTGGCCCAGGCGCTGGCGTGCACGGCGGCCAGATCGTCGCCCAGGGCACCGCCGCTGAAGTCATGGCCCACCCGGACTCGCTGACCGGCAAGTATCTCTCGGGCCGCGTAAAAATTGCCGTACCGGCCAAACGCACGCCACGAGACAACACCCTTTCGCTGAAGATTAAGGGCGCGCGCGGCAACAACCTGCGCAATGTCGACCTGGAGATCCCGATTGGCTTGCTGACCTGCGTGACAGGTGTATCCGGCTCGGGCAAATCGACACTGATCAACAACACCCTTTATCCGCTGAGTGCCACTGCGCTCAACGGCGCCACTACCCTAGAAGCCGCCGCCCACGACAGCATCGATGGCTTGCAGCATTTAGATAAAGTGGTCGACATCGACCAAAGCCCGATCGGCCGCACGCCACGCTCGAACCCGGCGACCTATACCGGCCTGTTCACACCGATCCGCGAACTGTTCGCGGGCGTGCCGGAGTCGCGCTCGCGCGGTTACGGGCCTGGGCGCTTCAGCTTCAACGTCAAGGGCGGGCGCTGCGAGGCCTGCCAGGGCGACGGCTTGATCAAGGTGGAGATGCACTTCCTGCCGGACATCTATGTGCCTTGCGATGTGTGCAAGAGCAAACGCTACAACCGTGAAACCCTGGAAGTGAAGTACAAGGGTAAAAGCATCACCGAAGTACTCGACATGACTATTGAGGAAGCGCGACTGTTCTTCGATGCTGTGCCGGCGCTGGCGCGCAAGCTGCAAACCCTCATGGATGTTGGCCTGTCCTATATCAAGCTGGGGCAGAGCGCGACCACCCTGTCCGGCGGCGAGGCGCAGCGCGTCAAGCTGAGTCGCGAGCTAAGCAAGCGCGACACCGGCAAGACGCTGTACATCCTTGATGAGCCAACCACCGGCCTGCACTTCGCCGATATCCAGCAACTACTCGACGTGCTGCACCGCCTGCGCGACCACGGCAACACCGTGGTGGTGATCGAGCACAATTTGGACGTGATCAAGACCGCCGACTGGCTGGTGGATCTCGGCCCAGAAGGCGGCTCCAAGGGCGGTCAGATTATTGCGGTCGGTACACCCGAGGAAATCGCCGAAATGGCGCAGTCGCATACGGGTTACTTCCTCAAACCGCTACTGGAGCGTGATCGCGACTAACCTCGCACACTACAAAAAAGCCCCGCACAAGCGGGGCTTTTTATTATCAGTTGCAACCTTACATCTGCGCCTGCAGGTAGTTCTCTAGACCAATCCTGTCGATCAGTCCTAGCTGCACTTCCAGCCAGTACGCATGATCTTCTTCCGTGTCCTTGAGTTGCACCAGCAGGATGTCGCGGGTCTGATAATCCTGATGGTGCTCGCACAGAGCAATACCTTTGCTCAGTGCGGCGCGCACGTGATATTCCAGCGCCAAGTCGAGATTGAGCATCTCAGGCACTGCTTGGCCAAAACGGAAGCTATCCGGAACCATGTCCGGCGTACCTTCGAGAAACAGAATCCGCTTGAGGATGGCATCGGCGTGCTGGGTCTCCTCTTCCATTTCATGGTTGATGCGCTCGTACAACTTTTTGAAGCCCCAATCCTCATACAGGCGCGAATGCACGAAATATTGATCACGTGCCGCCAGCTCACCTTTAAGCAGCATTTTCAGGTAATCGATGACTTCTACATGGCCTTTCACGGGGCATTTCCTTAAACGAGCGGTACAGGCGTTAATGCTGGCCTCACGCAGCGCATGGGTCAAGCACAAAGCTAGAATCTAGACGACCACAGGTGCTTAGCGGCGCTCAGTACAGCAGGTGGGCGACGCTTATTTCACACATAAAAAAACCGGGCCAAGGCCCGGTTTTTTTATGCAACCTACAACTTACTCAGCGTCTACAGCTGCACCAGCGACCGGACGGTCAACCAGCTCAACATAAGCCATTGGAGCATTGTCGCCAGCGCGGAAACCGCACTTGAGAATACGCAGGTAACCGCCCTGACGGGTGGCATAGCGCTTGCCCAGGTCGTTGAACAGCTTACCAACGATAGCTTTCGAACGTGTACGGTCGAAGGCCAGACGACGATTGGCAACGCTGTCTTCTTTAGCCAGAGTAATCAGCGGCTCGGCAACGCGACGCAGCTCTTTGGCTTTCGGCAGAGTAGTTTTGATCAGCTCATGCTCGAACAACGATACCGCCATGTTCTGGAACATGGCCTTGCGGTGTGCGCTGGTGCGGCTGAGGTGACGGCCACTTTTACGATGACGCATGGTTCAATTCCTTACCAAACTCACGTTCGGTGATGATGACGATCAGGCAGTCGCCTTATCGTCTTTCTTCAGACTTGCCGGCGGCCAGTTGTCGAGGCGCATACCGAGGGAAAGACCGCGAGAAGCCAGAACATCCTTGATTTCAGTCAGGGACTTCTTGCCCAAGTTCGGCGTTTTCAACAGTTCCACTTCGGTGCGCTGAATCAGATCACCGATGTAGTAAATGTTTTCTGCCTTGAGGCAGTTAGCCGAACGAACAGTCAATTCCAGGTCATCAACCGGACGCAGAAGGATCGGATCGATCTCGTCTTCCTGCTCGATAACAACAGGCTCACTGTCACCTTTGAGGTCGACGAACGCAGCCAGCTGCTGTTGCAGGATGGTTGCAGCGCGGCGAATAGCCTCTTCAGGATCCAGAGTACCGTTGGTCTCTAGGTCGATAACCAGCTTGTCCAAGTTAGTACGCTGCTCAACACGAGCGTTTTCCACCACATACGACACACGGCGTACCGGGCTGAACGAAGCATCCAGCTGCAAGCGACCAATGCTGCGGCTTTCATCTTCATCGCTCTGACGAGCGTCAGCCGGCTCATAGCCGCGACCACGAGCGATGGTCAGCTTCATGTTCAGCGCGCCAGTGGAAGCCATATTGGCGATTACGTGGTCGCCATTGACGATTTCGACATCGTGATCCAGCTGAATATCGGCAGCGGTAACTACGCCCGAGCCCTTCTTCGCCAGAGTCAGTGTCACTTCGTCACGACCGTGCAGTTTGACAGCCAGACCTTTCAGGTTGAGCAGGATTTCAATGACATCTTCCTGAACACCTTCGATGGCGCTGTACTCATGGAGTACACCGTCAATCTCGGCCTCAACTACTGCACAGCCAGGCATAGAGGACAACAAGATGCGTCGCAGCGCGTTGCCCAGGGTGTGGCCAAAGCCACGCTCGAGAGGCTCGAGAGTGATCTTGGCGCGGGTCGGACTGACCACCTGCACATCAATGTGACGGGGGGTCAGGAACTCATTTACCGAAATCTGCATGGATGCACCTATTTTCTAGCCCTTACTTGGAGTAGAGCTCGACAATCAGGCTTTCGTTGATGTCGGCGGAGAGATCACTGCGAGCCGGAACGCTTTTGAAAACGCCAGACTTTTTCTCAGTGTCTACATCTACCCATTCAACGCGGCCACGCTGAGCACACAGCTCGAGAGCTTGAACAATGCGCAGCTGATTCTTCGCCTTCTCGCGAACTGCAACGACGTCGCCAGCTTTAACCTGGTAGGACGGAACGTTTACAGTATTGCCGTTTACGCTGATCGACTTATGCGATACCAGCTGACGGGATTCAGCGCGAGTAGAGCCGTAGCCCATACGATAAACCACGTTATCCAGACGGCACTCGAGCAGTTGCAGCAGGTTCTCACCAGTAGCGCCTTTCTTGCCGGCAGCTGCTTTGTAATAACCGCTGAATTGACGCTCAAGCACACCGTAGATACGACGAACTTTTTGCTTTTCACGCAGCTGAGTACCGTAGTCGGACTGACGACCACGACGCTGACCGTGAATACCTGGGGCTGCTTCGATGTTGCACTTCGATTCCAGAGCGCGTACACCGCTTTTCAGGAAAAGATCTGTGCCTTCACGACGAGACAGTTTGCATTTGGGACCAATGTAACGAGCCATTTCTCACTGTCTCCTGATTACACGCGACGCTTCTTCGAAGGACGGCACCCGTTGTGCGGGATAGGCGTCACATCGGTGATGCTGGCGATCTTATAACCACAGCCGTTCAAAGCACGGACAGCGGACTCACGACCCGGACCGGGACCCTTAACGTTAACGTCGAGGTTCTTCAGGCCGTATTCCAGCGCAGCTTGACCAGCACGTTCTGCAGCCACCTGGGCGGCGAACGGGGTGCTTTTACGCGAGCCGCGGAAACCCGAACCACCAGAGGTAGCCCAGGACAGAGCATTGCCCTGACGGTCAGTAATGGTCACGATTGTGTTGTTGAACGAAGCGTGGATGTGGGCGATGCCATCAACCACTGTCTTTTTGACTTTCTTACGAGTACGAGCAGCAGGTTTTGCCATGACTAAATTCCTGTCGATGCGCGAATGCGATTACTTGCGGATCGGCTTACGCGGGCCCTTACGGGTACGCGCGTTGGTCTTGGTACGCTGACCGCGAACCGGCAGACCGCGACGATGACGCAGACCACGGAAGCAACCCAGGTCCATCAAACGCTTGATTTTCATGTTCACTTCACGACGCAGGTCGCCTTCGGTATTCACCTTGGCTACTTCGCCACGCAGCTGCTCGATCTGCTCATCAGAGAGATCTTTGATTTTTGCAGCCGGATTAACGCCGGCGGCAGCACAGACTTTCTGTGCAGTAGTGCGACCAACACCATAGATGTAGGTCAACGAGATAACAGTGTGCTTGTTATCCGGAATGTTAACGCCTGCAATACGGGCCATTCAGTGGAACTCCAATTGACAGCTACCTACGCCCCGGAAGCCAAGAAATAGGGCGCGAGATATTAACGCTGTAAAAACAAATAATCAACCCGGCAGCGCACTAGCTGCCGGGCTTATCACTTCTTCACAATCAGCCTTGGCGCTGCTTGTGACGCGGCTCCGCACTGCAAATAACGCGAACAACACCTTCGCGACGAACAATTTTGCAGTTACGGCACAGCTTTTTCACCGATGCACGAACTTTCATCACCAACTCCTCGAACCTTATGGACTTCAGCGCAGCATGCCGCTGCCGTAGCCCTTCAGGTTGGCTTTCTTCATCAGGGATTCGTACTGGTGCGAAACGAGGTGCGATTGTACTTGCGACATGAAGTCCATCACAACCACTACCACGATCAGCAACGAAGTCCCGCCAAGATAGAACGGTACGTTGGCAGCCACCACCAGAAACTGGGGCAACAAGCATACGGCCGTCATGTACAGAGCACCGAACATGGTCAAACGCGTCAACACGCCATCGATATAGCGCGCCGACTGCTCGCCTGGACGGATACCGGGAATAAAGGCACCGGACTTCTTCAGGTTCTCCGCTACGTCTTTCGGGTTGAACATCAGCGCTGTATAGAAGAAGCAGAAAAATACGATCCCTGCACTAAACAGCAAAATGTTCAACGGCTGACCAGGAGCGATAGCCTGTGAAATATCCTGCAGCCAGCCCATACCCTCAGACTGACCAAACCAGGCACCCAGCGAAGCCGGGAATAACAGAAGGCTGCTGGCGAAAATAGCCGGGATAACCCCTGCCATATTCACCTTCAACGGCAAGTGGCTTGTCTGCGCAGCAAAGACCTTGCGGCCCTGCTGACGCTTGGCGTAATGCACCGCAATGCGACGCTGACCACGCTCAATGAACACCACGAAACCGATAATCGCTACTGCCAGCAAACCGATGGCGATCAAGGCAAAGATATTGATATCACCCTGACGAGCAGACTCGAAAGACTGCCCAATCGCCGACGGCAGACCGGCCACGATGCCTGCAAAGATCAGCATCGAAATACCGTTGCCAACACCACGCTCAGTGATTTGCTCGCCCAGCCACATCATAAACATCGCACCCGCCACAAACGTGGTGACTGCAACGAAGTGGAAGCCGAAATCGACCGTAAACGCTACGCCCTGACTGGCCAACCCGACGGACATGCCGACTGCTTGGACAATAGCCAGGACGAGGGTGCCGTAGCGGGTGTACTGGCTAATCTTACGACGGCCAGCTTCACCTTCCTTCTTCAACTGCTCCAACTGCGGGCTAACAGCTGTCATGAGCTGCATGATGATCGACGCCGAAATATACGGCATGATCCCCAGTGCAAATATGCTCATGCGCTCCAACGCGCCGCCGGAAAACATGTTGAACAAGCTAAGAATGGTCCCCTCATTCTGTCGAAACAGGTCCGCCAGCCGATCAGGATTAATACCGGGAACCGGGATGTGTGCACCTATCCGATAGACGATAATCGCCATTAACAGAAAGCGCAGACGAGCCCAGAGCTCGGATAACCCGCCATTGCTGAGCGCTGAGAGAGCACCTTGCTTAGCCATTTATTCCTCGAACTTACCGCCAGCTGCTTCGATAGCCGCGCGCGCACCTTTGGTGACGGCGATACCTTTAAGGGTGACTGCCTGAGTAACTTCACCGGACAGCATGACTTTCACACGCTGTACGTTTTGGTTGATCAGGTTGGCATCCTTCAGCGACTGCAGAGTAACAATGCCGCCTTCGATTTTATTCAGCTCGGAAGTACGCACTTGCGCACGGTCCATAGCTTTCAAAGAAACGAAACCGAACTTTGGCAGACGACGGTGCAGAGGCTGCTGACCGCCTTCGAAACCCGGAGCAATGGTGCCACCGGAACGGGAGGTTTGACCTTTGTGGCCACGGCCACCAGTCTTACCCAAACCGCTACCGATACCACGGCCCGGACGGTGCTTCTCGCGACGGGAACCCGGCGCAGGACTCAGATCGTTCAGGTACATGTATTAACCCTCGACTCGCAGCATGTAGTAAGCCTTGTTGATCATCCCGCGATTCTCGGGAGTATCCAAAACTTCTACGGTGTGACCGATGCGACGCAGACCCAAACCTTTAACGCAAAGTTTATGGTTGGGGATACGGCCGGTCATGCTTTTGATCAGCGTAACTTTTACGGTAGCCATGATTAGAGAATCTCCTCGACGCTCTTGCCACGCTTAGCCGCAATAGAACCTGGCGACTGCATTGCTTTCAAACCTTTGAAAGTGGCGTAAACCACGTTTACTTGGTTAGTCGAGCCGTAGCACTTAGCCAAAACGTTCTGCACACCAGCCACTTCCAGAACAGCACGCATAGCGCCGCCGGCAATGATACCGGTACCTTCAGAAGCAGGCTGCATGTACACCTTAGAAGCGCCATGGTTAGACTTAATGGCGTACTGCAAGGTGGTACCGTTCAGGTCTACCTGGATCATGTTGCGACGAGCAGCTTCCATCGCCTTCTGGATGGCAGCTGGCACTTCACGGGACTTGCCACGGCCAAAACCGACGCGACCCTTACCATCACCCACCACGGTCAACGCGGTGAAAGTGAAGATACGGCCACCTTTAACGGTTTTAGCAACGCGGTTTACCTGTACCAGCTTCTCGATATAGCCTTCGTCGCGCTTTTGGTCGTTATTTGCCATAACTTAGAACTCCAGCCCGCCTTCACGAGCAGCATCAGCCAGCGCCTGGACGCGGCCGTGGTACTTGAAGCCAGAACGGTCGAATGCAACCTGAGTTACACCAGCGGCTTTCGCACGCTCGGCAACCAGCTCGCCAACTTTCTTGGCCGCGTCAACGTTGCCAGTGGCGCCGTCACGCAGTGCTTTGTCCAAGGTAGAGGCACTGGCCAGAACCTTGCTGCCGTCGGCCGAAATGACCTGGGCATAGATGTGCTGCGAAGAGCGATACACGCAGAGACGCACAGCTTCTAGCTCGTGCATTTTCAGGCGTGCTTTGCGAGCGCGACGCAGTCGAGTAACTTTTTTGTCGGTCATTTGCTATGCCCTACTTCTTCTTGGCTTCTTTACGGCGGACGACTTCGTCAGCGTAACGAACACCTTTGCCCTTATAAGGTTCAGGACGACGGAAGTCACGAATCTCCGCAGCGACCTGACCAACCACTTGCTTGTCCGTACCCTTGATCAGGATCTCGGTCTGGTTGGGAGTCTCAGCCACGATGCCTTCCGGCAATTCGTACTCAATCGGATGGGAGTAGCCCAGAGAGAGGCTCAACACCTGACCTTTGGCTTGCGCCTTGTAACCAACGCCGACCAATTGAAGCTTACGCTCAAAGCCAGCGTGGACGCCGATCACCATATTGTTGACCAGAGCACGAGTAGTGCCGGCCATGGCGCGAGTCTGCTGATCACCATTGCGAGCAGCGAAACGCAGCTCACCGGCCTCATGCAGGACTTCAACGGACGAGTGAACATTCAGTTCGAGAGTGCCCTTGGCACCCTTTACCGAAAGCTGTTGGCCGGCGAGTTTGACCTCAACACCAGCTGGCAGCGTAACGGGGTTCTTAGCAACGCGAGACATGCTTATTCCCCCCTTAGAACACTGTGCAAAGCACTTCGCCGCCGACACCGGCAGCGCGCGCAGCGCGGTCCGTCATCACACCTTTATTGGTGGAGACGATGGAAACCCCGAGACCGCCACGAACTTTCGGCAGATCATCAGAGGATTTATATTGGCGAAGGCCTGGGCGGCTTACGCGCTTAACTTCTTCGATAACCGGACGGCCTTCGAAGTACTTCAGCTCGATGGACAGCTGCGGCTTAACTTCACCGCTGATCTGATAACCCGCAATATAACCTTCGTCTTTCAAAACTTTGGCTACAGCCACCTTCAACGTGGAAGACGGCATGCTTACGACGGACTTTTCAGCCATCTGGGCATTACGGATACGAGTTAGCATGTCCGCTAACGGGTCCTGCATACTCATGGGCTAGACGCTCCTGATACAAAAAGAATTAGCCTTGCGGCTACAGTCGCTGAGAATTCTTGAAAAAATCAAGCCAGGCTCAGGCGAGCCGAGCATTCTAGAGACTGATCAAAAATGAATCAAGCCCCAAAGGGGCTTGATTCACAGATAAGACAAAGCCGGCACTAGGCCGGCTCTGCTTTTTACCAGCTGGCTTTAACCAGACCTGGTACATCACCACGCATTGCAGCTTCACGCAGCTTGATACGCGACAGACCGAACTTGCGATAAACGCCGTGCGGACGACCGGTAATGCGGCAGCGATTACGCAGGCGCGAAGCGCTCGCGTCACGCGGCTGCTTCTGCAGCGCCACCTGAGCTTCCCAACGCGCTTCTGGACTGGCGTTCAGATCGGCGATGGTAGCTTTCAGCTCAGCACGCTTCTTAGCGTACTTTGCTACCGTTTGCTGACGCTTCAGCTCACGGTTTTTCATGCTGGTTTTGGCCATGATCCAACTCCAATCAGTTGCGGAACGGGAATTTGAAAGCACGCAACAAGGCGCGACCTTCATCATCCGAACGAGCGGTGGTGGTCAGGGTAATGTCCAAACCACGCAGAGCGTCGATCTTGTCGTAGTCAATTTCCGGGAAAATGATCTGCTCTTTAACGCCCATGCTGTAGTTGCCACGACCATCGAAGGACTTGGCATTCAGGCCGCGGAAGTCACGCACGCGCGGCAGGGAGATAGACAGCAGACGATCCAGGAACTCATACATCTTTTCGCGACGCAGAGTAACTTTGACGCCAATCGGCCAGCCCTCACGAACCTTGAAGCCTGCAATCGACTTACGGGCATAAGTCACAACGACTTTCTGACCGGTGATCTTTTCCAGGTCGGCTACAGCGTGCTCGATGATTTTCTTGTCACCGATTGCTTCGCCCAGGCCCATGTTAAGGGTGATCTTGGTGATGCGCGGAACTTCCATCACGTTCGCGAGCTTAAGTTCTTCCTTAAGCTTCGGCGCGATTTCTTTCCGGTAAATCTCTTTTAGTCGTGCCATGGTCTTCTACCTAGCAGTGTTCAAGCATCAACCGCTTTTTGGGTCGACTTGAAGACACGAATTTTCTTACCGTCTTCAACTTTGAAACCAACGCGGTCAGCCTTGCTGGTTTCGCCATTGAAAATGGCAACGTTAGAAGCGTGCAGAGGCGCTTCTTTCTCGATGATACCGCCCTGAACGCCCGACATCGGGTTCGGCTTGGTATGGCGCTTCACCAGGTTGATCCCACCAACGACCAAACGGTCGTCAGCGAGCACCTTCAGCACCTTGCCACGCTTACCTTTGTCTTTACCGGCGATCACGATGATCTCGTCGTCACGACGAATCTTTTGCATGTCGGATCTCCTTAGAGCACTTCAGGGGCGAGCGAGACGATCTTCATGAACTTCTCATTACGAAGCTCACGAGTCACTGGCCCAAAAATACGAGTGCCAATTGGCTCTTGCTTGTTGTTCAGCAGAACAGCAGCGTTGCCATCGAAGCGAATGATCGAGCCATCAGGGCGACGAACACCGTGACGAGTGCGGACTACTACAGCAGTCATCACTTGGCCTTTCTTCACTTTACCGCGAGGAATTGCTTCCTTAACGGTCACCTTGATGATATCGCCGATGCCAGCGTAACGACGGTGGGAACCACCAAGCACCTTGATACACATAACGCGACGAGCACCGCTGTTGTCAGCGACGTCGAGCATGGATTGAGTCTGAATCATATAATTTCTCCGACCCTTAGCCCTTAGACTTCCACTGCGCGTTCGAGGATCTCAACCAGCGCCCAAGACTTAGTCTTGGCTACGGGACGCGTTTCACGAATGGAAACTTTGTCGCCGATCTTGCTCTGATTGGTTTCGTCGTGCGCGTGCAGCTTGGTCGAACGCTTGACATATTTGCCGTAGATCGGGTGCTTAACGCGACGCTCGATCAATACGGTGATGGTCTTGTCCATCTTGTCGCTGACGACACGGCCGGTCAGCGTACGGACTGTTTTTTCGGCTTCAGCCATGATCACTTACCTGCCTGCTGGTTGAGCACAGTTTTCACACGAGCGATGTCGCGCTTAACTTGCGAGAGCAGGTGAGACTGCCCCAACTGGCCAGTTGCTTTCTGCATACGCAGATTGAACTGGTCGCGCAGCAGGCCGAGCAGTTGCTCGTTCAGCTGCTGTGCTGATTTTTCACGAAGTTCATTCGCCTTCATCACATCACCGTCCGCTTAACAAAAGTGGTGGCGAGCGGCAGCTTTGCAGCAGCCAGGGCAAAAGCCTCACGCGCCAACTCTTCGGAAACGCCTTCGATCTCATACAGGACTTTGCCTGGCTGGATCTGAGCTACCCAATATTCAACGCTACCCTTACCTTTACCCATCCGCACTTCGAGAGGCTTCTTGGTAACAGGCTTGTCCGGGAAAACGCGAATCCAGATTTTCCCGCCACGCTTAACGTGACGAGTCAGAGCACGACGAGCGGACTCAATCTGACGGGCGGTGAGACGACCGCGGGCAACAGACTTCAGCGCGAACTCGCCGAAGCTGACTTTGCTACCGCGCTGAGCCAGACCACGGTTGTGGCCGGTCATCTGCTTACGGAACTTCGTACGCTTTGGTTGCAACATTTGGCGTACCCCTTACTTAGCAGCTTTTTTACGAGGCGCAGGTGCTTGTGGTTTCAGTTCTTCTTTAAGGCCACCAATTACTTCGCCTTTGAAGATCCAAACCTTGACACCGATCACACCATAAGTGGTGTGCGCTTCGTACGTGGCATAGTCGATATCAGCACGCAGGGTGTGCAACGGCACACGACCTTCGCGATACCATTCGGTACGTGCAATTTCAGCACCGCCGAGACGACCGCTCACTTGGATTTTGATGCCCTTGGCACCAATACGCATGGCGTTCTGTACAGCGCGCTTCATAGCGCGACGGAACATCACACGACGCTCCAGCTGCTGAGCTACGCTCTGCGCAACCAGCATACCGTCGAGTTCCGGCTTACGGATCTCTTCGATATTGATGTGCACAGGCACACCCATTTGCTTGGTCAGGTCCTGACGCAGCTTCTCAACATCTTCACCTTTCTTACCGATAACGATACCGGGACGAGCAGTGTGTATGGTGATACGTGCAGTCTGAGCCGGGCGAGCAATGTCGATACGGCTTACGGACGCGCTTTTTAGTTTGTCTTGGAGATACTCACGCACCTTCAGATCAGCGAACAAATAGTCCGCATAAGTCCGACCGCTGGCGTACCAGACGGAGGTGTGCTCCTTGACGATTCCCAGGCGAATGCCAATGGGATGTACTTTCTGACCCATCTGATCGACTCCGTTACTTGTCCGCAACCTTGACAGTGATATGGCAAGACCGCTTGACGATGCGATCAGCGCGGCCTTTGGCACGCGGCATGATGCGCTTCAGCGAACGCCCTTCGTTGACGAAAACGGTACTGACCTTCAAGTCATCAACGTCTGCGCCTTCGTTGTGCTCGGCGTTGGCTACAGCCGACTCCAGCACTTTCTTGATGATCTCGGCGGCTTTCTTACTGCTGAAAGCCAGGAGGTTGAGCGCTTCGCCCACCTTCTTCCCGCGGATCTGGTCGGCGACCAAGCGGGCTTTCTGGGCGGAGATGCGAGCGCCCGACAACTTAGCGGCTACTTCCATTTCCCTACCCCTTAACGCTTGGCTTTCTTGTCAGCCACGTGCCCACGATAGGTACGAGTGCCGGCAAATTCGCCCAGTTTGTGACCGACCATGTCTTCGTTCACAAGAACTGGGACATGTTGACGACCGTTATGTACAGCGATGGTCAGACCGACCATTTGCGGCAGGATCATCGAACGGCGCGACCAGGTTTTCACCGGCTTGCGATCGTTCTTTTCCACCGCCACTTCGATCTTCTTCAGTAGGTGAAGATCAATAAAAGGACCTTTTTTCAGAGAACGTGGCACTGTCGTATCCCTCTATTTACTTGCGACGACGGACGATCATGTTGTCGGTGCGTTTGTTACCACGAGTCTTCGCGCCCTTCGTCGGGAAGCCCCATGGAGACACCGGATGACGACCACCAGAGGTACGACCTTCACCACCACCGTGTGGGTGGTCAACCGGGTTCATGGCAACACCACGAACGGTTGGGCGAACGCCACGCCAGCGCTTAGCACCAGCTTTACCCAGCGAACGCAGGCTGTGCTCGGAGTTCGAGACTTCGCCCAAGGTCGCACGGCATTCAGCCAGGACTTTACGCACTTCACCGGAACGCAGACGCAGGGTCACGTAGACACCCTCACGCGCAATCAGCTGAGCCGAAGCACCAGCGGAACGTGCGATTTGTGCGCCTTTACCCGGCTTCAACTCGATACCGTGCACCGTGCTACCAACTGGAATATTACGCAGTTGCATGCTGTTGCCCGGCTTGATCGGAGCCATGATGCCCGCAATCAGCTGATCGCCAGCGCTCACGCCTTTAGGGGCGATGATGTAGCGACGCTCGCCATCTGCATAAAGCATCAGCGCGATGTGCGCAGTACGGTTTGGATCGTATTCAATACGCTCGACAGTGGCTGGAATGCCATCTTTGTCGTTGCGACGGAAATCGACCAGACGGTAATGCTGCTTGTGGCCACCACCGATATGACGGGTGGTAATACGACCATTGTTGTTACGACCGCCAGTCTTCGACTTCTTTTCAAGCAGCGGAGCGTAAGGAGCGCCTTTATGCAGCTCCTGATTGACCACCTTGACCACAAAACGGCGGCCAGGGGAAGTCGGTTTGCATTTAACGATTGCCATGATGCACCCCTTCCTTACTCAGCACTGCTGGCGAAATCGAGATCTTGGCCTGGCTCAAGCGAAATGATCGCTTTCTTCCAGTCGTTACGCTTGCCCAGACCACGAGCGGTGCGCTTAGTCTTACCGAGAACATTCACGGTATTGACAGCAGCAACGTTCACACTGAACAGGCTTTCGACGGCCTTCTTGATTTCCAGCTTGGTTGCATCAATTGCAACCTTGAAAACGAATTGGCTTTTTTTATCAGCCAGAAGTGTTGCCTTCTCGGAGATGTGCGGGCCAAGCAGCACTTTAAATACGCGTTCCTGGTTCATCCCAGCAGCTCCTCGAATTTCTTCACGGCAGATACGGTAACCAACACCTTCTCGTACGCGATCAGACTGACTGGATCGGAACCCTGCACATCGCGAACTTCAACGTGCGGCAGGTTACGTGCAGCCAGGTACAGATTTTCATCGATAGCATCGGACACGATCAGTACGTCGGTCAGGCCCATGCCATTCAACTTGTTCAGCAGATCTTTAGTCTTCGGCGCTTCAACACTGAAGTCCTCGACAACGATCATACGATCAGTGCGAACCAGCTCAGCAAGAATCGAGCGGATAGCCGCGCGATACATCTTCTTGTTCAGCTTTTGATCGTGATTCTGCGGACGAGCCGCGAAGGTTACACCACCGCCACGCCAGATCGGACCACGAGTGGTACCTGCACGAGCACGACCGGTACCCTTCTGACGCCATGGGCGCTTACCGCCACCGGATACGTCGGAACGAGTCTTCTGCTGCTTGCTGCCCTGACGGCCGCCGGCCATGTAGGCCACAACTGCTTGGTGAACCAGGGTCTCGTTGTATGCGCCGCCAAAAGTGGCTTCGGATACTTCGATTGCTTGAGCGCCATTTACATTTAATTGCATGTCAGCTTCCCCTTAACCGCGAGCCTTGGCTGCCGGACGGACAACCAGGTTGCCGCCAGTAGCGCCAGGAACGGCACCCTTGACCAGCAGCAGGTTGCGTTCAGCATCGACGCGCACTACTTCTAGGGACTGCACAGTCACGCGCTCAGCACCCATGTGACCGGACATTTTCTTGCCCTTGAATACGCGACCCGGAGTCTGGCACTGGCCAATGGAACCCGGAACACGGTGGGACACGGAGTTACCGTGAGTGTTGTCTTGGCCGCGGAAGTTCCAACGCTTGATGGTACCGGCAAAGCCTTTACCTTTGGACTGACCGGTGACATCCACCAGTTGACCAGCTTGGAATATTTCAGCGTTGATCAGATCACCTGCCTGGTACTCGCCTTCTTCAAGACGGAACTCCATAACAGTACGACCTGCCGCGACATTCGCCTTAGCGAAGTGACCGGCTTGCGCCTTGCTGACACGAGAAGCGCGACGCTCACCGACAGTGACTTGCACTGCACGATAGCCATCGGTCTCTTCAGTTTTAAACTGAGTGACGCGATTCGGTTCGATCTCAATGACCGTAACCGGAATGGAGACACCTTCTTCGGTGAAAATGCGGGTCATACCGCACTTACGTCCGACTGCACCAATAGTCATGTTGTAACCTCATGAGTGTACGGGGCTTTCACCCGCTATGGCCGCCCATTTCAGAGCGTTACACGACTAAAACCTAAAGCGGTCTTAGCCGAGGCTGATCTGCACTTCCACACCAGCCGCAAGATCAAGCTTCATCAGCGCGTCAACGGTTTTATCCGTTGGCTGGACGATGTCCAGAACACGCTTATGAGTACGGATCTCGAACTGATCACGCGCGTCTTTGTTGACGTGTGGCGAGGTCAGTACGGTGAACCGCTCTTTGCGGGTAGGCAGAGGAATAGGACCACGCACCTGAGCACCAGTACGTTTCGCGGTTTCCACGATTTCCTGGGTAGATTGATCGATCAGGCGATGGTCAAAAGCCTTCAACCGAATACGGATTTGTTGGTTTTGCATTTTGACCTCAGATTCCAAGCTGCTATTCCCAACGAGCGCAATACGCCCGTTAAAAGGAGGCGTTATTCTATAGACGCCCCTAGCAGGTGTCAACCCAATAAAAAAGCCCCCGCAAGCGGAGGCTTTTCTTAAATCATCACTTACGCGATGATTTTGGCTACGACGCCGGCGCCGACGGTACGACCGCCTTCACGAATGGCGAAACGCAGACCTTCTTCCATTGCGATGGTCTTGATCAGAGTGACAGTCATCTGAATGTTGTCACCTGGCATTACCATTTCAACGCCTTCCGGCAGTTCGCAGTTACCAGTTACGTCAGTTGTACGGAAGTAGAACTGAGGACGGTAGCCTTTGAAGAACGGAGTGTGACGGCCGCCTTCTTCTTTGCTCAACACATACACTTCGGCAGTGAAGGTGGTGTGCGGCTTAACCGAACCTGGCTTGACCAGAACCTGGCCACGCTCAACGTCGTCACGCTTGGTGCCACGCAGCAAAACGCCGCAGTTCTCACCAGCACGACCTTCGTCGAGCAGCTTGCGGAACATCTCAACACCAGTACAGGTGGTGACGGTGGTGTCACGCAGACCAACGATTTCCAGCGGATCTTGAACGCGAACAATGCCACGCTCGATACGGCCAGTCACAACGGTACCACGACCCGAAATCGAGAATACGTCTTCGATTGGCATCAGGAATGGCTTGTCGGTCAGACGAACTGGCTCTGGGATGTAGCTGTCCAGAGTTTCAACCAGCTTACGAACGGCAGTGGTGCCCATTTCGTTGTCGTCTTTACCTTCCAGCGCCATACGCGCGGAACCGATGATGATCGGAGTGTCATCACCTGGGAAATCGTAAGTGCTGAGCAGGTCGCGCACTTCCATTTCCACCAGCTCCAACAGCTCAGCGTCGTCTACCAGGTCAGCCTTGTTCAGGAAGACCACGATGTACGGAACGCCAACCTGACGGGACAGCAGGATGTGCTCACGGGTTTGCGGCATCGGACCATCAGCGGCCGAGCAAACCAGGATAGCGCCATCCATCTGCGCAGCACCGGTGATCATGTTCTTCACATAGTCAGCGTGACCTGGGCAGTCAACGTGAGCGTAGTGACGGATGTTCGAGTTGTACTCAACGTGCGCGGTGTTGATGGTGATACCACGAGCTTTTTCTTCTGGCGCGCTGTCGATCTTGTCGAAGTCAACAACAGCCGAGCCGAAAACCTCGGAGCAAACACGGGTCAACGCTGCAGTCAGCGTGGTTTTACCATGGTCAACGTGACCGATGGTGCCAACGTTGACGTGCGGTAGGGAACGATCAAATTTTTCTTTAGCCACGACAATTAACTCCTTGCCTAAAGGGCTGAATCAGCCTTGTTTTTTGGTTACAGATTCGACGATATGCGACGGAGCTGTATTGTATTTTTTGAATTCCATAGAGTAGCTTGCGCGACCCTGAGACATGGAACGAACGTCGGTTGCATAACCGAACATCTCACCCAGCGGAACTTCGGCGCGAATAACCTTACCGGAGACCGTGTCTTCCATACCCAAGATCATGCCGCGACGGCGGTTAAGGTCGCCCATCACGTCACCCATATAGTCTTCAGGGGTAACAACTTCTACCGCCATGATCGGCTCGAGCAACTCACCGCCGCCCTTCTGGGCCAGCTGCTTGGTTGCCATCGAAGCCGCCACCTTGAACGCCATCTCGTTAGAGTCGACGTCATGGTAAGAACCATCGAACACGGTAGCCTTCAGGCCGATCAGCGGATAGCCGGCAACAACACCGTTCTTCATCTGCTCTTCGATACCCTTCTGGATAGCCGGGATGTATTCCTTAGGAATCACACCGCCCACAACCTCGTTGACGAACTGCAGACCTTCCTGGCCTTCATCGGCAGGCGAGAAGCGCACCCAGCAATGACCAAACTGACCACGACCGCCGGACTGACGAACGAACTTGCCTTCGATTTCGCAATTCTTCGTGATGCGCTCACGATAGGAAACCTGAGGCTTACCGATGTTGGCTTCAACGTTGAACTCGCGGCGCATGCGGTCGACCAGGATATCCAGGTGCAACTCACCCATGCCGGAGATGATCGTCTGACCTGTCTCTTCATCGGTTTTGACGCGGAAAGATGGATCTTCCTGAGCAAGCTTGCCCAGTGCAATACCCATTTTTTCCTGATCGTCCTTGGTCTTAGGCTCTACGGCAACCGAAATAACCGGCTCCGGGAAGTCCATGCGAACCAGGATGATTGGCTTGTCAGCGTTGCACAAAGTCTCACCGGTGGTGACGTCCTTCATGCCGATCAACGCCGCGATGTCACCAGCGCGAACTTCTTTGATCTCTTCACGGGCGTTTGCGTGCATTTGCACCATACGACCCACACGCTCTTTCTTGCCCTTAACCGAGTTGATCACGCCGTCACCGGAGTTCAACACGCCCGAGTAAACACGGACGAAGGTCAAAGTACCCACGAATGGGTCAGTAGCGATCTTGAACGCCAGCGCCGAGAACGGCTCGTCGTCGGTAGCATGACGCTCCAACTCGATAGTCTCGTCATCCGGGTCAGTACCCTTGATGGCTGGAATATCGCTAGGCGCAGGCAGGAAGTCGATAACAGCGTCGAGAACCAGGGGAACACCCTTGTTCTTGAACGAAGAACCGCAAACAGCCAGAACGATTTCACCAGCGATAGTACGCTGACGTAGAGCGCCCTTGATTTCCGCGATGGTGAGCTCTTCACCCTCGAGGTACTTGTTCATCAGTTCTTCATTGGCTTCGGCCGCAGCCTCAACCATGTTGCTGCGCCACTTCTCAGCGTCTGCCAACAGCTCAGCCGGGATATCCTTGCGAACAGGGACGGTACCCTTGTTAGCGTCGTCCCAGTAAACAGCCTGCATGTTGATCAGATCGATCTGGCCTTGGAAGTTGTCCTCAGAACCGATAGCCAGCTGGATCGGCACTGGGGTGTGACCCAGACGCTTTTTGATCTGCTCAACTACACGCAGGAAGTCAGCACCGGCACGGTCCATCTTATTTACGTAAACAAGACGCGGAACGCCGTATTTGTTGGCCTGACGCCATACGGTTTCCGACTGAGGCTCAACGCCCGAAGTACCGCAGAACACAACGACAGCACCGTCGAGTACACGCAGCGAACGCTCAACTTCAATGGTGAAGTCTACGTGGCCAGGGGTATCGATAACGTTGAAGCGATGCTCGTCTTTGTACTGCTTCTCGGAACCTTTCCAGAAGGCGGTGATAGCAGCAGAAGTAATGGTAATACCACGCTCCTGCTCCTGCACCATCCAGTCTGTGGTCGCGGCGCCGTCATGCACCTCGCCCATTTTGTGGCTTTTGCCTGTATAGAACAGGACACGCTCTGTAGTAGTGGTCTTACCGGCGTCCACGTGGGCGCAGATACCAATATTACGGTAGCGGCTAATCGGGGTAATACGAGCCATAAAGCCCTCGCAAATTTAGAAGCGCAAAAATTAGAAGCGGTAGTGCGAGAAAGCCTTGTTGGCCTCAGCCATACGGTGCACGTCTTCACGCTTCTTAACTGCAGCACCTTTGCCTTCAGCGGCATCCAGCAACTCGCCAGCCAAGCGCAGAGCCATAGACTTCTCGCCACGCTTACGGGCGTAATCTACCAACCAACGCATGGCAAGCGCATTACGACGGGACGGACGAACTTCGACCGGAACCTGGTAAGTAGCACCGCCTACACGGCGCGACTTCACTTCGACCAGCGGAGCGATGGCGTCGAGAGCTTTCTCGAAGATTTCCAGGGGATCGCTGTTCTTACGCTCTTTAACCTTGTCCAGGGCGCCATAAACGATACGCTCGGCAACGGCTTTCTTACCGCTCTCCATCACGTGGTTCATGAACTTGGCCAGGATTTGGCTTCCGTACTTTGGATCATCAAGCACTTCGCGCTTGGCTGCTACACGACGTCTTGGCATTTGATAAGCCCTCAAACGGTCTTCAGGTTAGCCCGGGACTGCACCCGCTAAGGATGGATGCCCGACCTTACTCTTATCGACTCAGAAAAATAGAAACTCGTTTTTCAGTACAAGCACCGATTACTTCGGACGCTTGGTACCGTACTTCGAACGACCCTGCTTACGGTCTTTAACGCCGGAGGTATCCAGCGAACCGCGCACAGTGTGGTAACGAACACCTGGCAAGTCTTTTACACGACCGCCACGGATCAGTACGACGCTGTGCTCTTGCAGGTTGTGACCTTCACCACCGATGTACGAGGAAACCTCGAAACCGTTGGTCAGGCGCACACGGCATACTTTACGCAGTGCCGAGTTAGGTTTTTTCGGCGTAGTGGTATACACGCGAGTGCACACACCACGACGCTGCGGGCAGTTCTGCAGCGCAGGCACGTCGGATTTCTCGACGATACGCTTACGCGGCTGACGTACCAGCTGGTTGATAGTTGCCATCTTAAGCTCCACTGTTGTCTTGCGACGCTATTACCCTACTAAACAAAATGGCAGAGCACGTGCCCTGCCAAATTTAGGGGTGCATGAGTCTAATGAGACTCACCGCCCCAGTCAAGACAAAGCCCAGCTACCGAAGTAGCGAGGCTTTGTACTTAATTGCCGCTAAAGTTCAGCGCTTCGGTCAGTGCCGCTTCCACTTCACTGGCGCTAACCCGTACCGGCTTGTCAGCTTCACGCTTGCGCTTACGCTCAGCGTGGTAAGCCAGACCGGTACCGGCTGGGATCAGACGACCCACGACCACGTTTTCTTTCAGGCCACGCAGGTAGTCGCGCTTGCCAGTCACCGCCGCCTCGGTAAGAACGCGAGTGGTTTCCTGGAAGGAGGCCGCCGAGATGAACGACTCGGTGGACAGCGACGCCTTGGTGATACCCAGCAATACGCGGGTGTACTTGGCGACGAACTTGTCTTCTGAAGCCAGACGCTCGTTTTCGCCCAGCACCGCGGTCAGTTCCATCTGATCGCCCTTGATGAAGCTGGAGTCGCCCGACTCAGCCACTTCGACCTTACGCAGCATCTGGCGCAGGATGGTCTCAATGTGCTTGTCGTTGATCTTCACGCCCTGCAGGCGGTATACGTCCTGGATCTCGTTGACGATGTACTTGGCCAGCGCGCTGACGCCCAGCAGACGCAGGATGTCGTGCGGATCGCTCGGACCGTCGGAGATAACCTCACCCTTGTTGACCTGCTCACCCTCGAACACGTTCAGGTGACGCCATTTCGGGATCAGCTCTTCGTACGGATCGCTACCATCGGTCGGCGTGATGACTAGACGGCGCTTGCCTTTGGTCTCTTTACCGAACGAGATGGTGCCGCTGATTTCCGCCAGGATCGACGCTTCTTTCGGACGACGGGCTTCGAACAAGTCGGCAACACGCGGCAGACCACCGGTGATGTCACGGGTCTTCGACGTTTCTTGCGGGATACGCGCGATAACATCACCGATCGCGATCTTCGCACCGTTCGCCACACCCACCAGGGCGTTAGCCGGCAGGAAGTACTGAGCCATTACGTCAGTACCTGGCAGCAGTAGATCCTTGCCATCTTCGCCAACCATCTTCACCGCAGGACGGATGTCCTTGCCGGCAGCCGGACGATCCTTCGGATCGAGGACTTCGATGTTGGTCAGACCGGTCAGTTCGTCGGTCTGGCGCTTGATGGTGATGCCTTCTTCCATGCCCACATAGGTCACGGTACCTTTCATTTCGGTCACGATCGGGTGGGTGTGCGGGTCCCACTTGGCAACGATGGCGCCAGCGTCGACCTTGTCACCTTCCTTCACGGAGATAACAGCACCGTAAGGCAACTTGTAGCGCTCACGCTCACGACCGAACTCGTCGGCAATCGCCAGCTCGCCGGAACGCGATACCGCGACCAGGTTGCCGTCCAGACGCTCGACGTGCTTGAGGTTGTGCAGACGCACAGCACCACCATTTTTCACCTGGACGCTGTCGGCAGCCGAAGTACGGCTTGCCGCACCACCGATGTGGAACGTACGCATGGTCAGCTGGGTACCCGGCTCACCGATCGACTGGGCAGCGATAACACCGACCGCTTCACCGATGTTGATCTGGTGACCACGAGCCAGGTCGCGACCGTAGCACTTGGCGCAGATGCCGTAGCGGGTTTCACAGGTGATCGGCGAACGCACGATCACCTCGTCGATGCTGTTGCGCTCGATGAACTCAACCCACTGCTCGTCAACCAGGGTACCGGCCGGAACGATGACCTCATCGCTGCCCGGCTTCGATACATCCTTGGCGATAACACGACCCAGTACACGCTCACCCAGCGGCTCTACAACGTCACCGCCTTCAATGTGCGGCGTCATCAGCAGACCATGCTCGGTACCGCAATCGATTGCAGTCACGACCAGATCCTGCGCCACGTCCACCAGACGACGAGTCAGGTAACCGGAGTTCGCGGTCTTCAGTGCGGTATCCGCCAGACCTTTACGCGCACCGTGAGTAGAGATGAAGTACTGCAGAACCGACAGACCTTCTCGGAAGTTCGCGGTGATCGGCGTTTCGATGATCGAGCCGTCCGGCTTGGCCATCAGACCACGCATACCGGCGAGCTGACGGATCTGCGCAGCAGAACCCCGCGCACCGGAGTCAGCCATCATGTACATCGAGTTGAAGGACTCTTGCTCGACAGTCTTGCCTTCGCGATCAACAACCGCCTCTTTCGAGAGGTTGGCCATCATCGCCTTGGAGACTTCATCGTTGGCCTTGGACCAGAGGTCGATCACCTTGTTGTACTTCTCGCCCTGGGTGACCAGGCCGGAGGCGTACTGCGATTCGATCTCTTTAACTTCGTCGGTGGCGGCGTCAATGATGCGCGCCTTCTCATCCGGGATGACGAAGTCGTTCACACCGATCGACACACCCGAGATGGTCGAATAGGCAAAACCGGTGTACATCAATTGGTCAGCGAAGATCACGGTGTCTTTCAAGCCAACGGTGCGGTAGCACTGGTTGATCAGCTTGGAGATCGCCTTCTTCTTCATCGACTGGTTGACCACGTCATACGACAGGCCGGCCGGTACGATCTGGAACAGCAGCGCGCGGCCGACAGTGGTGTCGACGATGCGGGTGTTCTTGGTGATCGAGCCGTCTTTTTCCTTGATGGTTTCGTTGATGCGCACTTTTACCCGCGCATGCAGCGAGGCTTCACCGCCACGGAACACCCGGTCAACTTCCTGCAGGTCGGCAAATACACGACCTTCGCCCTTGGCGTTCACGGCTTCACGGGTCATGTAGTACAGACCCAGAACCACGTCCTGGGACGGTACGATGATCGGCTCACCGTTGGCAGGCGACAGGATGTTGTTGGTCGACATCATCAGCGCGCGCGCTTCGAGCTGAGCCTCGAGGGTCAGCGGAACGTGCACGGCCATCTGGTCACCGTCGAAGTCGGCGTTGTACGCGGCGCAGACCAGCGGGTGCAGCTGAATCGCTTTACCTTCGATCAGAACCGGCTCAAACGCCTGGATGCCCAGACGGTGAAGGGTCGGCGCACGGTTGAGCAGCACGGGGTGTTCGCGAATCACTTCGGCGAGAACGTCCCAAACCTCTGGCAGCTCACGCTCGACCATCTTCTTGGCAGCCTTGATGGTGGTCGCCAGACCACGCATTTCCAGCTTGCCGAAAATGAACGGCTTGAACAGCTCGAGAGCCATCTTCTTCGGCAGACCGCACTGGTGCAGACGCAGGGTCGGACCCACGGTAATAACGGAACGACCGGAGTAGTCCACGCGCTTACCGAGCAGGTTCTGACGGAAGCGACCTTGCTTACCTTTGATCATGTCGGCCAGCGACTTCAGCGGACGCTTGTTCGAGCCAGTGATGGCGCGACCGCGACGGCCGTTGTCGAGCAGGGCGTCGACCGCTTCTTGCAGCATGCGCTTTTCGTTGCGCACGATGATGTCCGGCGCGGACAGATCCAGCAGGCGCTTCAAGCGGTTGTTACGGTTGATCACGCGGCGATACAGATCGTTGAGATCCGAAGTCGCGAAGCGGCCACCGTCGAGCGGAACCAGCGGACGCAGATCTGGCGGCAGAACCGGCAGAACGGTCAACACCATCCACTCAGGCAGGTTGCCCGAACCGAGGAAAGATTCCATCAGTTTCAGACGCTTGGACAGCTTCTTGATCTTGGTTTCCGAGTTGGTTTGCGGAATTTCTTCGCGCAGACGGCCAATCTCGTGCTCCAGGTCGATCGCGTGCAGCAGTTCGCGAACGGCTTCAGCACCCATGCGGGCGTCGAAGTCATCACCGAACTCTTCGAGGGCTTCGAAGTACTGCTCGTCGTTCAGCAGCTGGCCTTTTTCAAGGGTGGTCATGCCCGGATCGATAACGACATAGCTCTCGAAGTAGAGAACGCGTTCGATATCACGCAGGGTCATGTCCATCAGCAAACCGATACGGCTTGGCAGCGACTTGAGGAACCAGATGTGGGCAACCGGCGAAGCCAGTTCGATGTGCGCCATGCGCTCACGACGAACCTTGGCCAGGGCCACTTCAACGCCGCACTTCTCGCAGATTACGCCGCGATGCTTCAAGCGCTTGTACTTACCGCACAGGCACTCGTAATCCTTTACTGGGCCAAAGATCTTGGCGCAGAACAGGCCGTCACGCTCAGGCTTGAACGTACGGTAGTTGATGGTTTCCGGCTTTTTAACTTCACCGAACGACCACGAACGGATCATCTCAGGCGACGCCAACGCAATACGGATTGCGTCGAACTCTTCGACTTGACCCTGGTTTTTCAGCAAATTCAGTAGGTCTTTCAAGGCCTTTCCTCCTGGCGGAGCAGAGAGCGGGCTATACAGCCACGCTCTCGATTCGCGTCACGTGTTATTCGGTTTCCAGATCGATGTCGATACCCAGCGAACGGATCTCTTTGATCAGTACGTTGAAGGACTCGGGCATGCCCGGCTCCATACGGTGATCACCGTCCACGATGTTTTTGTACATCTTGGTACGGCCGTTCACGTCGTCCGACTTCACGGTCAGCATTTCCTGCAGGGTGTAGGCGGCGCCATAGGCTTCCAATGCCCAGACCTCCATCTCCCCGAAGCGCTGACCACCGAACTGCGCCTTACCACCCAGCGGCTGCTGAGTAACCAGGCTGTAGGAACCCGTGGAACGCGCGTGCATCTTGTCGTCCACCAGGTGGTTCAGTTTCAGCATGTACATGTAGCCAACGGTGGTCGGACGCTCGAACAAGTTGCCGGTACGACCGTCAACCAGCTGCATCTGACCGCTCTCTGGCAGATCTGCCAGCTTGAGCATGGCCTTGATCTCAGTTTCCTTGGCGCCGTCAAACACCGGCGTGGCCATCGGCACACCGCCTTTGAGGTTGTGCGCCAGACGCAGGATTTCCTGATCACTCAGTTCATCCAGGCTTTCCTGACGACCGCCAATCTCGTTGTAGATCTGCTGCATAAACTTACGCAGCTCGGCGACCTTGCGCTGCTCTTCGAGCATGCGGTTGATCTTCTCGCCCAGGCCTTTAGCCGCGAGGCCAAGGTGAGTTTCGAGGATCTGCCCAACGTTCATACGCGACGGTACGCCCAGCGGGTTGAGAACGATGTCGACCGGCGTACCGTTGACGTCGTGCGGCATGTCTTCAACCGGCATGATCACCGAGACCACACCCTTGTTACCGTGACGACCAGCCATCTTGTCACCCGGCTGGATGCGACGACGGATAGCCAGGTAAACCTTGACGATCTTCAGTACGCCTGGTGCCAGGTCATCGCCCTGCTGCAGCTTGCGCTTCTTGTCTTCGAACTTGTCGTCGAGCAAGTGACGGCGGTCGGAGATATAGGCCTGAGCCTTTTCCAACTGCTCGTTCAGCGCATCATCAGCCATACGCAGTTTGAACCACTGGCCGTGCTCGAGGCCGTCGAGGAACTCGTCGGTGACTTCTGCGCCCTTCTTCAGGCCAGCGCCGCCTTCGGCTTTCTTACCCACCAGAGCAGAACGCAGACGCTCGAAGGTGGCACCTTCAACGATGCGGAACTCTTCATTGAGGTCCTTACGGATCTCATCGAGCTGGCTCTTCTCGATCGACAGGGCGCGCGCATCACGCTCAACGCCGTCGCGGGTGAAGACCTGCACGTCGATAACGGTACCTTTGGTGCCAGTCGGCACACGCAGGGAAGTGTCTTTAACGTCAGACGCCTTCTCACCGAAGATCGCACGCAACAGCTTCTCTTCTGGGGTCAGCTGGGTTTCGCCTTTCGGCGTCACTTTACCTACCAGAATGTCGCCAGGGCCGACTTCAGCACCGACATACACGATGCCTGCTTCGTCCAGCTTGTTCAGTGCGGACTCACCAACGTTCGGGATGTCGGAAGTGATTTCTTCCGAACCAAGCTTGGTATCACGCGCCACACAGGTCAGTTCCTGAATGTGGATGGTGGTGAAACGATCTTCTTGCACCACGCGCTCAGAGAGGCAGATGGAGTCTTCGAAGTTGTAACCGTTCCACGGCATGAACGCGACGCGCATGTTCTGACCCAGAGCCAGTTCACCCATATCGGTGGACGGGCCGTCGGCCAGGATGTCGCTGCGCTCAACCTTGTCACCTTTGCTCACCAGCGGACGCTGGTTGATGCAGGTGTTTTGGTTGGAACGGGTGTATTTGGTCAGGTTGTAGATGTCGACACCGGCTTCGCCAGTTTCAACTTCGTCGTCATTGACGCGAACTACCACACGGCTGGCATCAACCGAATCAATCACACCGCCACGACGTGCCACGACGCAAACGCCGGAGTCACGCGCTACGTTGCGCTCCATACCGGTACCTACCAGCGGCTTGTCAGCACGCAGTGTCGGTACAGCTTGGCGCTGCATGTTCGAACCCATCAACGCACGGTTGGCGTCGTCGTGCTCGAGGAACGGAATCAACGAAGCAGCAACCGAAACTACCTGCTTGGGCGATACGTCCATCAGGGTGACGTCTTCAGGCGCTTTAACGGTGAATTCGTTGAGGTGACGTACGGCCACCAACTCATCAACCAGCTGACCGCTGTCGTTCATGGTCGCCGAAGCCTGGGCGATCACGTGATCGGCCTCTTCAATGGCGGACAGGAAGACGATTTCGTCAGTCACCAGGGTGTCTTTCACCACACGGTACGGGCTCTCAAGAAAGCCGTACTGGTTGGTGCGCGCATAGGCTGCCAACGAGTTGATCAGACCAATGTTCGGACCTTCAGGCGTCTCGATCGGGCACACGCGGCCGTAATGAGTCGGGTGTACGTCACGGACTTCGAAGCCAGCACGCTCACGTGTCAGACCGCCCGGGCCAAGAGCCGAAACACGGCGCTTGTGGGTGATTTCGGAGAGCGGGTTGTTCTGGTCCATAAACTGCGAAAGCTGGCTGGAACCGAAGAACTCTTTAACGGCAGCCGCGACCGGCTTGGCGTTGATCAGGTCCTGCGGCATCAAGCCTTCGCTTTCAGCCATCGACAGACGCTCTTTGACCGCACGCTCTACACGTACCAGGCCAACGCGGAACTGGTTCTCGGCCATCTCGCCAACGCAGCGAACACGACGGTTACCCAGGTGGTCGATGTCATCGACGATGCCTTTGCCGTTACGGATATCGACCAGGGTCTTGAGGACCGCAACGATATCTTCTTTGCTCAGCACGCCCGAACCTTCGATCTCGGTACGACCGATACGACGATTGAACTTCATCCGACCTACAGCCGACAGATCGTAACGCTCTGGGCTGAAGAACAGGTTGTTGAACAGGGTCTCGGCTGCATCCTTGGTTGGCGGCTCGCCAGGACGCATCATGCGGTAAATCTCGACCAGCGCTTCCAACTGATTGGTGGTGCTGTCGATCTTCAAGGTATCGGAGATGAACGGACCGCAATCGATGTCGTTGGTGTACAGCGTTTCGATGCGTACAACCTGAGCCTTAACCACATGGGCCAGGATCTCGACGCTCAATTCGGTGTTGCACTCAGCGATGATTTCGCCGGTAGCCGGATGCACGATAGCCTTAGCCGAGGTACGACCGATCAGGTAATCAATCGGTACTTGCAGCTCGGTAATACCTGCCTTATCCAACTGGTTAATGTGGCGCGCGGTAATCCGACGGCCTTGCTCAACGATGACCTTGCCTTTGTCGTCCAGGATATCCAAGACAGCAATCTCACCGCGCAGGCGATGCGGGACCAATTCCAGGTTGAGGGTTTCGCCCTTAACGTGGAACACGTTGGTCGCATAGAACGCGTCCAGCACTTCTTCTGTGCTGTAGCCCAGTGCACGCAACAGCACGGAAGCTGGGAGCTTGCGACGACGGTCGATACGCACGAACACGGCGTCCTTCGGATCGAACTCAAAGTCCAACCAGGAGCCGCGGTAAGGAATGATGCGCGCCGAGTACAGCAGCTTGCCCGAGCTGTGCGTCTTACCACGGTCGTGGTCGAAGAACACGCCTGGGGAACGGTGCAGCTGGGAAACGATAACGCGCTCGGTACCGTTAATAACAAAGGTACCGTTCTCGGTCATGAGCGGAATTTCGCCCATGTACACTTCTTGTTCTTTGATGTCCTTGATCGCTTTATTCGACGACTCTTTGTCGAAAATGATCAGACGGACTTTGACTCGCAACGGCACGGCGTAGGTTACGCCACGCAGCGTACATTCCTTGACATCAAAAGCCGGCTCGCCCAGGCGATAACCGACATACTCCAGAGCAGCATTGCCGGAATAGCTGATGATCGGGAAAACAGACTTGAAGGCCGCATGCAGGCCAATGTCGCGGAACTGGTCCTTGGTCGCTCCTGCCTGCAGGAATTCGCGATACGAATCCAGCTGGATGGCCAGGAGATAAGGCACATCCATGACATCCGGCAACTTGCTAAAGTCCTTGCGGATACGTTTTTTCTCAGTATATGAGTAAGCCATCAGCGTTCCCCAGCTTGGTCACCTGCTTATTTGGCCCCTCCGACGGGAGTTGCCAGAAACTCTTGCAAACCCTAAGTTTGCGCCGCCACTTCGGGCGGGGTTTTCACGCCCCAGGCCAGCCTACGATTAGCCGACCTAGAACGGAAAAAGGCCGGTGGCAAAAGCCACCAGCCATCAGCCTTACGCGAGTCGCTCGGGCTGTAGACGCAAGGTCGTCGCTTACTTGAGCTCGACTTTGGCGCCAGCTTCTTCCAAGGTAGCCTTGGCTTTGTCAGCTGCGTCTTTCGCAACAGCTTCCAGAACCATGGCAGGAGCGCCGTCAACAACAGCCTTGGCTTCTTTCAGGCCCAGACCGGTCAGCTCACGAACTGCCTTGATCACGTTTACTTTCTTCTCGCCGGCTTCAAGCAACATCACGTTGAATTCGGTTTGCTCTTCAACAACAGCGGCAGCAGCAGCTGGGCCAGCAGAGGCAACAGCAGCGGTAACGCCGAAGGTTTCTTCCATTGCTTTGATCAGCTCAACAACTTCCAGAACAGTTTTCTGGCCGATTGCTTCGATGATTTGCTCGTTAGTCAGAGACATGACTTTAAATCCTGTATTGGGGTGACAGCCTACGCAGCCATCAAATTAAACATATGATTTTGAAAGAGCTGACGATGCCTTAGGCAGCAGCAGCTTCTTTCTGGTCGCGAATGGCCGCCAGAGTACGAGCCAGCTTGCTGGTAGCGCCTTGAATCACGCTCATCAGCTTCGCAATGGCTTCGTCGCGAGTTGGCAGCGAAGCCAACACGTCGATCTCGTTTGCTGCGAGGAACTTGCCCTCAAACGCAGCTGCCTTAATCTCGAACTTATCCTGACCCTTTGCGAACTCTTTGAAAATACGAGCAGCAGCGCCCGGATGTTCCTTGGAGAATGCAATCAGGGTCGGGCCTTTGAACACGTCATTGAGGACAGCATAATCAGTGCCCTCAACAGCGCGCTTGAGCAGGGTATTACGTACAACACGCACGTATACACCAGCCTCGCGGGCCTCTTTACGGAGTCCGGTCATAGCGCTTACAGTCACACCGCGGGCATCAACCACAACAGCGGACAGAGCGACTTTGGCAGCCTCGTTGACTTCAGCGACGATGGCCTTCTTGTCTTCGAGTTTAATTGCCACGGGTTTAACTCCTGCTTGTTACCGTTTCATCTGGCCGAAGCCCGATGTCGTTTTGGTGTCTGATTCGGTAAGGAACCGGGAGCACCATCTGCGTAGGCTTTAAGTTTAAGACTTGCGCCACCTACGGTCTTGGATAGCCCCCGCAAAGCAGGGACCCCAAAATGTCGAAACGGCGCAATCACTCGCGCCACCTCTATGTGTTACGCGTCCAGCGAGCCTTGATCAATGATCAAACCTGGGCCCATAGTGGTGCTCAGGGTTACGCGCTTAACGTAGATACCTTTCGAAGTCGATGGCTTCAGACGCTTAAGGTCAGAAATCAGCGCTTCAACGTTCTGCTTGAGCTTCTCAGCGTCAAAGCCAACCTTGCCAACAGAACCGTGGATGATGCCGTTCTTGTCAGTACGGAAACGCACTTGACCAGCTTTGGCATTCTTCACAGCAGTCGCAACGTCAGGCGTCACGGTACCGACTTTCGGGTTTGGCATCAGACCACGCGGGCCGAGCACTTGACCCAGCTGACCAACAACGCGCATTGCATCCGGGGAAGCAATTACTACGTCATAGTTCAGGTCGCCGCCTTTCATTTCGGCAGCCAGATCGTCCATACCTACGCGGTCAGCGCCGGCAGCCAGAGCGGCTTCAGCAGCTGGACCCTGGGTGAACACGGCAACGCGAACGCTTTTGCCCGAGCCATTCGGCAGCACAGTAGCGCCACGAACAACCTGGTCAGATTTACGCGGATCAACACCAAGGTTGACGGCGATATCTACCGACTCAGAGAACTTGACGGCCGACAGCTCAGCCAGCAGAGCAGCTGCTTCAACAAAGTTATAAGCCTTACCAGCTTCAACTTTCTCAGCGATCGCCTTTTGACGCTTAGTCAACTTAGCCATTACACACCCTCCACGTTGAGGCCCATGCTGCGAGCGGAGCCGGCGATAGTACGCACAGCCGCGTCCATATCAGCGGCAGTTAGATCAGACTGCTTAGTCTTGGCGATCTCTTCCAGCTGAGCACGAGTCACAGTGCCGACCTTAACGGTGTTCGGACGAGCCGAACCGCTAGTCAGACCAGCAGCCTTCTTCAACAGAACGGCAGCCGGGGTGCTTTTGGTTTCAAAGGTGAAGCTACGGTCGCTATATACAGTGATGATCACTGGAGTCGGCAGGCCTGGCTCGATACCCTGAGTACGGGCATTGAACGCCTTACAGAACTCCATGATGTTCACGCCGTGCTGACCCAGAGCTGGACCGACGGGTGGCGACGGGTTGGCTTGCGCAGCCTTTACTTGCAGCTTGATATAAGCCGTAATTTTCTTAGCCATGAGCTACTCCAATATTGGGTTCTAACGCCTTGCGGCTCCCCAGTTATTACCTGTTTATCCCAGTGACGACAAAACCCCGCAGCCCAGGGCTGCGGGGTAAGGGATGCTTATTTCAGTTACGCCTTTTCGACCTGACTGAACTCCAGCTCTACCGGGGTAGAGCGACCAAAAATAGTCACAGCTACCTGGATACGGCTTTTCTCGTAATTAACTTCTTCAACCACACCACTGAAATCGGCAAACGGACCATCAGTCACGCGCACCATCTCACCCGGCTCGAACAACGTCTTAGGCTTCGGCTTATCACCACTATCAGCCACACGACGCAAGATAGCCTCAGCTTCTTTCTCAGTGATTGGCGCCGGCTTATCAGCGGTACCACCGATGAAGCCCATGACGCGAGGCGTATTCTTGATCAAATGCCAAGTCGCCTCACTCATTTCCATCTGCACCAGGACATAACCTGGGAAAAACTTGCGCTCGCTCTTGCGCTTCTGACCATTCCGCATCTCGACTACTTCTTCAGTAGGGACCAGAATTTCGCCAAAAACATCTTCCATACCAGCGAGCTTCACACGCTCGACCAACGAGCGCATCACATGCTTCTCGTAACCCGAGTAAGCATGCACAACGTACCAACGCTTAGCCACGGGACACCTTTAACCGACAATCAACGAAACAAGCCAACCAAGCAGGGAATCAAGCCCCCACAACATCAACGCCATAACCAGAACAACAGCCACAACAATCAATGTTGTCTGCGTGGTTTCCTGACGAGTAGGCCAAACGACCTTACGAATTTCAACGCGCGCTTCTTTTGCCAGCACCCAAAAGGCTTGGCCTTTTGATGTCTGCAAAGCAATCACACCAGCAACCGCGGCAACCACCAGCAGCGCCAGAACACGATACAAGATAGGCTCAGCAGAGAAGTACTGATTACCGACCACACCTGCAATCACTAGAGCAGCGACCAGGAGCCACTTCACTAGATCAAAGCGCGAGTCTTTGGCTTCAGCCTTAACATTCATCTACTAGTATCCTGTAAAAAGACGCGCCAAATTCATTTGAATATGGCAGGTCAGGAGGGAATCGAACCCCCAACCTACGGTTTTGGAGACCGTCGCTCTGCCAATTGAGCTACTGACCTAAAAACTGAATCAGGCCGACCATTATGCCGGCCTGACTAAAACAGATCAATCGATTAAGCGATGATCTTTGCTACGACGCCAGCGCCGACGGTACGACCGCCCTCACGAATGGCGAAACGCAGACCTTCTTCCATTGCGATGGTTTTGATCAGCGTGACTGTCATCTGCACATTGTCACCTGGCATTACCATCTCAACGCCTTCCGGCAACTCGCAGTTACCCGTCACGTCAGTTGTACGGAAGTAGAACTGAGGACGATAACCCTTGAAGAAGGGAGTATGACGACCACCCTCCTCCTTACCCAACACATATACTTCAGCAGTGAAGGTAGTGTGCGGCTTAACAGAACCCGGCTTAACCAGAACCTGACCACGCTCAACGTCGTCACGCTTAGTACCACGAAGCAGTACACCACAGTTCTCACCAGCACGACCTTCATCAAGCAGCTTGCGGAACATCTCAACACCCGTACAGGTCGTCTTGATAGTGTCACGCAGACCAACGATCTCGATTTCTTCCTGGATCTTGACGATACCGCGCTCGATACGACCAGTCACAACAGTGCCGCGACCAGAGATCGAGAACACATCCTCAATCGGCATCAGGAACGGCTTATCGATCGCACGAACCGGCTCAGGAATATAAGTATCCAGCGTCTCTACCAGCTTCTTAACAGCGGTAGTACCCATTTCATTATCATCTTGACCGTTCAGCGCCATCAGCGCAGAACCGATAATGATTGGCGTATCGTCACCCGGGAAGTCGTAAGTGCTGAGCAGGTCACGCACCTCCATCTCAACCAACTCCAGCAACTCGACATCGTCAACCATGTCAGCCTTATTCAGGAAGACAACGATGTACGGAACACCAACCTGACGGGACAGCAAGATGTGCTCACGAGTTTGCGGCATCGGACCATCAGCGGCCGAGCAAACCAGGATAGCGCCATCCATCTGCGCCGCACCAGTGATCATGTTCTTCACATAGTCAGCGTGGCCCGGGCAATCGACGTGCGCGTAGTGACGAATCAGAGAGTCATACTCTACGTGCGCAGTATTGATAGTGATACCGCGAGCCTTTTCTTCAGGAGCGCTGTCGATCTTATCGAAATCAACGCGCGCCGAGCCAAAAACCTCAGAGCAGACACGAGTCAAAGCAGCAGTCAGCGTGGTCTTACCGTGGTCAACGTGACCGATTGTGCCTACGTTGACGTGCGGCTTGTTACGCTCAAACTTTTCTTTAGCCATTTTGACTGCCTCCGAGAGAAGAATTGACCCAGCATCACCGCCATAAAACAAAGGCAGATACTTGCATATCTGCCTTTATTATTATGGAGCTCATGAGCGGACTTGAACCGCTGACCTCACCCTTACCAAGGGTGTGCTCTACCAACTGAGCTACATGAGCAAAACACGACGCAAGAGCAGTAAAACTGGAGCGGGTAGCGGGAATCGAACCCGCATCATCAGCTTGGAAGGCTGAGGTTCTACCACTAAACTATACCCGCTCAATCTACAACTCTTGCTAAATCTGGTGGAGGGAGAAGGATTCGAACCTTCGAAGTCGATGACGTCAGATTTACAGTCTGATCCCTTTGGCCACTCGGGAATCCCTCCAAACGGGGCGGCATTCTCATTCGATGCCGACCTACTGTCAAGCAATTTCTCATTATAAAACCTGAGGTTAGCTACATTGACAGCAACTCTGCAGAGCACTTGTAAGCGCCACCCTGCTGAGCGGGCGCCATTCTATGCATTCTAAAGCCCCCTTGCAACCCCCTCGCACGGCATTATTTGCTGTTCTAAGCCATTGAAGTCAAAAGCTAAACGCTGCAGCACGGAATCATCCGCCAAACGCCTACTTTGCGGGGAGATACGCACCCAAAAACTGCGATGCGCACGAGTCAGTTCGCGAAGCGATGGCTCATAACCAGCGCTTTGCAAGCGCTGAATAACACTTTGCGCGGAATCACTGCGCGGAAAGATGCCCAGCGATATGCCGTTGGCCAGATCACCCTGAGTAATAATGTAGCTGTCAATTTTTCGCGCCTGCAGCTCACGCAACTGGCGCAGCGAAGCTTGCCGTGAAGCCAAAGGTGGCAGGTAGACCCAGTAGTCGACACCACCCGCCGCATCCATACTTTGCACCCGCGACTGAATATCCAGGCTCAGCAACCGCTGCTCGACCGCTGACGCATCCGCTCTCGACTCAAAACCGCCAAGAAACAAGCACACCGCCTCAACCGGCTGAACCTCGGCAACATTTCGTCGTATCGGCGCACTCGACTCACTCAGCAGACGAATATCCCGCTTACTGCCTTGCGCCAAATTGAGCGGAGCAACCTCTGTAACCCTTAGCGGGGCCTGCTGCTGATGCCAAACGTAATAGAATAAATTCAGCACAATGAACCACAAGAACATCCAGCGCATGCATGACCTCAATTGACCGGGCAAGCGATCGCCAAGCCTATAAAAACCAGATCCGGTACAACCCGCACACCCGGCACGACATCGACGACCAAGGGCGCATCCCCTCCGGTGAGGAAAACATCAAAATCCTCCCCCAGGAACTCTGCAGCCATAGCTACTTGAGTGCTGACGAACCCACGCAGCATCAGCACACAACCACGCTCAACAGCCTCTGCAGTTGCGCGCCCCGGCACCAGGTCTTTGAGCGCACGCGTAGCTTCTTCACTGTTATAGCGAGTCCGCCGCGTATGGGTACGCAGCTGCGTGCGCATCAAAGGCAAGCCTGGACAAATAAAGCCACCCAAGTGCTCGCCTTCCATACTTACAAAATCGGAAGTAACCGCAGTACCTAGATCGATAACCAACGCAGCCTTGCGCGACAGCTGATAGGCCCCCACCACAGCAAGCCAACGATCAAGCCCAAGGCGCTGGTATTGACCATAACCGTTACGCACCCCCGCCAAAAACGTTGCGGAGCGCGCAACCCGACACTCAACAGCAAAGGCCTGCTCAATGAGCGCAATTAACTGCGCCGTTTCTTCATCACTGCGCACACTCACTAAACGGCAGGCACGCAACAACACGTTTTGCTCGCGCACAACAGCTATCAGCGCTTGATCCGACTCAAAAACCCCACCGGCAATCGCCATAGCACTGTCGCCACAAAGCAAACGCCACTTTATAAGCGTATTACCGCAGTCGAGCTCAAGAATCATCACGCAACCTCAAACTGAGCTCACCACCACTAAAGACACGCTCAACACCATCAACACTTAGACGAATGGCACCCGAGTGATCCACCCCTAAAACCTTTCCTTCCACAGGAGCAGCGCCTGCCGTTAACGCAACAGATCGACCCTGCCATAGATGATTAGCGTGCCACTCATCCTGTAATGCGGCGAAACCATCCCGACGCTGTATGTCTAGATAGCGTGACAGCTGCTTGTTTAACTCAGTCACTAGCTCATTTCGGTTTAACAGACACGCCAACTCAGCACGCATCGACGTCCACGGCTGCCCAATAGCCCCCGCTTCAGACACAAGCATATTCACATTCAAACCGATGCCGATGACCACATGACAAATATCAGCCGGGTCCCCTGAGAGCTCCAACAAAATACCGGCCAGCTTACGATCACCAACCAGCACATCATTTGGCCATTTGAGCCCAGCCTCAGTCACACCAAAGCAATGGATAACATTGAGCAGCGCCAAGCCAACAGCCAAACTCATGCCATCAAGCTGACGAACACCGCCCTCAACACGAACGACCAGGCTGTAATAGAGGTTTTCACCGAAAGGACTGATCCAACTACGCCCTCGCCGCCCTCGCCCACTCGTTTGCCGCTCAGCCAACACATAGAACGGTAGCGAGGCGGCCGAAGGAAGAAGACGCAACGCCTCTGCATTAGTCGAATCGACGCTTGGCATCACGCAAGCGTGCCACTGCGGCGCACCTACTTGAGCATTCAGCCAATCCTCATCGAGCAACTGCAAGGGAGTTTCTAGCCGGTAGCCGCGCCCACGCACCTTGTGTACCGGCAGCGACAACTCGGCCTGAAGCACCTGCAGCTGCTTCCAAACTGCCGAACGACTAACACCCAAAGCCGCGCCGAGCGCCTCACCAGAGTGGAAGCGCCCATCTTGAAGAAGCCTTAACAATGCAAGCATTTGAGTTCCGCCACGCAATAAGGCACGCATGATAACGACGCACAGTTTGGTTGCCTATCAAGGCTTGGCCGCGCGACTTAATTTTCTGTGCCCAAAGTAAAACCCCCGACCAGTTTCCTGATCGGGGGTTTTGGTGTAGGTGCTTGACGATGACCTACTCTCACATGGGGAG